>JANLQP010000355.1:0-28302 GCA_031367895.1 Hyphomicrobiales bacterium
ATTGGTGGAGCCGAGGAGGATCGAACTCCTGACCTCTGCAGTGCGATTGCAGCGCTCTCCCATCTGAGCTACGGCCCCAGTAACAGGCGTCTTTTATCGGGCTAACGCGCGGCTTGTCAATTCTGCGCCGATCCACGCGCCGATACTGGCGGGAAAGGCGATGCTCGCATGCCGGTGGCCTGCGCGCCGTGGGCTTGTCTCGACCCGGCATCACCGGACGTGGCGGGGCGATGGCGGGCGTGCGCCGCTTTGACCGGACGTCAGATCATGATCCGTGCTGGTTGGCCGCATGCACGGACGTTGCCACCCCGAGGCCAACCACGTTCGCGTGCAACCGGGCATCGGTTTGCGCAGCGCTTGGAGACCGCCTGCCAGGTCGATCGTTTTCGCTGCCGCCTCCGCCCAGCTTGGGCGGATGACGGGTGGGTGCCACACCGGCCTTTGTGCCCGCCCTGCCGGGCATGAATGGGTTGCATACGTAGCGGATCCACAGCCGTCGGTAACGCCGTGCTTGCTGGACCGACCGTGTTCGCGTGTAGCCGAGCATCGGTTTGCGCAGCGCTTGGCGACCGCTTTCCGTCTCGATCCTCCCGGGGCCGCCCTCTGCTCGGGCGGATGACAGGCAACTTCAAGACCCAGATTGCGGCCGCCCTGCCGGACATGAATGGGTCGCTTGCGTAGCGGATACACAGCCGTCGGACTCGACATCCTTGCGAGGCCGGCTATGCGCAGGTTTTTGCCGTTGCGGGTGTCCCAACCCGGCAGCTTGGCGACGTCGCAGCGCCGCGCTCTGTCAGCGCTTTTGGCAGCCCAGGCCCGCTATCCGCTTATGCCTGTCCGTGCGTCTCGAACATCGTCGAGGTGAGCGCCTGGCGGGAATCCTTGCCGGCCCAGACGACGAACTGGAAGGCCTGGTAGTAGCGCTCGCAGGCCTCGAGGCCGGCGCGGAGCAGAGCCTCGCATTGGCTGGATGTCGCGACAGAGCCGTTCAGCATCAGGCCGTGGCGGAACAGGATCAGGCCCTCGTGTGACCAGATGTCGAAATGACCGAGCCACATCTGCTCGTTGATCTGGGCGATCAGGCGATAGACCTCGCCGAGCCGGTTGTCGGGCACCTTGAATTCGAACGCACAGGCGATGTGCAGCGATTCCAGATCATTCCGCCAATTCAGCGACACATGATAGTCGGCCCAGGTGCCGGCGACATTCAGCGTCAACTCGTCGTCGTTGGTTCGCTCGCAGGCCCACTCGTGCGCCGATGCGACCTGCTCGATGAGGTCGACGGGATTATGGACGCGATCGAAGCCGGGTTCTGACGTTGCCATCTACGATCCTTGATGCTCGAGGTGCTTCGCACCCCTTGGGCCTTGCCGCCTTGGCGGTTGCAGCCGAGGTAGACGATGGGGGGCACGAGTCGCAAGGCGACGCTGCCCTTCTCCACGATCAAAGTGGCGAAGAGCGGCCGTGGCAAGCCGAAGGCCCAGGTTTTCCGGGGATTTCGGTTGCACAACCTGTTGATGACAGGTGGATGGGCCTGGGGAAAACGTCAAACCTCGTGCGCCCTGTTTCAGGGCCCGAGCGAGCGGGCGCGAGCAGTTGGACGAGGACTCAGCCGTGCCCCTTCTGCGCGGCGCGTGCGGCTTCCAGCGCGGCGATGCGGCTGGCCAACGCTTCGTTCTCCTCGCGAGCGCGGGTGGCCATCGCCTTGACCGCCTCGAACTCCTCGCGCGACACGACGTCCATGTCGCGCAGCAGGCGCTCGCCCTGCGAGCGGACGAGGGTCGCGACCTCGCGCTGCACGCCTTGCGCGGCGCCGGCTGCGTCCGTCATCAGCTTGGCAATCTCGTCGAGGAGGCGGTTGTTGGTCTGGGTCATGGGCGGATTTCCGGGTTCGGATGCGTGCTCGTTATATGCGGGTTGACCGCGTGATGTGCAAGTCAGAGCCTGTAGGTCGGGTAGAGGAACGAGACGCGACAACGACGGTCCGGCAATACCTGAGGTGTCGGGTCTTGCGCGGTCTGGCGGCTCAGCACAACGCGAGATGGAACGGGCGCGCTGCTCCCCGACCTTTGGTGCATCGAGCGCTTTGCCAGCCCGGCGAAGTCGTGGCATCGTCAGCGCAACGCAGGCGGCAACACGGCAGGCACCCCATGCAAACGCTCAGGATCGGCGACGTCACCATCATCAGCATCATCGAGCGCGACGGCCCGTGGAGGAAACCCGCCGACATGTTCCCGGCCTACGACGAGGCGACGGGGCAGCGGCATCTGGCGACGCTCGATCCGGAGGTGTTCGACCCGGCCTCGGGGCGCATGGTGATCACGTATCAGACATTCGTCGTGCGCACGCCAAAGCACACGGTGCTGGTCGACACCTGCACCGGCGAGGACAAGGGCTATCCGGCGCCGATGGATTTTCCGAAGCAGCCGTGGCTCGACAACTTCAAGGCGGCGGGCCTCGGCTTCGACGACATCACGCACGTCTTCTGCACGCACCTGCACATCGATCACACCGGCTGGAACACGAAGCTGGTGAATGGGCGCTGGGTGCCGACGTTCCCGAAGGCCAAATATATTTTCCACAAGGACGAGTACGCGTTCTGGGAAACCGCGGCCAAGGCCGGCAAGAACCCGCCGGGCAACGTGTGGACATATAACTGCCGGCCGATCGTCGAGGCGGGGCAGGCGCTGCTGGTCGACGACACCTATCAGCTCGACGACACGTTCACGCTGACCCCGACGCCGGGGCATAGCCCACGCCATTGCTGCGTCAATATCGAGTCGAAGGGCCAGCGCGCCGTCGTCACCGGCGACATGATGCACCACGCGCTGCAATGCCGTGAGCCGCACTGGTCGACGATCTTCGACACGGATCCGAAGCAGGCGGCGGAGTCGCGGCGTTCGTTCCTGGCGAGCATCGCGGATACGAATACGTTCGTGCTGCCGATCCATTTCCCGAACCCGACGGTCGGGCTGGTGACGGGCATGGGCAACGCGTTCGATTACAGGTTCGTGCGGTGAGGGGGACGTGCGGGTTGCGCAGGCAGCCAACAATCCGCGAGCGCAGCAGCTTGCCGTCCCAGCGGAAGATGAACGCAGCGCTTGGCCGGCTTGCCCTTGACGCGGAGTAGCCTCTTCATACGAAAATGGCGTTGCGGCTGTTCAGGCGCGACGGCGGTCGCGCGTTTCCTTGATGCGGTCGTGCATGCGCTTCCAGCGGATCTCGGCATCGCGATTGGCTTGCCCGACATTGCCGGTGCCAAAGAGCCACCACCAAAATCCGCGGCCGCGCTGGGACTGTGGCACCTCGTCCAGAGGCACGCCCGGAGCGTCGGCTACGTAGGTTGTGTTGCTGCTGTCGACGACGACCGGGCGACTACTGGCAGGCGCGCGGGTGCCGGCACGCGCAAAGCTCGGGAAGTCGCTCGTTGCAATATCGGCCGCAGCTGTGGTGATGGCTGGACCGGCCGACATGCGCTCGAGTTGCGCGTTGACGGCGCCGAGATCGTTGTGGCTTTCGTGCCGCCAGTCGGCGATTGCGGAGGCCAGCGTGTGCTGATTTTCGCTCAGGCGGACGATGGCTTCGTGCATTTCAGCGACCTCGCGGTCACGGCCGCGCGTGGCTTCATCATGCACGCTCGCCCCGCTCGCGACGCGCTGGTCGAGCGTGGCGATGCGGTTGACCGTTTCCCGCAGGAGCCCCTCGAGATTGCGCGCACGCTCGCCCGATTGCTCTTCGATCGCTGTCAGGCGCCGCGTGATCGGGGCGGCCAGCTCGGTCAAGTCGAACTTGCCGGGATCGACCCGGCCCGTCGCCTGGTCCTGCAGCAAGCGCTCGATCGACTGGATGCGGTCGTCGATCATCAGCAGGCCTTCGTCGTCGCCGCCTGATGTCGCGGCCGTTGCCGCCTTTTCGACGACGGCCAGGCGATCGGAAATCACCGAAGTGGTGCGCAGGCTCTCGCCGAACCCGGCGCGGACCGCGCGTTCGAGGCCGCTGAACCGTTCGACAAATTCGGCGAACTCGGGGGCCGGACCGGCGTTCTGCGGGCGTGAGCGGACGGCGGCTTCAAGGGCGCCCATGCGATTGACGAGTTCGCCGAGCTCGGGGCCTGCACCTTGCTGGCGGGTCCTGAGCGTCGTTTCGAGGGTGCCGAGCTTTTCCGTGAGCGACGCCCAGTTGCGTCCGCCCTCGCCGGTGCCGGCTTCGATCAGGCGCTCCATGACCTGGAGGCGTTCGGCCAGCCCGCTGGCGACGCGCATGTTCTGCGTCAATCGGGTTTCGAGGCCCTGCTCGAGTTTGGCGATCTGTTCCAGCAAGGGTTTAAGGTCGGCGCCGGTCTGGCCGCCGGGTGTTGTCACTGTAATCAGCGACGTTTCGAGCGATTGCAGGCGCTGTCCGAGGGCTGCCCAGTTGCGGGCGCCTTCGCCAAGGCCGCTGTGGACGGCTTTCTCCAGGGATTGCACACGTTCGGAGAGTTGCGCCGTCTGCCTGTTGTCGTCGGGCCGCGACTGCAGGCCGGTGACGATCAGCTTTTCCAGCGCCTGCATGCGCTCGGTCAGCTGCTGCGCCATGCGTCCACCGTCCGGGCGGCTGTGCAGGCCGCGTTCCAGGCCTTCCAGACGTTGCGCCAGATCGTTACGCAGTGCCGCCCCGTCGCCACGCCCGGCAACGATATCACGCTGCGTATCGCGAATAAGGTCGGCAAGGCCCTTGCGTTCGCTGGTCAGTTCGAGGTGGAGGGTGCGCAGACCGTCTTCCATATTCACCATGCGGCCGGCGAGCGCATCGATGGCGCCGTATGCGGGCTGCGGCTGGATCTGCAAAGGTTGTTGCGCCAGGCGTTGATCGGACGCCGGTGCGGCCATCTCGCGGACGCGTGCCCAATCCGGGCGCTGCCAGTCGGGCGTGTGCCGGCGCAGCAATTGGACCGCTGGCAAATCGCGGCCGTAATGCAGAATGACCCAGAGCACATCGTCGACCGAGGCCGCGACGCCGCGGCGGCTCGCCTGCTCGACGGCACGGCGCAGCACGTCCTCGAAATCCGGCGAACGGCGCGGCGGGTTGCGCTCGGTGCTGCCGGTGATCGGGATCTCGCTGGCGATCAGGCTCGCGCTTTCGCGGCGGAGTTGGCCTTCACGGACACCGCGCGCTTCGAGCATCCGGGCGGCGGCTTCGACGCGGGTCAGGGCGTTGACGAGATGCTCGAGGCCGACTTCGCCGGCGCCGTTGGCCATGGCGATGTCATAGGCGTAGTTGCAGCAACCAAGCACGGTCTCGTCGACCCAGAGCGGCTCGTGCAGGCCGGTGCCGTAGCCCGACGTGCGCGGCCAACGGCCGTTCGTGATGGGTTGGTCATAATCCGTGGCGTACGGCTCGCGCAGGGGGCGGCTCCCCGGAACCCTGAGATCGAGATCATCACCTTTGTACTGCATCGTCCTGTTTCCTCAACCACGTAGGGTCCGACGGATTGCATTCCGGTGCCATCGCGGATGGCGCGTTCGATTTCCAGATGCAGCCGTCCAGGGCAGCCTCAGTCCGAGGTCGCCATCGCTGCGCCGACAAAGACCCTCTGCCGCCAGAAGAACCCATCGCCTGTAGACTGCAAGATGTATGCAAACTCGCAGCGATTCACCCGAAGGTGCGAACCTGCTGCCAGCATTCTCACGTTCCGTGGTTAACACCCCATCCACGCCTGAGAGGGGAAGCCGGACCGATCGGGACTGTGGCATAATAGCCGCTCCTTGCGACGTTTTCGAGACCGGATATGGAACCCCCGCCGAATTGGTCGATGCGGACGTCGAGATTGCGTGCAGGCCGTCACAGCAGGCGCTTGTCGGCTGGCGGCACAGGTGTCCAGAGTTCAGGCCCCTCATTGCGGGAATTGGAGACCTTTGGGTCAATGGTGAGGATTTCGAGGCGGTCGGCGGCTTCTGCAACCATCAGGTCGCCGATGCCCTCGGCGGAACCTGACCGGCAATCGAGCCAGCGATCGAAGTCCTCAGGCGCAATCGTCACGGGCATCCGGTCATGGACCGCGGCGACGGTCGGATTGGCATCGACGGTCAAAATCGCCATCGTCTCCAATTCGCTGCCGTCGGCGCCGAGCCAATGCTCCCAGAGGCCGGCGAAGGCCATGAGTTCGGCGCCCGGCCGCCGGATCAGGTGCGGGACCTTGTGGCCGACACGTCCGGTCCACTCGTAGAAGCCGTTGGTTGGCACCAGACAGCGCCGGTGCCGCAGCGAGCCGCGGAACGACGGCTTCTCCGCAGCAGACTCGGCGCGGGCGTTGATTAAAGTCGCGAACTCGCGCGGGTCCTTCACCCAGTTGGGGATCAGCCCCCAGCGGACGAGCGTGAACTCGGCCATGCCCTTGAGGCTCTGGCGGATGACCGCCACCGGCTGCGTAGGCGCGATGTTGTATCGGGCGGGATAGGGTGGCGGCGTTTCCGCGAGTTTGAAATAGGCGCGGACCGCCTCGGCCGGCGACGTCAGACTGTAACGTGAGCACATTTTTGTGGCGCCTTCGGATGCCCACGCCTTCAGCGCATCCGGCGCGTGGGGACGGTTGCCGGTCGACCCGCGGATGCGCACGTGGCATCCGACGAGCAATAAAGAGGCATCCCACGCCTAGCGTATCCACGCGCCGGATGCGCCGAGGGCATCCGGAGCGTTTCACCCACGCCTACCGTATCCACGCGCCGGATGCGCAGTGGGCATCCGGAGGCGCACTAAAAAGGTATGTCGCCGGCGATCGTGATGCGGTGCATGCGGCGGCGCTTGCCCGGATAGTCGTTGAGGGCGCGGTGCATGGTGCAGCGGTTGTCCCAGATCGCCATCGAGCCGACTTCCCAGCGAAAGCGGCAGGTGAACTCCGGGTGGATCGCATGCGTCTTCAGATAGTCGAGGACCGGACGTGCCTCCTTGTCCTGGAAACCGTGCAGGCCGATCGCGTGGTTGCCGAGATAAAGCGCCTTGCGCTTGGTTTCGGGATGCGTGCGAACCAGCGGGTGTGCCGTCTCGGTGACGAGATCGCCGGGATCGCGGACTTTGGCCGCCATCGTCTCGTTGCCCTTGTAGCGGCCTTCGGTGACGCTGCCGTGATTGTCGGTCTGGCTGAGCTTCTTGCGGTTGCCCACGTTCCAGGTTTTGACGTCCCGGATCATGGCCTTCATGGGTTCGGAGAGCGTGTCGTAGGCTTGGTACATGTTGACGAACATGGTGTCGCCGCCGGCGTCGGGCGTTTCCTTGGCGTAGAGGATGGTCGCCTTGGCGGGCTTGGGGTTGAACATCTGGTCGGTGTGCCACGTCTCGCCGAAGGCGCGCGTGTCGCTCTCCTCCTTCACGATCTCGAGAATGTCTGGATACTCGTCCATGCCCTTCATGAAGGGATGGTGATGGATCGCGCCGAAGCGTTTGGCGAACGTGATCTGTTGCTCGGGCGTGATGTCCTGGCCGCGGAAGAAGACGACCTGATGCTCGAGCCAGGCGTCGTAGATCTCTGCAAAAGTCGCGTCGTCGACGTTACTCAAGTCGACACCGGCGATCTCGGCGCCGAGTGCTCCCGCGATCGCTTTGACCTCGATCCGTCGATTGGTAGCAAGAGCCATGGGGTGCATCCTCCAGCAATGTTCAAGCGTTGAAGTGTGATGTCGGTCAACGCGCGCGAAATGTGATGATAGCGGCAGGATCAGCCCGGCCGGACGCAATGTCAATCGGTGCGCACGATACGTGTTGAATGGCCAGAAATAGCGTAGGTCGGAGCGAACGGGCCACGGCGACCACGGGTGATCGCGGCGCCACGCCCGTGAGGGCCGACGACGTCGGCGGGCCCTGCGATGTCGGAACTCGCCGGCGGACCGTCACAGGTTCCATAGGCCTTCCGGGCGGTTCGCCCCGACCTACGAAAACTGCAAACGCAAAAGGGGACCTCGAAAGGTCCCCTTTTTCGTATTCGTCCGGGCAGAACGATTAGTCTCAGGCGGCAGCTTCACCTTCATCGCCGGGATTGCGCAGCACGTAGCCGCGGCCCCAGACCGTTTCGATGTAGTGTTTGCCGCCGGTCGCGGTCTGCAGCTTCTTGCGCAGCTTGCAGATGAAGACGTCGATGATCTTCAGTTCCGGCTCGTCCATGCCGCCATAGAGATGATTGAGAAACATCTCCTTGGTCAGCGTCGTACCCTTGCGGAGCGAGAGCAGCTCCAGCATCTGGTATTCCTTGCCGGTCAGATGCACCCGTGCGCCATTGTCCTCGACCGTCTTGGTGTCGAGATTGACGCGCAGGTCGCCGGTCTCGATGACCGACTGCGCGTGCCCTTTCGAACGCCGAACGATGGCGTGGATGCGGGCAACGAGCTCATCCTTGTGGAAGGGCTTCGTCATGTAGTCGTCGGCGCCGAAACCGAGCCCCTTCACCTTGTCGTCGATTTGCGCCAGTCCCGAAAGGATCAGGATCGGCGTTTGCACCTTCGACACACGCAAAGTCTTCAAAACATCATAGCCGCTCATGTCCGGCAGATTGATGTCGAGAAGAATGATGTCGTAGTCGTAGAGCTTGCCGAGGTCGACTCCTTCCTCGCCAAGATCCGTCGTGTACACATTGAACCCTTCGGACTGAAGCATCAGTTCGATGCTCTGCGCCGTCGCGCTATCGTCCTCGATCAGAAGGACCCGCATGCGAATTCCTCGTTTCCCGACCCGCTGCCCCTAAGCCACACCGGTAAAGGTGCAACTCATTCATCTTTGTGAAATCTAAGGTCGAGAGGTTAACAAACCCTAATTTTCTCTTGCGAGTTGACCATTTGCGAGAGGCTTTGCGGTTATTCGACCGCCGCCGCGCCTGATTTCGCCCGCAACACGCCGATCGCAAAATCACCTCCATCACTGGACGTGACTCACCGATCGACAAAATAGGATGCCGTCTCTGCCCCAACGCGCTTGAACTTGCCCGCCCCGCGGCCGCTGCGTCCGGGCGCCCCTGCCCTGCTCGCTTCGTCGCGTGTTCTGATGATTAACTGATTTGCGGCGGGTGCCCTAGAGGCAATCGAGTCTGCCGACTCGGAGATATTGGTTCGGATTCAGAATGCAGACGCAAGCGTTGCTTTACCGCAACTTAAAGTCATTGGGGTAGCCTTCACCATATCTCTCGAAGCGGATCCTTGTCCGGCGAGGGTGCACGTAGCTCCATCCCGTTGGCATGGAACTTGATCATGTATCTGCGTTCGGTTCGTCGAGTCTGGGGATGAGTAGTGATGAAAGCACGTGAAAACGCACTTCGCCTGAAGCGTTTCGAGGCAGAGGAGAAATCGCGCAAGGTCGCGGACCTCGAATCGATGATTCGCGAGTTCGATCAGATGGCCGTCGATCTCGACCGGCAGATCGCGAACGAGGAAGACCGCACCGGCGTTCGGGATCGCGGGCATTTCGCCTATTCGACGTTCGCCAAGGCCGCCGCTCAGCGCCGGGACAACTTGGCGACGTCGGTTGCTGACCTGCGTGAGAAGCTCGCGGTCGCGATCAAGGAGCGCGATGCTGCCGCTGATCTGCTGAGCAAGAGCGAGGTTGGCGAAAGCAGTGCCCGTGAAACCGGTCGCAACCGCCGCCATGGCGGCAACACGGACGTCCGCGCATCCTGATGCGTTCGGGGCGTCGGGTGGCGCCGTTTGTGGCGCGGTTTCGTTGCATTCGTGCCGGGCGGTGCCGTTTGGGTGCCGTTTCGGACGGATGTGCTCATTTTAAACGTATGTGGTCATGCCAGGCGTCGTGGGCGCGTGCAGCGGCAAGTGGCCATGTGCCACCCTTGCCTATTCGGTCCCGGTCTGCAATTCATGCACACGCAATGCCCCGTAGCGGAGCAGCGTTTGGTAAGGTCGCATGAGGCTGGGGTTGACATCGCTGGCATTGACAGGTGCGGTTGCAGCTTTCGTGGGCAACAGCGGGCCTGTCGTCGCCGCTGATCCCGGCGCCATCTCGACTGAACTCGCAGAGCCTCCGGTCGAGATCTATAGCCGTGTTGCCCGCGGCGCGCTGCGCTGCTGGTTCGGTGCGCAGGGCAGCCTCAAGAAAACCTACGTGTTCCACGCCGATGTCGCCCCGCAAACGAGCGGTGGCGGTGCCGAGATCGCGATCTACGAGCGCGACACGACCGGGCAGAGCCCACGCTCGGTCCGCGCGTTCCGGATCAGCATTGCGCCGACCGGCGGCGGGTCGCGTCTGCAATCGGACAACTTCCGGATGGCGCCCGAAGTGGCACGCGACATGGGTGCCGATCTGGGACGCTGGGTGCAAGGTCAGGACAAATGCAGCGTCGTCGGCATCGGCGGCTGGAAGGCGGAGCACGCGCCGCCGATCGAGACGTCCTCGGTTGCAGCGCCACCGCCAAAGAAAAAGAAAAGCAAGATTGCTACACCCAAGGCTGCAACGGTGCCGGAACCGAACACCGCATCCGAACCAGGAACGGCATCGGCCGATGCCAAGTCAGCGGCACCGGCCACAAAGGCTGCTCAACCGGCTCCGGCTGGCAAATAAGACGCCGCGGTTCAGGCCCGCCGCGTGTCCTCGAGTGTCATCGCGGCGCACTTTTCGCCGATCATGATCGAGGGCGCGTTGGTGTTGCCCCCGACCACCTGCGGCATGATCGAGGCATCGGCAACCCGAAGTCCCCCAAGGCCGCGCACACGCAGGCGTGGATCGACGACCGCGTCGGGGCCGCTGCCCATGCGGCAGGTGCCGACCGGGTGCAGGTTCGAGACGCCGCGGTTGCGGATGTCCTCGATCATTGCCTCGTCGCTGGTGATGTCGGGGCCCGGCTGAACCTCCTCGACGATGAACGGCTTCAAAGCCGGCTGCTCGGCGATCTTGCGTGCCATCCGCATGCCGTAGAGCATCGCGTCGATGTCGTAGGCGGTGTCCAGGAACTTGAACTCGATCTTCGGGGGGCTGAGCGGATCGGGGCTTTTCAGGCTGACTTTGCCGCGTCCTTCGGGGCGCAGATGCACCGGTGAAATCGAGAAGCCCGGCCAGTCGTGCGGGTAGATGCCGCTGCCGTCGCGGTGCTTGATCGACCAGAGGAAGATGTTGAGCTGCAGGTCCGGACGATCGAAACGCGGATCGGAGCGTACCAGGACACCGGCAAGCGTGCTGATGCCGGCGAGCGGCCCGCTGCGGCCGAGCATGTACTTGATGCCGGCCGTGAGCTTGCGGACAGGCGACGTCGCGAGATCGTTGAGCGTGCCGGTTTTTGCTGCGCGCCACGCGACATAGGAGTTGAAATGGTCGTGCAGATTGGCACCGACGGGTGCGAGATCATGCTGCACGGCGATACCATGTTCCTTCAGATGGGCGCCGGGCCCGATCCCGGAGAGCAGCAGCAATTGCGGTGAGCCGTAGACGCCACCGGAGACGACCACTTCGCCGCGGCAGCGCGCCGTGCGCAGGCCGTCGGGTGTGTGATACTCGACGCCGACGGCGCGGCCGTCCTCGATCAGGATGCGCGTCGCATGCGCGTTCGGCGTCACGACGAGGTTCTGCCGGTTACGCGCGGGTTTCAGATAGGCGGTCGCAGCACTCCAGCGTTTGCCGTCGCCGACCGTCGCCTGATAGTAGCCGGCGCCGTCCTGCGTTGCGCCGTTGAAGTCGCGGTTGCGCGGTACGCCGGCCTGCTCCGCCGCGACCAGCACGGCGTCGACGATCTCGCTGCGGAAGCGGTGGTCTGTCACCTTCAATGGCCCGCCGGCGCCGTGGAACTCGTTTTCGCCGCGCTCGTTGTCCTCCGCCTTGCGGAAATAGGGCAGCACACTGGCGTAGTCCCAGCCTTCGCAGCCGCGCTGGCGCCAGCCGTCGTAGTCGCCGGGCGTGCCGCGCATATACACCATGCCGTTGAGCGAACTCGTTCCGCCGAGCATCTTGCCGCGCGGCTGATATGAGGTGCGCCCGTTCAGGCCCGGCACCGGCTCGCTCTCGAACTTCCAGTTATAGGTCTCGTTGGTGTAGAGCTTGTGATAGCCGATGGGTATGTGGATCCACGGATAATCGTCGCGGCGACCGGCTTCGAGGAGCAGCACGCGATAGCGGCCGGACTCTGAAAGGCGAGCGGCCACGGCGCAGCCGGCCGAACCCGCGCCCGTGACGATGAAGTCGAAGATGTCCCCGTCCATGATGGTCCCTGATGCCTGATGATGTGCTCGGCTGGCAAGATGCACGCATGGGAGCGCGGACTCAACTGCGGGTTTGATCGAGACGAGCAGCACGCCGGCTGGCATAGTGCCGGTCGTCAGATGGTTGGCCTAGTTGTACTGCGTCTCGTCTGGCGCTTGGCGAAGGCGACTGGCCGAGCAAGATGCTGGATTGATCGGGGAATATACAGGAGTGGGCGCCAGATATCCGCTCTCGGTGATGTCATGCCCGCATACCGATGTTGACAAGCAGCGCCATCATAACTCGCTAACGACCGAGTCCGGCTTGCGACCGGGAGAGGCAGGAGCCACGCAATGCCTGTTGAGATGATCGGTTGGGTGACGCCGCGGGTCTCCTCGGAAATCATTCCGCCCGATGGCCCGCCGTTCGATCCGGCGGTGATTGCGGAAACCGCGCGCCTGCACGAGCGCGGCGGCTTCGATCGCGTGCTGATCGGCTACTATTCCCATGCGCCGGACGGGTTTCTGATCACGGCTCATGCGGCGGCTTCGACGACGACACTCAAATTCCTGCTCGCGCATCGGCCGGGTTTCGTGGCGCCGACATTGGCCGCGCGAAAACTCGCGACGCTCGACCAGCTCTCGGGCGGGCGTCTCGCCGTGCACATCATCGCTGGCGGCAGTGACGCGGACCAAGCTAGGGACGGCGACCACACGGACCACGCGGCGCGCTACCGGCGCGCGTCCGAATACGTGGACGTAATGCGCCGGACGTGGACTGCGACCGCGCCGTTCGATCACACGGGCGAATTCTACCAGATCGAAGGCGCGCACTCCGAAATCCGCTGTCGGCAGACACCGCACATTCCCGTCTATGGCGGTGGCGGCTCGGACGATGCGATCAACGCCCTGGCGCCGCATCTCCAGGTTTTCATGCTCTGGGGCGAGCCGCTGGCCGAGACCGCAGCCTTCATGCAGCGCGTGCGCGCGGCCGCTGCAACACATGGCAAAATGCCCGCGTTCAGCCTGTCGACGCGGCCGATCCTGGCTGACACGGAGGCGAAGGCCTGGGACCGCGCACGCGATATTCTCGGTCGCATCAGGTCGCTGCAGAAGAGTGGTCCGCCGCAACCGGAGAACGCCGGCTCGCTGCGCCTGTTGAAGGCCGCCGCCGAAGCCGACGTGCACGATACGTGTCTGTGGGCGCGGATTGCCGTTGCAACCGGTGCGCGCGGCAACTCGACGGCGCTGGTCGGTACGCCCGATACGGTGGCCGCGGCGCTGCTCGCGTACTACAAGCTCGGCGCAACCAGCCTGCTCGTGCGCGGCTACGACCCGGTGCCGGATACGGAACAGTACGGGCGCGAACTCATTCCGCGTGTGCGGGCACTGGTGGCGGAGTATGACCGGAGCCAATCGAGCACGACATCAGGGACAAGCCGATGACAACGAACACGGCCGACCGCCGTTTCATGGCAACCGATCTCGCGCGTTTCATCGCCGCTGCCTACAGCGCCGCCGGGGTGCCCGCGGCCGATGCGGACACTGCTGCCCGCCTGATGGTCGAGGCCGATCTCGTCGGCGCCGACGCGCACGGCATTTTCCGCTTGGCCCAGTACATCGACCGGATCGCGTCAGGCGGCCTGAACAAGCGCGCCAATATAACGGTAACGCGCACCGCGCCCGCCACCGCCCGCGTCGACGGCGACAATGGCTTGGGCGCGCTCGTGGTCGCCAAAGCCGCCGAGACAGCCATTGCAATCGCGCGCGAAACGGGCGTCGCCTGGGTCGGCGTGCACGGCTCCAATCATGCAGGCGCTGCGTCGGTGTACGCGGCATTGCCGATGGCGGCCGGCATGATCGGCATCTATTCGGCCGTCGCCAGCGCCAACCACATGGCGCCCTGGGGCGGCACCGATCTGCTGCTCGGCACCAATCCGCTGGCGATTGCACTGCCGCTCGGGAGCGGCGCCGATCCCGTCGTAATCGACATGGCAACGACCGTCGTCTCCTACGGTACGGTGAAGAACTACGCGCTTACCGGCCGCGCCATGCCGGAAGGCTGGATGAGCGACCGTACCACCGGCGCGCCGGTTACGGACGCCGCCGACAGCGCCAACGGCGTGCTGCTGCCGATCGGCGGCTACAAGGGTGCGGGTTTGGCGCTCGTGCTGGGCCTGCTCGCGGGCGCGCTGAATGGTGCCGCCGTCGGCGCCGATGTCGTCGACTTCAATGCCGACAACACGACCGTCACCAACACCGGCCAGTTCATCGTTGCGCTCGATGTCGCGCGGTTCGTCGACCCGGTGCAGTTTGCGGCGGAGACGAAGCGCCATCTCGAGGAGCTGCGCCGTTCCGCGCGGCTGCCGGGCGTCGAGCGCATTCGGTTGCCGGGCGACGATCGCGCTTTGCGCCACCGCGACCGAACGGCAAACGGGGTGCCGCTCTCGCCACAAGTGCAAGCCAAACTCGCCGCCATGGCGACCCGTCTCGGCATCAAGGCGTTGTAGGTTCTCGTAGTCTCCGTTCACCCCGGCCGATGGTTTCCGTCGCGTGAATTGCTCATTTCCGCCACAAGCCCGACCTGATCGCATGGTGTTTGACGCTCCATGACCAGTGCTTCCCAGGGTCCTGTGCCCGCCGAAACGACCGAGCCAACGCTGAATGCGCGGGTGGCATACGCCTTTTGCAAGTTTTCCGGCGGCTACTGGCGAGGGCCAACGGCGGCGCGCGCCTGGGGTCTGACGCTGGGCCTGGCCCTTTGCCTTGCCGCCAGCACAGCGGTGACGGTGGCGTTGAACCAGTGGAACCGTTCGTTCTTCGATGCCTTGGAGACCAAGAACGTCTCAGCCTTCTCGCAGGCGACTGTCACAGTGGCTGTCATCGTCGCGCTGATGGCGGCCGTCGGCGTCGGCATCGTGCTGACGCGCGAGACCCTGCAAGTGCGCTGGCGCGAGTGGTTGATCGACCAGCTCTTGAAGCGCTGGCTCGGCGAACGCCGTTTCTATCATCTCGCTGCCGCGCGCACCGAGCCTGCGAACCCAGAATACCGCATCGCCGACGATACCCGCTGGGCCGTCGAGCACTTGACCGACCTCGCGATCGGCCTCGTCATCGCCGTGCTCAACGCCGCGACGTTCATCTCCGTGCTCTGGACGGTCGGCGGCGCTTACACGCTGTCGCTCGGCACCTCCAGCGTCACGATTCCCGCCTACATGGTCCTCGTCGCGCTCGCCTATGGCACGCTGATGTCGATCCTGATGATCCGCGTCGGCTGGCGGCTCCCAGGCGTCGTCTACGCCAAGAACGAGCGCGAGGGTGATTTTCGCTTCGCCATGATGCGGCTGCGCGAGAACGCCGAGAGTGTCGCCGTCATGTCCGGCCACCAGGCCGAGCAGACGATCCTGCGGCGCATGTTCGATCGGGTCGTATCATCCTGGACGCAGGTGATTTCCAAGCACGGCCACCTGACTTGGATCACCAACACGACCGGCCCGCTGTTGCAGAACCAGATCGTGCCGCTGTTGTTTGCAGCACCCAAGTACCTCTCCGGCGAGTTGACGCTCGGCCAGGTGACGCAACTCGCCGGCGCTTTCGTCATCGTGCAAGGGGCCATCTCCTGGATCGTCGACAACTTCAGCCGGTTCTCCGAGTGGTATGCGTCCGCCAAGCGCATCATGGACATCATCGAAGCCTGCGACGATCTTGACCGCAAGCAGGCAGCCGCCGGCGCCGGCATCAGCTATGAAGCGAGCGCTGACCCGGGCCTGAGCCTTGCCCGTCTTGCCGTCCGCGATCCCTTCGGCAAGCCGGTGATCAGCCACATCAACCTGATGGCGCGGCCGGGTTCGAGCACGCTCGTCAGCGGAGAAACCAGCGTCGGCAAGTCCAGCCTCGTGCGCGCTGTTGCCGGGCTCTGGACCGAAGGCGAGGGCGCGATCCGCATTCCCGACGATGCGCGCGTCATGATCGTGCCGCAGAAACCCTATGTGCCGCTCGGCACCTTGCGAGAGACGCTCGCCTATCCGGAAACGGGCCAGCCGATCGCGGATGAAACGTTGCGCTCGGCTCTGGCGCGCGTCGGCCTCGCGGCGCTCGGCGACGAACTCGATGTCGATTCCCGCTGGGATCAGCGGCTCTCGAACGGCGAACGCCAGCGGCTCGCCATCGCCCGCGTGCTGGCGCAGGCGCCGGACCTGATCCTGCTCGACGACGCGCTCTCCGCGCTCGACGCCACGGCGCAGGGCGAGTTGATCCGTGCCGTCCGCACCGCCTTGCCGAAGGCGACCTTGATCAGCCTCGGCCAGACGTTACCGCCACCAAGAC
This sequence comes from Hyphomicrobiales bacterium, assembly GCA_031367895.1. Lineage (GTDB taxonomy): Bacteria > Pseudomonadota > Alphaproteobacteria > Rhizobiales > Hyphomicrobiaceae. The sequence goes on from JANLQP010000355.1 coordinate 16,461, forward strand.
TGTACGATCAGGTGGTCAACATGACACGAAGCGGCATTGCCGCCACGATCCACATTCGCGAACGCGAGACAACCTGAAAGGGTGCCCGATGCTGAACTACTGGAACGCCACCTGGAGCCTCGACGAGAAGCAGTGCCCTTGCGACGTCCACTTCTGCGAGTATCTCGAGGAGAAGGGGATCAAGAATAAAACGATCTTCCACTTCGGCACGGGAAACCATCATATCCTCGGCCTGCGCAATGCAAAAAGCGGCGCCAACAACGCCATTCTCGGTATCACCGCCAGCCCCGACGAGTATCAGGCCTACATCAAGCTGCTGATCGAAAACCCGACGCTCGGCGCCACCTACAAGGCCTACTTCGGCGATATCTACCAGCTCGACGGCCGCCTGTTGCCGCCGCTCGATTTCGCCTCGCTGTTTCATGTCGGCGAATACCGCACGGAGCACAACGACAAGTATGGCGCGCTGACCGACACCGAAATGGCGCTCGTCTGCGCCGACCGCCTGAAGCCCGGCGGCGAGATCCATTTCTACACCGGCTCGTTCGCTTACGATATGGCCGAGGCTGCGGGCGCCGAACTCGTCAAGTCGCGCGGCATGGAGCAGGTCGGCAGGTACAAAACGCTGATGATTTATCGCAGGACGTAGCAAGTAGGGTGCAATAGGCGGCGCTGCACTTGTCGCCGTATTGCACCGCTTCGACATCGGACGCGCGCTCAATCGGCGCAATACGGCTTTGCCTATTGCGCCCTACGAAACCCACTCAAATCTCCACGACCTCAAGCACACCCGGCACGGTGGCGATCTCGCCCCGCTGCTGGGGGCCGAGTTCATAGCGGCCGGGCAAGGCGAACTCGATCGCGCGGATACCCGGCACGTTCGGCACCCCGGCCACTTCCATCGCGAAGCGCACCTCACCTTTGCCGCCGGCCTTCAAGAGCGCCTTAATCTCGTCCATCCGGCCCTTCGGAGTGCCGACCGCGTGTGGATCGAGCACGACGCGCAAGCCGCGCTGCACGTTGGCCGCAGCCGTATCCAGCCGTTCCATACCTTGCACGCGGAGCTTCACCGTCTCGCCGTCGCGCTCGGCCTCGACCGACAGCAGCACGGCCGTGCCCGCCTCCAGCAGCGCCCCGCAGCGGTTGAGCGTGTCGGAGAAAATCACCGCCTCGAACTGGGCGGTGGCGTCGGAAAACATCGCGAACGCGAACTTGTTACCCTTGGCTGAACGCCGCTCACGCGCGGAAACGACGATCGCCGCCAAGCGCCCGCCCGTCGTCGTCAAGCCGGCTTTCGCCTCGAAATCGACGAAGCGCTGCACGCCGAGCTTCGGCAGCACACCGCCGTATTCGTCGAGCGGGTGGCCGGAGAGATAGAAGCCGACGCCCGAGAACTCGTGGCCCAAGCGCTCCATCGGTGTCCAGGATTTGAGGGGGCGCAAGTCGATCTTCTGTGCACCGCCGCCGCCGAAGAGATCGCTGGTGCCTGCCACCTTGTTCGCCGCGAGCCGTTGCGCCAGCGCCACCATGTTCTCGATGTTGCCGACGACCAGCGCGCGGTTCTTGTCCAGCGCATCGAAGGCGCCGGACATGGCCAGAGTTTCGAGTGCGCGCTTGTTCAGCGCCTTCGGATCGAAGCGGCTCGCGAAATCGGAAAGGTCTTTGAACGGCCCGTCTGCGTCGCGCGCCGCAATGATCGTTTGCACCGCACTCGCACCGATGTTTTTCAACGCGGCCAGCGCGTAGCGGATCGCGCCCTTTTTTGGTTGCGCTTCAGGTGCCGACTTCGCACCCGCGCCGTACTCACCCTTGGGTGGCGTTGCACCGAACTCCACGTCCGACGCATTCACGCAGGGTGGGAATACCTCGATGCCGGAGCGGCGGGCCTCTGTCGCGAACATCGCGAGCTTGTCGGTGTTGGAGAGATCGAGCGTCATCGATGCGGCCAGGAACTCCGGCCGGTAGTTCGCCTTGAGATAGGCCGTGTGATACGCGACCAGCGCATACGCCGCCGCGTGGCTTTTGTTGAAACCGTAGCCGGCGAACTTGTCGACCAACTCGAAAATGTAGGTGGCATCGGCTTGTCTGACGCCCTTGCCCATCGCGCCCTCGACGAACCGCTCCTTCTGGGCGGCCATCTCGTTCTTGTCTTTCTTACCCATGGCGCGGCGGAGAAGGTCGGCCTGCCCGAGCGAATAGCCGCCCATCACCTGTGCGATCTGAATGACCTGCTCCTGGTAGATGATGACGCCGTACGTCTCTTTCAGGATCGGCTCGATCATCGCGTGTGGGTATTCGATCGGCTCGTCGCCGTGCTTGCGGTTGATGTAGGTCGGGATGTTGTCCATCGGACCCGGCCGGTAGAGCGCGACCATGGCGATGATGTCTTCGAAGCGGTCGGGCTTCAGCCGCTTCAAGCTTTCGCGCATGCCCGTGGACTCGAGCTGGAACACGCCGACCGTATCGGCCTTGGCCAGCAGCTCGTAGGCGCCCTTGATCTTCGGATCGTCGCCGGCAATTTCGATCGTCGGCAGATCGAGTTTTTCGCCGCGGCCCTTCTCGATCAGTTCGACGGCCTTTTGCAGCACGGTCAGCGTCTTGAGACCCAGGAAGTCGAACTTCACGAGGCCCGCGGCTTCGACCAGCTTCCAGTTGAATTGCGTGATCGGGAAATTCGACTTGGGATCGCGGTAGAGCGGCACCAGCTCGTCGAGCGGACGATCGCCGATCACCATGCCGGCGGCGTGCGTCGAGGCGTGGCGATAGAGGCCTTCGAGCTTTTCCGAGATCTCGAGCAGACGTTGCACGACCGGCTCTTCCTTCGCGGCCTCCTGCAGCTTTGGCTCGCCGTCGATCGCCTGCCGCAACGTCACCGGGTTGGCTGGATTGTTCGGCACCATCTTGCAGAGCTTGTCGACCTGACCGTATGGCATCTGCAGCACGCGGCCGACGTCGCGCAGCACAGCCCGCGCCTGCAGCTTGCCGTGCGTGATGATCTGCGCGACGCGATCCTCGCCGTATTTCTTCTGGACGTACTTGATCACTTCGTCGCGGCGGTCCTGGCAGAAGTCGATGTCGAAGTCGGGCATCGACACGCGTTCCGGGTTCAGGAAGCGCTCGAACAGCAGCCCGAAGCGCAGCGGATCGAGATCGGTGATCGTAAGCACCCAGGCGACGACGGAACCCGCGCCTGAACCACGGCCCGGACCGACGGGAATGCCGTTCGTCTTCGACCACTTGATGAAGTCGGCAACGATCAGGAAGTAGCCCGGAAACTTCATCTTCGTGATGACGTCGCACTCGTAGGCCAGGCGCTTGTCATAATCCTCGCGCGTGAACCCGGACGCCAACGGCAGCACTTCAAGACGGCGCGCGAGTCCTTCCTCGGCTTGGCGGCGCAACTCGGCAGCCTCGGCCGCGAGGCGGTCCTCCTCGCTGGCGCCGGGAGCGGTCTTCACGAAGCTCGGCAGGATCGGCTTGCGGCCTTTGGGGCGGAATGAGCAGCGCTTGGCGATCTCGACCGTGTTGGCGAGTGCTTCCGGCAGATCGGCGAACAGGCGGACCATGTCGTCGGCGCTCTTGAAATAGTGCTCGGGCGTGAGTTTGCGCCGGTTGTCCTCGCTGACGTAGGAGCCTGCCGCGATGCAGATCAGCGCGTCGTGCGCTTCGTAGTCGGCGGCGGCGCCGAAATAGCACTCGTTGGTTGCAACCAGGGGGATGTCCTGGGCATAGGCGAATTCGATCAACTGCGGCTCGGCGTCGCTCTCATGCTTCAACCCGTGCCGTTGCAGCTCGATATACAGGCGATCGCCGAAAAGCTGCTTGAGCAGCGTGAGGCGCGCACTGGCAGCATCCGCTTGGCCTTCGATGAGGGCTCGGCTGATCGGACCATCGGGCCCGCCGGTGAGCGCGATGCAGCCGGCTGCGTACTTTTCCAGGTCCGCGCGCTTGATGTGCGGCGGCTCGACGTCGGCGGTGCCGAGATGCGCCCGCGACGCGAGTTTCATCAGGTTGGCGTAGCCGATGTCGTTCATCGCATAGAGCGCGATCATGCCGTCGCGTTGCACATGGCCGGCAACCGTGCCCTTACGAAGTGAGTCGTCGTTCTTCGCTTCGCCGAAATCGATCGCCAGCGAGACGCCCACGATCGGCTGCACACCGGAGCCCGCGAGCTTGTCCGAGAACTCGAGGGCGCCGAACATATTGTTGGTGTCGGTCAGCCCGAGCGCCGGCATCTCGGCCGCAGCCGCGAGCTTGGCGAGCTTCGGAATGATCAGCGCGCCTTCCAGCAGCGAGTACGCCGAGTGCACCTTGAGGTGCACGAACTTCGGCGGAACTGCGACGGGCTTGGCGCCGGCGGTATCGATGGGGCGAATCGGTGCGTTCATGCGCATATGATAGCGCAATCATTTCCAATTCGGACACGCTTCGGTGCCTGTGGACGACCCGTGGACGGTCGCGCCCTCACACCGCCTGAAACGTCGCGCCAAGCTGCTCCATGAGGCCGCGAAACGCCGGGAAGCTCGTCGCAACGAACGTCATGTCGTCGACGGTCACGGGGCGGTCGGAGGCGAGGCCGAGGATCAGGAACGCCATGGCGATGCGGTGGTCCATGTGCGTGACGACGGTGCCGCCGCCCGCCGGTTGCTTGCTACCCGCAACAATCAGGGTGTCGCCCTCGACTCGTGCTCCGATTCCGTTGGCGAGGAGGCCGGCGGCGGTGGCGGCAAGGCGATCGCTTTCCTTCACCTTCAATTCAGCCAGGCCCTCCATCCGCGTCTCGCCCGCAGCGAACGCAGCGACCACGGACAGGATCGGATATTCATCGATCATCGACGGGGCGCGACCGGCCGGGACCGTGACGCCCTTCAGACGGCCGTGGCGGACGCGGATATCCGCGATCGGCTCGCCGCCTTCCTCGCGCCGATTGAGCAGCATCACGTCGGCGCCCATCTCGGCGAGTGTCGTATAGAACCCGGTCCGCGTCTCGTTGACGAGCACGCCCTCAATCGTCACCTCGGAGCCCGGCACGATCACGGCCGCCGCCGCCAGGAATGCCGCCGACGACGGGTCGCCCGGCACCGTCACTTCGCGGCCCTCGAGCTCGGCGTCGCCCTGCACCGTGATCGCATTTTTCCCGTCGCGCTTGGCTGTGCGCACGGTGGCGCCGAAATAGCGCAGCATACGCTCGGTGTGGTCGCGCGTCGCTTCCTTCTCGATCACCGTGGTCTCGCCCGCCGCCGAGAGACCAGCCAGCAGGATCGCCGATTTCACCTGGGCCGAAGGCACCGGTGTTGCATACTCGATCGGCACCAGGCTCGACGTGCCGCGCAAGGTGAGGGGCAGGGTCTCGCGGTCTTCGAGCACACCGAGACCCATGCGTTTCAAAGGATCGAGCACGCGGCGCATCGGCCGGCGCGACAGCGAGGCATCACCGACGAAGCGCACCTGCATGTCGTGCCCCGCGATGACGCCGGTCATCAGCCGTGAGCCGGTGCCGGAGTTGCCGAAGTCGAGGTCGCCAGCCGGCTGCACGAGGCCGCCGACGCCGCGCCCGCGCACCTCCCAGATCTGGTCGCGCTTCAGCGCCGGTGCGCCGAGCAACGTCACGGCCCTCGCGGTATTGATCACATCCTCGGCCTCGAGCAAGCCCTTGATCCGGGTCACGCCAGTCGCCAGCGCACCGAACATCAAGGCGCGATGCGAGATCGATTTGTCGCCGGGCACGCGGACGACGCCTTGCAACGGGCCGGACCGGACAGCGGAAAGCGGCATCGGCGTGCCGGAGTGCGCATGCGATTTGGTCACGGGGCACCTGTCGGAGAATGGCTTTCCGTCATAGAGCCGAGCCCGTGCCCGCTGTCAACGTGAGGTCGGAATCGGGTGGAGATTTCCGCTTTCAGGCACACGGCGAAAACGGCATTCTGCGATGGCGCCAGCAGGGTGGATCGGGAGACGGTATGGCTTTGACGGATACTGCCATCACATTGCGCGCCGGTTACCAGCCCGGCATCATCGGCGCTGCCGTCGAAATGCACGCGCGGTTCTATTCGCGCCATGCCGGCTTCGGGCAGGTTTTCGAGAGCAAGGTGGCAACCGAATTCGCCGCGTTCGCAGGACGTCTCGAAAAGCCATGCAACGGCGTCTGGTCGGCGGAAATGGGCGGCCGCATCGTCGGCACGGTAGCGATCGACGGCGAGGACTTCGGGCCAGGCATCGCACACCTGCGCTGGTTCATCGTGGAGGATGGTCTGCGTGGTGCCGGTGTCGGCCGCAAGCTGTTGTCCAAGGCGGTCGCATTTTGCGATGGTGGCACTTTCCGCGAGGCGCAGCTTTGGACGTTCCAAGGTCTCGATGCCGCGCGCCGCCTGTATGAGTCGCGAGGGTTCATATTGGCCGAGGAACGCCCTGGCCAGCAATGGGGCAGGGAGGTCATGGAGCAGCGTTTCGTGCGGTCTTGCAGCCCATAGCCCAACGCCCCGGTTTTCCGGCCGAACGGTCACACCGTGCGATAGCCGCCGCCGGTCATGACGATGTGGCCGGTGACGTCGCCCGAGAGATCGGACGCCAGGAAAATCGCCGGCCTTGACCGCCGAGCGGCGTGAGCTGCATGAAAGTCGCCGCGGATCATGCTGCGCGGAAGGTGTCAGACCCAAGGGTCGGACACGGTCTGACACCTGCTCAAGCCCGCCGCATGGCCCCGAGCACGAGCGCGCGCCAGAGGCGGTCGCCGAGGCTCGCAGGCGCCGCAAACTGCAGGCGTTCGAGGGCGGCTTGCTCGGCGGGCTTCGGCACACCGGCGGAAAATCCAATCCACAGCATGCCGAGCAGCTGGCTGTAGCCTGCGTTCTTAAGCGCTCCGAGGGCCGGGATCAGCGACTGCTCGACCTCGGTCATCTCAGTGCCCAGCGGGAACACCGGTAGCAGTCCGTCACGCCGCGCTGGACCGAGTGCTGCTTCGATGCGCGCGGCTGTGTTCTGCCGGGCGTGCGCGGGAACCTTGAAGCCGCGCTCGATCTTGCGGGCGACCGTGGCTTTGATCTGGATCGCCGATTGCGCGGATGAGCCGGTGACTGCCAGCATGGCCGCGACACAATCGCGATCCGAACGGCCGCGGAGATCGGCGATGCCGTATTCGGTGACGATGATGTCGCGCAGTGAGCGTGGCACGGTCGTATTGCCGTAGGTCCAGACGATGTTCGATTGCGTGCGCCGGTTCTGGCGGCGTGAGCTGCGCACCGCGATGATCGAGCGGGCGCCGTCCAGCTGGTGCGCCATGTCGATGAGATCGTGCTGGCCGCCGACGCCGCTGACGACGCGGCCGTCTTCCAGCGCGTCCGACGAGATCGCGCCGAGCACCGTCGCGGTCAAGGCGGTGTTGACGAAGCGCGCGTCGCGCCGGTCCTGCCGCTTGCGTGCCGTGTCGCCGTCGAGCGTGTTGGTGAACGTGATCGCGGTCATGGCGATCAGGGACCGCTCGGCCTCGGACATCTCGCGCAGTTCGCGGTAGAACGCCTGGTTGCCGACGAAGAAGCCCGCATGCACCAGAGCGCGCCCACCATTCTGCGTCGGCACGGTGCGCTTGAGGACGCCGGCGCGGTGCAGCGCCAGGAAGCCGTCCACCAGCAGCTCGGTGCAGCCGTAGAGGCCTTCGGTAAACGGCGCGAGTTCCGCATCCGGCGGTAGCGGCGTGCCGAGCCGCGCCAGCAGATCGCGGAACTCGGCGTTGCGCGTGTGCCGCAGGATCAGCGCATGCGCCAGCGCATCCGCGAACGAGCCGATGCCGATCTGCAGCGTGCCGCCGTCCTTGATCAGCGTCGCGGCGTGGAGCGCCATGGCGTAATCGGCGAGCGAGACCGGCTCCTTCGGCGGCGCGAACAGGTCGTGCGGCGCGCCCTCGGGCGTCAGCAGCAGATCGAGGTCGGCGGCCGCCACTTCCGCGTCGCCGAGCATGTAGGGCATGTTGGCGTTGATCTCGCCGGCGACGACGACGGGCTTACCCGCGTGCCGGCGCTGGTCGATGTAGTCGCGCATATCGAGCGTGACGTCGGTGTTGGAGCCAAGGCTGACCTTGCCTGGGCCGCTCGCGCGCGACGGCGCCATCACCTGGGCGAAGACGTTGGTTTCCATTCGCGCCAGATGCCGGGCCACGTGGCTGTAGTTGAGGCTGGTGTAGCTGCCCTGCACGGAGGCGTTGCCGAGCCAGACGCCGGCCTGCAGGAAGAACTCGTTGACGCTGATGTTGACCGGCAACTTGTTCTGGCGCTGGGCCTTGACGTACAGCGCTTCCGGGTAGCTCGGAAACAGCCGGTCGAGCAGGGGACCTGCAAACCGCGCTTCGAGCGTCGAGCGGAACTGCGGCCGGGTCAGCGTCAGGCCGGTAAAGATCGTCAGTTTGAGGTTGGGATCGGCCTCGGCCCGCCGGTAGAGCGCGTTGGTGAGCAGCATCGGCTTGCCGATGCCGATCGGGACGGCGATGCGGATGTCATTGCCGATCCGATCGATGATCGCTGATGCAGCAGCGTCGGCAGACGTGAGATATCGGCAGGGCATGGATCGCTCTTTTTTTGCGCCCTTCAGTTGCCCGTCCTGTTGGAGACACGCTCCGGCATGGGGCCAACCGGCGCGAGGATATGGCACACTCAGTATGCACGAGGCACCGCAGTCTGACACGATTCCAGATCGTCCACCCATTTGGTGCCAGCCTGAAGCCAGGCACCGTTACCCCTGCGCGACCGGCGGCGTCATCGTCGGCTCGGCCTGCGGCTTGAACGGATAGAGCACCTGGGCCAGGAACGCCTTCGGGAAGTTCGGGTTATCGACGCCGAACTGCAGGGGCAGGCGGTCTTTGGGCATGAAGAACGTGCCGAACATGACATCGAAGATCGGGAATGTCGGCGCGAAGTTCATGCTGCCGCCGTCGTTGGCCGGGCCATGGTGCCAGCGATGGAACACCGGGCTTGCCAGCACATACTTGAACGGCCCGAAGGTCCAATTGAGGTTGGCGTGCACCATTCCCGACATCAGCACATCGAAGGCGGCCAGCATCGCCGGCACTTCCGGCGAGATGCCGAGCGTCAGCAGGGCGGCGGCGACGAGGCAGGGGCTCAGCGCGGTGTTGACGGGGTGGAACCGGTAGCCCGATTGCCAGTCGACCTCGGTCGATGAATGGTGAATCGCGTGGAAGCGCCACAGCATGGCGGAATGGAAACCGCGGTGGGTCCAATAGGCGAGAAAGTCGTAACCGATAAGATAGGCGACGACCTGCCAGCCAAAGCCGATGCCGGCGAGCGGTCCACGGCCGTTCGTGACGAAATCCTTGAACTCGGCGGCCGTCATGACGGGCGAGAAGCAGGCAAAGATCAGGAAGGCCGCGGGTAACGTCAGATAGGGTTGCAGGAACGTGATCGAGAGCGCGTAGCACACGTCGGTCGGGAGTTCCCGATTGCGCCACCATTTGCGCGCCGGATCGCAGGCCTGGCTGGCAAAGACGGCGAGGCCCGTGAACACAACGGCCAGAATCGCGACCGTCACGAAGAGGTTGCTGTAGATCACATAGAGGTTCTGAAAAGCCAGGGCGATGTAGTCGATCACGGCCAAGTCTCCGAGACGCCAGTAACGCAAACCGAACCGCCATTTGAGCAGATGCCGGTTAAGGAAGCGATGCGTGCGCGGCGGCGTGGTTTTCCCGCACGCGTCTCGTGCTGCGACAGGCGTTGGCATTTGGTTAACGCGGCGCGGTTAAAATTCCAACGTTGTCATGTGTCGGGCTTGGTCCGACCACCCATGCCTCAGCACGCTCGGTGTCTGAGATTTGCCGCAACGATTCAGCGGAACGTTGTTTTTGCGTTCGCTGCGAAATGGGTTCTCGGGAGTCATGTCGAAGGCGTGCTTCGCATTTCGGCCCGAGGATGACACTTGAGACTATTCGCTTCTATCCCGGAGAAGGCAGAATTTCATGCGCGCGAAGCTCGCACTCTCACTGGCATTGCTGCCGTTGGCCGGGTTGCTGGCTACGACCGATCTGTCGGGCCGTTCGCTGCCTGTGCAGCCACCGACGACGCTCGAAATGAAAGACATGACCTGGGAGCAGGTGCAGGGCGTGGTCGCGGGCGGCGCCACCACGGTGATCGTGCCGACCGGCGGCATCGAGCAGAACGGGCCCCATATGGTGCTGGCCAAACACGACTACATCGTCGCCCACGCCGCCCGGCGCATTGCCGGCGAACTCGGCCGCACCGTGGCCGCACCCGTCGTTTCGTATGTGCCGGAAGGGGACTTCGAGCCCGCCAGCGGCAACCTGCAGTTTCCCGGCACCATCGGCATCTCGGAGGCAGCCTTCGACGGCGTGCTCGACGGCATTGCGCGGAGCCTGAAGAACAGCGGCTTCAAGCTGATCTGCTTCATCGGCGATCACGGCCAGAGCCAAAGCGTTCAGAAAACGGTTGCTGAACGCTTGACGAAGGCTTGGGAAAAAGCCGGCGTCCGCGTCGTCCACATCGACGCCTACTACGACGACAAGGAGCAGATGCAACGCCTGCTCGCCGACGGCGAAACCGCGAAGACGATCGGTGATCACGCAGGGATCATCGACACGTCGGAGCTGCTGGCGGTGCAACCGGCCGGCGTCGATCTTGCCAAGGATCGCAGGCCCGGCTTCACGATCCCCTTGCTCAGCCGCGGCACCGGCGCCTCCGGCGAGCCCTCGCGTTCGTCGCCGGCCCGCGGCAAATGGCTGATCGATCTGCGCATCAACGCCGCCGTGCGCCAGATCCGTGGGATGCTGTAGGGCGGGAGAATGCGCACGCTACCGTATCCACGCGCCGGTTGGCACTGGGCAACCGAAGGCGCAAGCAATGATGGGTTGCCCCGGTGCATCGTGGGCAACCGAAATTAGAGAGCCACGCGGTGGTGCAACCCTTCGAGGATGACAATACACGAGCGATCGAGCGCGTCGCTGGGAAGTGTGGGGCATGGTTAAGGGTGCGGGGACGGCTGAGACGCGCGGAACGACGGCCGCCCGCTGCCGCTGTGGCTCCAACCGTTCCGTCACGCCCACAACGTCATCCCGGCGAAGGCCGGGACCCACGACGCGTTTCCACGAGTCCTCGGGCGCTGTGTTTCTCCGCGATGAAACGCGTGCATCAGCGCTTCTGGATCCCCGCCTGGTCCCTCGACGAGGGCTTTGCCCTCGCTCGGCGCGGGGATGACGGCTGGGTGGGCGTATGGTGCCAGAGTCGCAAGCCCTGCTCGTTGTCCAAAACCGTATCCACAACGTCATCCCCGCGAAGGTGGGGATCCAGGCGCGTTTCAACGAGTCCTCTGGCGCTTTGTTTCTCAGAGGCAAAACGCGCGCATCAGCGCTCGTGGGTCCCGGCCTCCGCCGGGATGACGAAAAAACGCTACGCCCTACTCAACCGCCACCGGCGTCATCTCGAACACGCGGGCCAACCGGGATGCGGCCTTCAAGTCACCGTTGCGCAAGGCCAGCCGCACGGCATCCAGCTTTTCGGCGTCATCGGCAGACAGATAGGGCGACCAGACGCTATCGCTCTCGATCAGCGTAACGTCGACCTCGGCCAGGTAGCGGCCTTCGCGCACGAGCTTGGTGCTGGTGGTGGATTTCATGGGCGCGGCTCCTGAAGTCGGAGGTCTATAGTGGCGGAACGGGGTGGGTGGCGTCCATCACGCCCGGCAACGTCATGCCCGCGGAGGCGTGCACCCACGTGCTCTGATGCACGCGCTCGTTTCAGTGAGCACAAGCCATCAAGGACGCGCGGCGAGCCGCCGTGGGTCCCGCCCTTCGCCGAGATGACGGGCGGGGGATCAAGCGCCGAACATC
>JANLQP010000106.1:0-8162 GCA_031367895.1 Hyphomicrobiales bacterium
AGTACGCCCGTCGGGCAAAGCTCGGCGATGATGTCCTTCATGGGTGGCTCCTCGGTGGGTTGCTTGGGTTGTCGGATGATGGGGCATCATAGGGGGAAGCGCGGGCAGGCGGCAATGCAATGGCGCATGCAATGGCGCGGAGTGGGCAGCTTCACGTACGCCCGATGATGTCCGTGGCGAACTGCTGCATGCGATCCAGGCACTCGTTCAACGACCCGGCGCGGAAATCAAAAACAAGCTCGTGGACGCCGAGCTTCGCGAAGGTGGCGATATCCTCCAGCGCTGCGTCCTTGCCGCCGGTGAACAGACGCCGCGCCTCGCCCTTCGGCGGCACGCCGCCATCGTAGATCGGTGCCTTGTAGCTGACTTGGAGTTTGCTGAAATCGCGCCCCTCGGCCTGCATCATTCGCTCGATCGTCGCCAGATGCACGCGCATTTCCTCCGGCGGCAGCGGCGAGGCGGCGGTGGCGCCGACCGGATGCCAGCCGTCGCCGAAACGCGCGACGCGGCGCAGCGCCGGTGCCGAGTGACCGCCGATCCATATCGGCGGTCCAGGGTTCTGGATCGGCTTCGGATGACAGATGACTTCGTCGAAGCTGTAGAACTTGCCCTGATAGGCGACGGGTTTGCCGGTCCAAAGCTTTTTGAAGATGTCGATGTATTCGTCGGTGACCGCACCGCGATCCTTGAAGTCGGCGGTGTCGAGTGCCTTGAATTCTTCCGCCAGCCAGCCGACGCCGATGCCGACCGTGAGGCGGCCGCCCGACAGCACGTCGATGGTCGCCAGCGCCTTGGCGTTGAAGACGGGATTGCGGTGCGGCACGGTCATGACGCTGGAGACGATGCGCAGCTTCTCCGTGCGGCCGGCCACGAACGACATCATGGACAGTTGCTCGAAGCACTCGCTTTCGCTGACGAAGTTGCCTTTGACGGTGTAGGGATAGGCCGACTCGATCTTGGTCGGCAGGATGACGTGGTCGGCGACCATGGTCGACGCGAAGCCCAATCGCTCCGCCGTGTCCAGGATGGTCGACAGGTCCCGCCGGTTGGCCAGCGGACCGCGCGTGGGGAGATAGAAGCCATAACGCATCGTGGTTCTCCTGGGGTTGTGGCGGGAGCTGGCCATTAGAAGCCAGGCCTTTGGCGTCGTCGAGCGCAAATAATCGTGCTGGCCAGCTATGTCTTCCGAATGCGCTGCGACCCTGAATTCAGTTTGACGCCACCCCACCACGGTGATCACATCAAGCGTTCCCCCATCACAGGAGTGCGCCCATGTCGAAGATCATCCGCGCGTCGTCGCGAACCACCAAGCAACAGCCGAACACCAGCTTCGTCGGCACCGTCTATGCGGACGAGGTCGTCGTCGGCGAGAAACCGTCGCGCATGCGGGCGACGCGGGTGACGTTCACACCGGGCGCGCGCACAAACTGGCACACGCATCCGGTCGGCCAGACGCTCTACTGCATGACCGGCACCGGCCGCTATCAGGAGCACGGCAAGGGCGTGATCGAATTGCTCCCCGGTGATACGGTCGTCATTCCGCCGGGCGCCAAGCACTGGCACGGCTCGGCGCCGGGCGTGCTGTTCTGCCATCTCGCGATGTCGGAAGTTGCCGACAACGGCGACGGCACGAAGTGGCTGGAGCCGGTCTCGGACGCCGACTACACGAAGAAGCCGGCGTGAGGTAGTGCAGTGAAGCCGTGAGTGCGGGAGTGCGTAAATTCGTGACCCTGGTGGCACTTCACGCATTCACGAACTCCCGCATTCACGAACTCCCGGCCAATTTCACACTCCTTCTGGTACATCGAACGCTGCCGGCGGCTCGCCTGCTGCCGAGAGCTCCGCCATGCGCGCGAAGGCCCATTCCATCCGGCGTGCAAAGCGTGTCGCGTCGAACAGCGGTCCGGTGCGCGCAGCCGCGACGCGGGCCCGGATCGTCGCCAGTGCCTCGGGATCGCGAGCAAGCGCCAGGGCCTTCGCCTCGTAGCCGGAGAGATCCGACGCGATCAGCTCCGGAATGCCGGCCACGGACAGCACGCTCGCAGCGACCCGCGAGGGAAACGCGTTGCCCGTGCAGGTCAGCACCGGCAATCCCGCCCACAAGGCATCGGCGGCTGTGGTATGCGCGTTGTAGGGCGTGCAATCGAGGAACAGGTCGGCCAACGCATGGCGTGCGATGTGATCGCGCCGGTGCTCGACATACGGCCCGAACACGAGCCGGCCGCCTGCGACGCCCGCCGCTTCCGCCTCGCGCCGCAGGTTCGCCTGGATCGGCGCCGCCGCAGACGGCAGCCAAAGCACGCTGCCGTCGATTGCCTTCAACAGGCGCATCCAGCAGGCGAACATTTCGAGCGTGATTTTGTTGATCGTGTTGAAGGCCGCGAACACGAAACCCAGCTCGGGAAGCCCGTTCGCGGCGCGGGAGGGATTGCGGCCCACGTCCTCGCGGGCCAGATCGTTCGGCAGGTACGTGCCGGGGAGCCGAACGATCCGCTCATCGAAAAGCGTTTCGTTGCCGGGCGGAACGACGCAGTTGTCGGCGATCAGATAATCCATCTCAGCCGCCCCCATCGTGGCCGGGAAGCCCAGGTAGTTGATCTGGATCGGCGCGGCACGCTGGGCATAGATCGCGGTGCGCCCGCCGGCCGTGTGGCCATTGAGATCAACCGCGATATCCAGCTGCAGGGACCGCGCCAGAGCGACAATGTCGGCCGCGGGCTTGTCGTCGACTTTGTGCCAGCGGTCGAATGCCTGGATGATGGCCGGGCGGAACCCCGTGCCGTCGCCCTGGCTCAAGGCAAAGGCGTGTGGCTCGACCTTCTTGCGGTCATGCGCGGTAATGAAGCCCGCAATCGCGTAGCTGACAGGGTGATTGCCGAGATCCGTCGAGAAATATCCGACGCGCAGCGGCCGGTCGGTGCGGGCGCGGGGCAACGGCGCCGGCGCAATCGACGCACTGGTTCGCGGCGCCTGGGCACCCGGCCAGCGCGAATTGACATAGGCACGGGAGGCGCGCCGGTGGGCTGCCGAATCGTCGATCAGGAACAGGGCATGCATCGAAGTCGCCCAATCCTCCGGCTGTTGCTGCAACCGCCGGGCGGTCTGCTCGAGGCGGCCAATGTCCTTCCAGTCGGCGTAAAACCGCTTGGCCGTAATCAGCTCGAACAGGGCGTCGGCAAAATTCTTGTTGAGTGCGACGGCCTTGGTGAGCGTTGCGATCGCCTCGGGATAGCGCCGTTCGGAGCGATACACGGTTCCGAGCAGCGAATGCGCGATCTGCGATTTCGGGTCGAGCGCAATGGCCTGCTCGAGAACCTGGATCGCCGCCTTCGTGTGGAACAGAGTGAACAGGTGCCGGCCCTGCTCGATCAGGCCGGTCGCCGATTTAGGTTCGAGCGCGGCGGTGTGCCCGAAGCTCATGACGGCTGCATGCAGATTGCCGAGTGCGGCTTCGGTCTGGCCGAGATTGTAATAGGCGTCGGCATGGCGCGGGTTGATCTCGATGGTGGCGCGATAGCTCGCCGCAGCTTCCGCGAGGCGCCCCTGCTGCGCCAGTACCGTGCCGAGTTGGAAATGCACGTCCGGCTGTTTCGGCTGGATCGCCAGGGCGCGGCGGAAGCTCGCCTCCGCGTCTGCAACCAGGTTGCTCCTGCGCTGCGCCATGCCGAGATTGAACAGCGCGTTGAACGAGGCCGGGTTCAGCGCTGCGGCCCGCCCGAGCGCGCGGATCGCCTCGGGATAGTCGCCAAGCTCGGCGGCTGCCAGCCCCAGCAACTCTTGCGCATCGGCGTTCGCCGGTTGCTTGGCGATGACTTCGCGATAGATCTTGCGCGCGGGGTTCAGTTTGCCGCGCTTGTGCAGTTCGACTGCCTCTTCGAGCGGGCTCTGCAGGCGCGTTGGGCCGGGCTGGCGTGCCATCGGTTCCATCCTCAGGTATAGAGTATATGACGTCGGTTGGAGCGACATTAGCGGCCCGGCGGGCACCCTGCCAGCCGGGTTTGTGCCGAGCGGCCGAAATCGCAGGCGCGCCGGGCGTAAGGAGCAGAGGAGATACCTTGGGCGTCGATGGCGGACATCGTCAGCATGTGCTCGTCGTCGGCACAGGGCCGGCCGGTCTCGTCGCCGCATTGGCATTGGCGCGGGTTGGTTTGGCCGTGACGCTGGCGGGTCCAGGCGCCGGCGCGGCGGCAGGTGGCACGGACGAGCGGACGACGGCGCTATTCGGCGGCAGTGTCGAAATGCTGCGGCATCTGGGCCTGTGGCCGCGGCTTCGTGATCACCTGGCGCCGCTCGCCGGGCTGCGGCTGATCGATGACACCGGCGGTTTGCTGCGGGCGCCGGAGACAGTGTTCCGCGCGGCCGAGATCGGTGCCGAGGCCTTCGGCTACAACGTGGCCAATCGCGATCTGGTCGCGGCGCTGTGGGATCGGGTCTCGGAAACGGCTGAGGTCCAGCATCGCGTTGCCGCGGTGACGCAGCTGACGGTTCAAACGGATGGTATTGCGGTCGCGTTTGCCACGGGTTCGGCTTGGTCGGGCAACCTGGCAGTCGGCGCTGACGGGCGAAACTCGATTTGCCGCCATGAAGCGCGTATTGCGGAACGCCGCTGGAGCTATCCGCAGACCGCGATCGCGACACGCTTCATGCACAGCCGCCCGCATGGCGGCATTTCGACCGAATTCCATCGTCGCGCCGGTCCGCTGACCACGGTGCCGATGCCGGGCAATCAGTCGAGCCTGGTTTGGGTGGAAACGCCGGACGAGGCGGATCGGCTGATGCAACTTGACGCCGACATGTTTGCGCGCGCGCTCGAGACGCGCCTCGATGGCCTGCTCGGAAGCGTTGCCACGATCGGGCCGAGAGCGGCGTTTCCCCTGTCCGGCCTATCGGCCGATCCGGTTGCGCGCGCGCGCACCGTCCTCGTCGGCGAGGCGGCGCACGTTTTGCCACCGATCGGCGCGCAGGGGCTCAATCTCGGGTTTCGCGATGCGGCGTGGCTCGCCGAGATCGCGGGTGATGCATTTCGCGACGGCCGCGATATCGGCGGCGACGACGTGCTGGCGGCCTACATCACGTCCCGGCGCGTCGATGTCTGGTCGCGTGGCCTTGCGGTCGACCTGCTGAACCGTTCGCTGATCGCGGATATGCTGCCGCTCGATCTCATGCGCGGCGCCGGCCTGGCGGCACTCGGGGCTTTTCCCTGGCTGCGACAAAGGGTGATGCGCGAGGGCCAGAGCCCGGCGGGCGCCCAGCCGGCGCTCCTGCGGCCTGTGGTTGTGGCGCTATAAACAGGCATTTCGCATCTGCGGCAGCGTGGCGGCTTGACCCGTTGCACATGTGGTTGCATGCGGAACCGAGGCGCTCCCACTATATGGGTGGTGGCGCGCAGCACGGGGCCCTGCTCCCGGCAAACACGAATTCCCGGCAAACACGAACCACGAGGCCTCACCCTGCAGATGCTGCCGCAGCTGATCGATCTTCGCCACCGTCTCGAATATGGGGCGCTGCGCGTCCTGATCGGGCTCGTCCGCGCGATGCCGATCGACATGGCCGCCAGTATCTCGGGGCGCACGTGGCGGGCCGTGGCGCCGCGCCTCAGACGGCACCGCCGGGCACTCGAGAATCTCGCCATCGCCTATCCCGAGCAGACGCCCGACTGGCGTGAGGCCGTCGCCCGCGATATGTGGGAAAACCTCGGCCGGGTGATGGCGGAAACCATGCAGATCGACCGGTTGATCAAGGAGCCGGAGCGGATCACCTTCGCCAATTACGAGGTTTTCGCACGTTATAAAGGCAAGCTTGGGCCGGTGATCGGCGCCTCACTGCACATGGGCAACTGGGAGCTGGCGATCTGGCCGTTGACTGCGGCCGGCGCCAATCCCGCAGCGGTCTACCGCACCGTCAAGAACCCCTATGTCGACGCGTATCTGCGTCACCAGCGGCGCGATCTCTATCCGGGCGGGCTGCTCGGCAAGGGCAAGGTCGACGGCAGCCGCGAGGAGGGCCAGAGAACCGCGCGCCAGATCACCGACTTCGTGCGCAACGGCGGCAGTCTCGGCGTCGTCTGCGATCTGTTCGAAAAGACCGGCCTGCCGGTGCCGTTCTTCGGCACCCCCGCGCGCTCGGTCGCCATTCCCGCCATGATCGCGCGCCGCGTTGGCGCCCGGATCTGGCTGGCGCGCTGCATGCGGGTCGGCAAGGCCAGCCGATTCCGGATCGAGATCAAGGAGTTGAAGGTGCCGCGCACGGCCAACGCCGGCGACGACGTGCGCGCCGTCACGGCCGCCATGCAACAGGAGTTCGAGGCTTGGATCCGCGAGGCGCCGGAACAATGGATGTGGTCGAACCGGCGGTGGTCATGAGTTTCAACGAGCCGGAATCGGCGGCAAGCACCGGGGCGCAGTTGGCGCCGATGCCAAGCCTGAAGCATCGTATCGAGTATGCCTTGCTGCGCGGCGGCGTTGCGCTGGCTCGCGTTCTGCCATTGCGCGCCTTGACCGCAACGGGCGCCGGCCTCGCGTGGACGGTCGGCCCGTGGCTGCGCCAGAATCGCCGCGCACTCGGCAATCTCGAGATTGCGTTCCCGGAAAAGACCGACGCCGAGCGGCGGGCGATCGCGCGTGCCATGTGGGCCAACATGGGCCGCATTTTCGCCGAGACGCTGGTGCTCGACCGGCTGGTGGCCGACCCCGCCAATATAGTCCTCGTCGACCACGACATTTGGCAGGTGCGGATCGGTTTGCCCGGACCGTTGGTTGGTTGCACGCTGCATATGGGCAATTGGGAGCTTGCAATCTGGCACATCATGCGTGCCGGCCGCGGTCCGGCCGGCGTCTATAAGCCGCTCGACAATCCGCTGGTCGATCGTTGGCTCGCCGAAACGCGGGAGTTCCTCTATCCGGGCGGCCTTTTCGGCAAGGGCGAGGATGACAGCAAGTCGGGGCAGCGAACGGCGCGCAAGCTGATCGACGTTGCGCGAAAAGGTCAATGCCTCTCGTTCGTCAGCGACCATTTCGACCGGCGTGGCACGCCAATTCCATTCATGGGACGGGAAGCCAAGTTCACCACGGCGCCGGCCCTGATTGCCCGCCATGTCGGTGCGCGCCTCTGGGTCGGGCGCATTCTTCGCATCGGCAAGAGCAGTCGCTTCCAATTGGAGCTGCGCGAGCTCGACGTGCCGCGCACCAGCGACAAGCATGCCGATTCCATCGCCCTGACGACGGCGATCTTCGCGGTGTTCGAGGCCTGGATCCGCGCCAATCCCGAGCAATGGATGTGGTGGAACACGCGCTGGGTGCAACCCGCGGCCGATTCGCGTTCGACAGAAGCCCGCTCGTAGCGCGCCGTTCGCAGCGTTGCCGGTCACCCCCGAGTCGCCCGGATGCCGCTTTTTCAGCCGCCGATTCGGGCGCTCGCCGGCCTGCCAAAGCTCATTTCGGCGCCAAATCCGCGTCCAGCTCCACCACAATGTGCACAACGGGTGGATAAGATCGGGCAAAACTTACGGAACGTATGTGGAACACGATGCGTTTCCGTGACGTTTGTGCAACGAGTGACCCGTTTCCTGCGTCTATCCTGCCTCAACGCTTGGCGACTCAGTCGTGCCTGATCTACGTATCACCTGCAAGTAGCGTCGTGCGGTTGGACCTAACACTAGGTCGCAATTGATAACCATCCAGGTCGTGTTGGCGGCATGTCCGCTTGGCCAGATGGGTGAAGCGCAGGAAGCAAGCCCGGCGCTCCACGCGAAACCACCGCACGATTGTATCCAGCGTCCGTATCCGTTGTGTCACCGCGTCAAACGCGTCTCTCCGAGGCGGCGTGCGCTTCACGCGCGTGCGTGCAGTCTCGAAGGGACTCGGGAGCTAGCGCCGGGCTGCGCGTGCTGCTTCCTGCAAACGACGAACTGGAGAGACCAACAATGATTGGGGGACGTATGACGACCACTCGTTTCGCCATCGCCGCCGTCGCAACCGCACTCATGGGCAGTTCTGCCCTGGCGGCCGACCTCGGTGGTAACTGCTGCGCTGATCTTGAAGAGCGCATTGCAGAACTGGAAGCCACGACTGTCCGCAAGGGCAATCGCAAGGTTTCGCTGACCATCTCGGGCTTCGTTTCCCATCATGTGATGTGGTGGGACGACGGCACCCAGAAGGACATGT
>JANLQP010000026.1:0-20281 GCA_031367895.1 Hyphomicrobiales bacterium
GAGCGACGATCTCAGCATGAAAGCGCTCAGCGGTACGTTCGTCGAGCGGACCCGCGCCGTGATCGATGCCGGCTCCGATCTGGCATTGCACTGCAATGGTGATCTCTCGGAGATGCAGGCGGTCGCGTCGGCGGCACCGGCTCTGGCGTCGAGGGCGCTGCAACGATTCGAGCGTGCGCTCGCCGTCGCCCGCGCGGCACCAGAGCCCTACGATGTGGCCGCTGCTGAAAGCGTGCTGGCGCAGCTTTTGGGCGTTGTCGCCTGAATCAGTATAGGGTGCGCTCACGCACAGGATTTGCACAGGCACCGTTGAAGCGGCGGCAGTCCGAGTCGACGACTGATCGAAGGATACGGCACCGCATGAGCGGCAACGACGCAGCACCGGAAGGCCACCCGACGAGCGGCGCAACGCCGCCCGCCACGGTACCGGCTGCCGTTGCCGCCAGTGGCTGGGCCGACGCCGAGGGACCCGACGAACTGGCGCCGGGCGAAATCCTCAACATCAATGTCGAAGGTTTCGAGGGGCCGCTGGATCTGCTGCTCGCGCTGGCGCGCACGCAGAAAGTCGATCTCACGAAAATCTCCATTCTGGCCCTGGTCGAGCAGTATCTGGGCTTCATCGCCGAGGTGCAGAAGGTGCGGCTCGAACTCGCTGCCGACTATCTGGTGATGGCGGCGTGGCTGGCGTTCCTGAAATCGCGCTTGCTGCTGCCACGTGAAGAAAAATCTGTGGATGGGCAGCCGTCCGCCGACGAGATGGCGGCACTTTTGGCGTTCCGTCTGCAACGGCTCGAAGCCATGCGCCGCGCGGCAGCGCAACTTTTCACACGCAAGCGCCTTGGCCGCGATGTCTTTTCGCGCGGCATGCCGGAAGGCATGAAGACCATTCGCGAGCGGCAGTATTCGGCCGAGATCTTCGACCTGATCAAGGCCTATGCCGACCAGCGCAAACGCACGACCGTGCGCCGCGCGCACATCGTGAAGCGCCGCGTCGTCTGGTCGATCAAGGACGCCCGGACGCGGCTGGAAAAGCTCGTCGGGTCTTCATCCGGCGATTGGGTGCAGCTTGATTTCTTCATCGAGCAGTACATGCCGGCGCCGGAACTCGGCCGCACGGCGCTCGCAAGCTCGTTCGGCGCGACGCTCGAAATGGCGCGCGACGGACTGATCGAGATCCAGCAGGCGGAAGCGTTCGCGCCGATCTACATGCGCAAGCGTGGGGCCGGCTCGCGCTGGGAACGCGTATCGCCTGTCGTCGGCTGAGTTTCGGCCGAACGTAAGTCGTGGTCAATGTCGTGTCGATGTAACGGAGTAGGTACTGCGTGACGAAAGAACCTGGCAAACAGGGGAAGCGCATGGAGCCGCCAAAACTCAACGTCCGCTATGCCGAGGATCATTCGGACATGGACGCGCGGACGGACGTGACTGTGCCGGAGACGGCGGCCGCAAACGACACCGAGGCCCAATCTCCGGCTGCAACCGCTGTCGACGCAGCGCCGTTGCGCGCGGTGCACGCCGTGCCGTCCAATGTCACGACGCTGCCCTCGGCGGATCGGCGCGAGAAACTGCGCATTCTTGAAGCGTTGCTGTTTGCCGCCTCCGAGCCGATCGATGAGGCGTATCTCAAGCAGTTCATGAAATCGGACATCGACGTCGGCGCCCTGCTGGAGGAGCTGAAGGGCGTCTACGCCAGCCGCGGCATCAATCTCGTACGTGTCGCCGGCAAGTGGGCTTTCCGGACGGCGGAAGATCTCTCGTATCTGCTCGAACGCCATGCCGTCGAGGAGCGTCGTCTTTCCAAGGCCGCGCTCGAAACGCTGGCGATCGTCGCCTATCACCAGCCCGTGACGCGCTCCGAGATCGAAGAGATCCGCGGCGTCGAGACGTCGAAGGGCACGCTCGATATTCTGCTGGAGACCGGCTGGATCCGCCCGCGCGGCCGCCGCCGTGCACCCGGCAAGCCGCTCACCTACGGCACCACAGAAGCGTTCCTCAACCACTTCTCGCTCGACGCAATCAAGGACCTGCCGGGCCTTTCCGAGTTGAAAGGCGCAGGCCTGCTCGACGCCAACCTGCCGCCGGACTTCATGGTGCCCTCGCCGTCCGACGTCGCCAAGCTGATGCCGGACGAGTTGCCGTTGGAAGACGAGCCGGACACACAAGTGGAGTTGCCCCTCGACGAACCGCTGGCGATCACCGACGATGACGCCAACGATGCCGTGACCGTGACGGCGGCAGAGGCCGCGGGGTCCGTGCAATCCGATGGAGGAGAGGAGCCGACTGCGTGACCCGCATTTTCTCAGCGTTCGCCAGTTGTTTGCGTTCATGCGCACTCGCGTTGCTGCTGCTTGCGCTCGCTTCCGACCTCGCTTTTGCCGGACCTCCACCCGAGATCTTCACGTCGCTGGAGCAGCCGCCGACGCCCGACGACGTGAAAGCGGCGGTCGCGCGTGGCGTCACCATCTTCGAATTCGACCTGGAAAAACCTGGCTCTGAAGCAGCCATCGCGGCCGTGAGGGCCGCCAAGGGCATTGTCACCGCTTATCATATCGGCGGTGGTGGCGGCCGCGACTGGGGCAGCGTCAGGACCGGCGAATGGGTGCGCCGCTACGACTCACCCCGCGATTTCCTGGCGCTGACCGCCGATGTGAAACAACTGGTTGCGTTCGGTGCTGATGCCATCCACTTCGACAACACACATCGTTTCAGCGGCCGGCGGCTCGAGTCGATCGCCAACTCCATCGTTGCTGGTGGCGCCCGCTTCGTCGCCAAGAACAATCCGGAAAAGTGGAACCTCGTGATGCAGCGGCGGGCGGATCTCAAACCCATCTACGCCGTTATCGAGGACGCAATGTTCGATGCCAGCGAAACGCAGGCAGCCTTTGGCCTGCATGCGCGCGGCGTTCCGGTCTACATCATCGGCTTCACGAAACCGCTCGATCCGAAAACGCCGGCGCTTACGGACGATTACATTCGTGCATATCGCGACAACAACCCCTGGGCCGCGCTGCTGATCATCGACGACGAGCGCGCCTGGGACAGCCGCACCGGCCGTTTCGTGCGTTAGCGGGCGGTAAACAGTGAGAACCGGCGTCGAGGCCTTGTTCCAGCCGACGCTAGCCGCTAGCAAGGTCAATTCACCGCTTCACCGCCAAGAGGTGCGCCCCATGGCCGACGAGAAACCGCTCACCGGACGCATCGCCCTCGTCACCGGGGCGTCGCGCGGCATCGGCCGAGCCGTCGGCGTCGGTCTCGCGAAGGCCGGCGCGCATGTCATCCTGCTGGCGCGGACCGTCGGTGGGCTCGAGGAAGCCGACGACGAGATCCGCGGGTTCGGCGGCACCGCGTCGCTCGTCACGCTCGATCTGAAGAAAAGCGATAAGGTCGATGCACTCGGACCAACGATCCTGGAGCGTTGGGGGCGGCTCGACATCCTCGTCGCCAACGCCGGACTGCTCGGCCCCCTGTCGCCACTTGGGCATATCACCGCCGAGGCCTGGCGCGAGGTAATCGACGTTAATCTCACGGCGAACTGGCATCTGATCCGGACCGCCGACCCGCTCATTCGCCGCTCGGATGCGGGCCGCGCGATCTTCGTCTCGTCGGGCGCTGCGTCGGGCACCAACGCCTATTGGGGACCGTATGCGGTCTCGAAAGCGGGCCTTGAATCACTGGCGCGCACCTGGGCGAACGAGCTCGACCAGACGCCCGCGCGCGTCAACATCGTCAACCCCGGGCCCATGCGAACCGGCATGCGCTCGAAGGCGTTCCCGGGCGAAGATCCGATGAGCCTGAAGCCGCCTGAGGCGATCGTGCCGCTGTTCGTGCGTTTGGCCTCGCCCGCCTGCATCGACAATGGCCGCATCTTCGATTTCAAGACCGGCGAAACCCGGTAAAGGCCGGCGTTTCGGTTTCGTTACCAATTTGCGCTATACCCGCGGACACGAGCGCGCGGGATGCGCCGTGGGCATCCAAAGGCGCCAGAACGAGCGCGCCGGATGCGCAGTGGGCATCCGAAGGCGCAATCAATAGTGCGTCCGAGGCGGTCATGAGCATTCTGTCGATCTATCACGTGTTCCAGCACAAGTTCCGGCCGGCCCGCATGCGCCAGTTCGTGGAGCTGTTCGGCATCAAGGATACGTCGCGGATCATCGATATCGGCGGCACGCCGGCGAACTGGAGCTACATCGCCGAGAAGCCGCGCCTGACGATCGTCAATCTCGAGAAATTTGCGGACGATCGCGACAACATCAAGCACGAGGCCGGTGATGCCCGCGCGCTCGGCTACCAGGACCGCGCCTTCGAGATCGCCTACTCGAACTCTGTCATCGAGCATGTTGGAACCTGGGACGACCAGCAGCGCTTTGCCGCCGAAATCCGCCGCGTTGCGCCGCGCTACTACGTGCAGACGCCCTACCGGTGGTTCCCGATCGAGCCGCACCTGCTGGCGCCGTTCATCCACTACCTGCCGAAATCGGTGCACCGGCACCTGACGTGGATGGGCGCCTGGTACTGGAGCGTGAAGCCCGACCGCAAGGGGATCGATAGCTACGTCAACGAGATCCAACTGCTCGACGTCGGCCAGATGCAGAGGCTGTTTCCGGATGCCGAAATCATGCGCGAGCGGTTCTTCGGCTTCACGAAGTCGCTGATCGCGGTGCGGCGCTGATCGCAATGGCCAAGCTTACCGTCGCGGCCGTTGCCGGCGAACAGGCTCCTCGGGTGCCGGTTCCTCGATGACGGCTGTCGGCTGCTGGCCACCCTTGGCGCCCGGTTGTGGTGAACTCTTCTGTTGGGCGACCGGCCGTGCGGGCGTTGTGCAGTCCGTCAGCCAGACGTCGAACACGGGATGCTCGACGGCGTTGAGGCCGGGGCTTTCCGCGAACATCCAACCGCTGAAGATGCGCTGCTCTTTGCCGTCGAGCAGGATTTCCTGCACCTCGACGAAGGACGTGGTTTTTGGCGGCTCAGTCGGCTGGCGGGTGTAGCAGGCGCGCGGCGTCAGTTTGAGCGCGCCGAAGCGCACGGTGTCGCCGAGCTTGACTTCCAGCTTGGAGATGCGCGCGGTGACCTTGTCGAGCGCCGCGAACACGGCCGTGCCGTTCTCGATCCGTTGCGCCATGGCCGGAGCAGGGGCGCCCAAGAGCCCGGCCAGTAGTAGTGCAGCGCTAGCCCCGCCAACGCGAAGCCTATGCCCTGGCCGTACCACCTGCTGCCGTTTGGCGCTCATTCCGTTCGTCCCCACGGTCCCCAGATCGGCTGCGGCGTTGTTTTGGCACCCCGTACTCAAGCGCATCTCTCCATCGTCATCGGCCGCAAAAGCGGCGTGACGGTGGCGATTCGCCTCTACCGATCCTACTCCGGCTTCCAGGCCTTGTAGTCCCCTGTCGCCTTCGGCCGTGTGCCAGCCGCCAGGATCGACCCCGGCGGCCGATACGCCTGCGATGTTCCCGTCATGTTCGCGCGGTGCGGCTTCTGCCAAGGGCGCGGTTCGTAAGCCACTTCAGTGGGCGGTTGGTCGACCGTGTAGTGCATCCAACCGTGCCAATCCGGCGAGATTTTCGAGGCCTCGGCGCCATCCTTGTAGATCACCCATCGGCGGGGCACGCCGAGCGGGCCGACGCCCTTCGATTGCACGTAGTACGTGTTGCCTTCATCGTCGGTCCCGACGAGGCGGCCGCGATAAGCGGTGTAGATGCGGTTGGACCAGGTATTGCCGCCCCACCAGCTGAAGATCTCGCTGAAGATGCCCATGTGTGGTCCCTGTGTCCCTCGTCCAGTTCAGTCGCCACCCGCAGCAGCAGCAATTCGACCTGTGCTTGCCATATGCATGGCCGCAGGTCCAGCCGGCCCGCCGACGCACCCACAATCAGCACTGGTCACCCCGCGAACTGCAACGGAATCACTTGGCTGCCGCGCTTGACTTGCATCTGCCAGACGCGGCGGCGCTGTTTTACGGCCTGCTCCAGGCCGGTGATGTCCGAGATCCGATCGTTACCGACGCTGAGCACGATGTCGCCGGGCTGGAAGCCGAGGCGCTGCGCGATCGAGCCCGCCCGTACTTGCACCACGACGACGCCGCCGTCCTCGTCGAGGCCGAGCTCATCGGCGAGCGCCGGCGATAATGCTGTGACGCGCGTGCCATCGAGCGGATGCTGCCCGGCGAGATTGCGCAGGTCGTTGGCGTCGCCCTTCGGCGCGGGGCTGAGCGCGACATCGATCGGCAACCGGTTACCCTTGCGGAACACTTCGAGGCGGGCGTTCTTGCCGATGCCGCGGGTGGTGAGGCGGTAGTTGACGCCGCGTGCGTCCGCCACGTCGTGCCCATCGACCGCCAGGATGATGTCGCCAGGCTCCAGGCGCGCCGCCGCAGCCGGGCTCGCCGCATGCACCTTGGTCACGACCGCGCCGACCGTGCGGCCAAGGCCCAGCCCCTCCGCCACCTCCCGCGTGACGGTTTCCAGCCGTGCGCCGAGCCAGGGCCGTTCCACCTTGCGTCCGGTGATGGCGCTCTCGGCGAAGAGGCGCACGAGGTTCGAGGGGATTGCGAAACCGATGCCGTGCGAACCGCCGGAGCGGGAATAGATCGCCGTGTTGATACCGACCAGGCGGCCGGCCATGTCGACCAGCGCGCCGCCAGAGTTTCCGGGGTTGATCGCCGCGTCGGTCTGGATGAACACCTGCGCTTCGGATTTGCCGATTTCGGATCGCGCCAGAGCCGACACGATGCCCTGCGTCACGGTCTGGCCGACGCCGAACGGGTTGCCGATGGCCAAGACGATGTCCCCGACTTCGAGCCGGTCGCTATCCTCGAACTCCAGGTAGGGCAGCTTGCCGTCGGCGCCGGCGATCTTCAGAATGGCGATGTCGTTCTTCTCGTCCTGGGTGACGACCTTCGCGTCGAACTCGCGTTTATCGGCCAGCACGACGCGGATCTCGGCCTGGCCGCCGATCTTGACGACATGTGTATTGGTCACGACGAGGCCATCGGCCGAAACGATCACGCCGGAGCCGAGCGAGCTTTGCATGCGTTCCTGGGGCATGCCGAACATCTCGCCGAAGAAGCGGCGGAACACCGGATCGTCGACCGGCAGCTGCTGGCGTTGCGCCTGCTGCACCGGTTTGCCGCTGACATAGACGTTGACGACAGCGGGCGCCGCCTTCTTCACGATCGGCGCGAACGACAGTTGCGCCGCTTCACGTGATGTCGGCGCCTCGCGTTGGACGTCGCCACGCTGGGCGCGAGCTTGCGGGGCATGGGCGGCAGCGAGGGCGGCGATCCCGAGGACCGCAATTCCGAGGTTCAGCAAGGTTTTGGCACGCATTCCAGTCGGCTCCCGTCAGGCATGCATTCTGCGCGGCGCCCGGTGAACGGGCTGAGAGCGCAGATGTAAGCACAGACAGGCAATGAGGCAATTGCCGAGCCGTTGATGCCACAGGTTGGCGGGGGACCGTCAGGTCACCGCCCGCCCGAGTGTCCCGTCTCGCAATAACCGACCAACTTGCAGCGGCATCTCTCGGTAATTGCGAGGCATTAATCACATTAGGAAGATCATTGGCTTAGTGTGCTTTTTATCCCGCAACTGCCGCCTGAGAGACTGCCGCGAGTTCTGATCGGAAATTGCGGGGACACCACACTACCGTGCCGTCGGACGCATACCGGACAGGAAGCGCACGCCGAACCTGGTGCCGTCGCGCCATTGCACCTTGCAATCGACCTCGACGCGATCGTGCTTCAGGATCAGCACGATGTTCTCGGGCAGCTCCTTGGCAAGCTTGATCCGATCTTCCGGACGGACATCGAGAATTGTGCACGCGCCCATGGCCGACATGTCGACGATGCGGCAGGGGACAGTCAGGCGATAGCCGGGCACACCGATCAATCCCGGCACCAGCACGCGGCGGCGCGGGCAGCGGCGCTCCTCGGCGCCCTTCTCGGCCAGAACGGGACCGGCCATCAGGTCCTCGATGGAGCAGTGGCCGGAGATTTGCGCAGTATTCGGCACAGGAGAGTTCCTTGCATCGGTATAATGCGTTGTTGCGCAAGGACTACGCGGCAACCGTTACTCAGGCCTGAAAGAACGTCGTTAACGCTCGGCATTCGACATGTATTTGCCGGAAGGTGTGAAGCACGGCAAAGAAACGGTTAGCGCCGAAAAAGAAAGACGACGGAGGTTCTTGCAGTCCCCTCCCCATACCGTCCCTGGACCCGGGGTGCTGTTCACTTCGAAGCCTGCACCATGCACGCAAGCGCCACCAGCCGCGTCGGCACGCCACCTGCCCCCGCACCGCCCGAATCCGGCCAAGCCGCCACCCGAATCGACAGGCCATTTAGGTCTCGTTAGGAGCGAATCGGCTGTTGTGTGTGTGGGCAGCAGTCGCCGGTCTCGTGCGGCATGCGTTGAGGAGAAGTTGCAATGTTGATCACTGAAGTCGTCGATGGCCTCGATTACGCACCTGATCATCCCGAGTTGCTGGGCAAACGCATCCTGATCACCGGGATCAAGGGCGCGCTTGGTATCGAGATCGCCCGCGCCTTCAGTGAAGCCCGAACGCGGGTCGTCCTGCACGCCGTCGAGGAGGGGCCCGAGACCATTGCCCTCGGGGAGCTCGTTGCCGCCCATGCCATGGACGTTCGCCTTTTCACGGGCGCTTTCACCGACAACCAGGCGACGCTCGAGTTCGCCCGCTCAGCCATCCAGGCTTTCGGCGGCATCGATGTGGTGATCAACATCGTCGAGGTCGGCCCGCCGCCCGCCGGCGCGAACGAAGCGCACATCGAGCGCATCGTCACCGATCTGCTGTCGGTGCCCTTCCTCGTCACCAAGGTTGCTGCCAACCGTATGCGCACCACGCTGACACATGGCACGATCCTGAACATTGTCACGGTCGAGCGTGGCGCCTCCGCAATGACGCGCCTGCTCGGCGCCATCGCCCGCTCGGCACTCGGCGGCGTAACGCGGACGGAAGCACAAGCCGCAGCTTCGGCCGGCATCCGCATCAACGCGATTGCACCGGCGGCGACGCTAGCCGAACGCGGCGGCCAGATTTCCGGCGATCCAGACATCGCGACCTTGGCGCTGCATCTGGCCTCGCCGAGGTCCGAGCAGCTTTCGGGGCTGGTGTTCGAAGCGTGCGTTGGGTGAGGCGGCGCACCAACCCAGCTCGACACGCTCGGTCTTACTCGTCCCCCCGCCAGCCGTAAATCCAGTCGTAACTGGCCATCAGGCGCTCGGCGGGGAGCAGTCTGAGGCCGAGGTTGCGGAGTGACGCCAGCGGACGGCCCAGGTGATAGATTCGCCCGTTGCGGCGAGCGAGCCGCGCCACGGCCGCCGAGCGTTGGCGGCGTGCTTGCTCCCACACCCCGAATGCTGAAGGTAAATCGCCCTTGGCCGCGCCGAGCGCCTTGGCCAAAGTCACCGCATCCTCCAGCGCCAAACTCCCGCCCTGCGCCAGGAACGGCAACACGGGATGCGCCGCGTCGCCGATCAGCGTCACGGGTCCAGCCGACCAATACGGCAAAGGCGGCGCCTCCAGCAGGGCCCAGCGCCGCCATTCCGGTGCAGCCCCAAGCGCCCGGACGAGGCGCGGCGCAAAGCCTTTGATCGACGCCAGCACGTCGTCGCGCGATGCCGGCGCCGACCAGCCCGCCTGCTGCCAGTCCTCGACGCGGATCACCACCACCGCGATCTCGCTTCCCGTCCGCACCGGGTAATGCACGACGTGCGCATCGGGCGCGAGCCAGACGCCGGTGACCGTCGCGTCGAGGTCAGCAGCCACTGCATCCCGCGGAATCACGGCGCGCGCTGCAGTCTGGCCGGACAACGTCAGAGCCAAGGTGGGATGCAGCTGTTTGCGAACCACGGACGTCACGCCGTCAGCACCGATAAGTGCCGCGCCGGCGAGCGTATCGCCGTTGGCGTTACGCGCATGCAGTTGTCCGCTCGCCGTTTCGAAACCCGAAAGCTCAAACCCGGTCGTCACACGGATCAGCGGCTGGCGCCGCACCGCGCCGAGCAGCACGGCCTGCAGATCGCGCCGATGCGCGACGAGATACGGCGCGCCGTGCCGTTGCTCGATCCAATCGCCGAGCGGCAGTCGTTGCAGCACACGCCCCGAGGCGCCGTCGTGCACGAGGATCGCCTCAGGCCGTCCAGCGACGGCGACAATTTCGGCATCGAGCCCGAGCGCCGCCAATGCGCGCACGCCGTTGGGCCCGAGTTGTATACCGGCGCCAGCTTCCGAGAACTCCGCGCGGCGTTCGAGGATGTGTGACGCGATCCCACACCGCGCCAGCGCTAACGCCAGCCCGAGCCCGGCGATGCCTCCGCCGGCGATGAGAACCGGTTGCTCAGCGGACGCCATGCGTCCCGCTCAAGCCGCCTCCGCCGCGCTCGCGACGAGGCAGCCCTCGGGCCTGGTCTCGGCCTCGTGCAGGTCGTGGTTGTGCACGTAGAGCGTCGAGCAATAGGGGCACAGGATCTGCGTGTCCTGCCCCATGTCCAGGTAGACATGCGGGTGGTCGAAGGGCGCGCGCGCACCCATGCAATTGAACTCCTTGACGCCGACCGCGATTTTCTCGACGCCCTGGTCGTTGGCGAAGTGCGGCGTGGTCGTGGCGGCCATGGTTGGTCCTTTGCGCAGAATTCGAATGCGTTCTTGCGCCGAAGATTACCCCGCCTGACCGGTGCTGCCCAGGGTCTCATGCCCTAGCCGGGAAAGAATCCCCGGCCAAGTTCATCGGCTTGACCTTGCCGACGGGTGCTGAGCGGCTTGACCGCAGTCAGCACCGATTACGATCAATAGTCGCAGATCCGGCGTTGGTACCTGGAACTCCACCAGCAGCTTGGGCCGGGCGCGATGATGACGAAGCTGGATCTGCCGCCACGGAAGCCCCGGCCACCGCCACCACGGCGCACCTGGAGCACCAGACTGTCTGCCGTTTCAGCAGCTGTTGTAAGCGACCCGACTTGCACGGGAGCAGCCTGTACATCAACGGCTGTAAGTCCGAGCATCACGCTTGCGCTGAGACACATCATTCGAGAAATACGCGTCATAGCCCTTCCTCCTGTCAGCCACAGCGGAGCCATAGTTTTGTGAGCGCCGCACCTCCAGTTAACACCACAATACGCGGCAGCGTTTGCACGCCCTGCCGATTTTTTCGCGTTTGCCGTCAGGCTTTCGCAAGGTTCGAAGTCAACCCAAATCAAGCGCCCCGATCTCACCCACCAAGATAGGCGCTGCGCACTTGCGGGTTAGCGAGGAGATCCGAACCCTTGCCTTCGAGCGTGACGCAGCCCTGCTCCAAGACGTAGCCGCGATCGGCGAGTTCCAACGCCGCGTAGGCGTTCTGCTCGACCATGACGACGGTGGTGCCCTCTTTGCGGATCTCGGCGATGATGTCGAAGATGCGCTCGACGATGTTTGGCGCCAACCCCAACGACGGCTCATCGAACAGCACGAGCTTCGGCCGCGACATCAAGGCGCGGCTGATCGCCAGCATCTGCTGCTCGCCGCCCGAGAGCGTGCCGGCGGCTTGGGTGCGGCGCTCGGCCAGGATCGGGAAGCGTCCGAGCAGCCGATCGAGATCGCGCGCGATCGCCTCCGTGTCGCTGCGCAGATAGCAGCCCATTTCAAGGTTTTCCATCACGGTCAGCTGCGGGAAGACGCGGCGGCCCTCCGGGCAATGGGCGATGCCGCGCGCCAGAATGTCCTCGGCGCGGGCGTGCGTGATGTCGGTGCCCTCGAACGTGATGCGGCCGGCGGTTGGGTTGAGCACGCCCGAGATCGCCTTCAGCGTCGTGGTCTTGCCGGCCCCGTTGGCGCCGATCAACGCGACAAGCTCGCCTTGGCCGACCTCGATCGAAAGCCCGCGCACGGCCTGCACCTTGCCATAGCGGCACTCCAGTCCCTCAACCTTGAGCACGGGCGAATTTCTCCCCGAGGTAGGCGGCGATGACTGATGCGTCGCGCTGGATGGCGGCGGGCGGCCCATTGGCGATGATGCGGCCCTGATTGAGCACGACAACGCGATCCGAAACGCCCATCACCATGCGCATGTCGTGCTCGACCAGCAGGATGGTGATGCCGCGCTGGCGGATTTTTGCGAGCAGGCGCATGAAGCTCTCGGTTTCCGACGGGTTCATGCCGGAGACCGGTTCGTCGAGCAGCAACAGGGACGGATCGGCGGCGAGCGCCACCGCGACCTCGAGCAGCCGTTGCTCGCCGTAGGGCAGCGCGGAGCCGAGTTCAGCGCCCCGGTGGCCAAGGCCGATGAACTCCAAGGTTTCCTGCGCGCGGTCGCGCAACTCAGCCTCCTCGCGGGCGACCGACGGCAGTCCGAGCACGATGGCGAGCGCCGTCTGTTTCGAGCGGCGATGCAAGCCGATCAGCACGTTGTCGAGCGCGGTCTGGCCGGCGAAGACGCTGGTCTTCTGGAACGTCCGCACGACGCCCTGTTCCGCGATCTGGTTCGGCTGCAAGCCCAGCAGCAGCTTGCCGCGATAATGGATCGTGCCGGATGCGGCCGGGATGTAGCCGGTGATGGCGTTGAACGCGCTGGTCTTGCCGGCGCCGTTCGGGCCGATCAGCGACAGCACCTCGCCTTCCATGACGTCGAAGGTCAGATCGGCGACGGCGACCAGGCCGCCGAAACGCAGCGACAGGTTCGCCACCTGAAGTGCAGTCGTCATACCGGCGCTCCGGCAACACGTGGGGCGGGCAATTCAGGACTGCTTCCCTCCCCCCCTGCGGGGGAGGGACCGAGGGTGGGGGGGACGCGCAAGATTCGAGACTGCGAGGAATACCCCCCATCCCCGGCCCTTCCCCCGCAGGGGGGGAAGGGGGAAGTGATGGGACACCCAATCGATATTGCTGGACCCGGTCCGCTCTCGACGTAAACTCCGGTGCTCATGCGGTGCCGCGTCCTTTCCACCAGCGCGTGACCGCGGGCACGATGCCCTCGGGGAGGAGATAGACGACGGCGATCATCAGCACGCCGTAGATGATCCATTGCAGCTCGGGTGGCGTCCGGAACGCGCGCAGCACTTCCGGCATCAGGCCAAAGATGACACCGCCAACGAGCGGGCCGGTGAGCGTGCCCTTGCCGCCGGTGACCACCATGATCACCATCGTCACCGTGTAGATGAAGAGGAAGATATCGGGGTCGACGATGCGGATGTAGTGCGCGTAGAGCGTGCCGGCCGCACCCGCGATCGCCGCCGAGACGACCGTTGCCAGCACCAGATAGCGCGTAACGTCGACACCGACCGAAGTCGCCAGCGGTTCGTTCTCGCGCAGCGCGATCATGGCGCGACCCGCGCGCGACTGCACGAGACGACGGACGACGATCCAGGCGACAAACGCGAACGCCAGCATCACCCAGTAGTTCTTCGGCTTGCCGATGATGCGGACATCGCCCGCGCCCGGAAACCACAGCGTCAGCGGCGGGATGTTGTTGAGTGCCATCGGCCCTTGCGTGAGTTCGACCCAGTTGAGTGCGACGAGCCGCACCACCTCCGCGAACGATACCGTGACGATGACGAAATAGGCGCCGCGCACCTTGAAGGCGATGCGCCCGATGATCCAGCCGAAGAGACCGGCGATGAATATTCCGGCCAGCATCGACAGCCAGACCGGCTTGGGCGAAACGGAGACCAGAACTTGCGGCGCCAGATGCACCTCGAAGCCGAGCGACAGCAGCGACGTGACGTAGGCGCCGAGGCCGAAGAACGCGACGTGCCCGAGCGACAGCTGCCCGGTGTAGCCGAGCAGCAGATTGAGGCTCATGGCGGCGATCACGAAGATGCCGGTGCGCACGAGGATGTCGATCAGATAGAGATCGCCGAGCCAGAGCGGCACGCTTGCGAGCAGGGCGACGATTCCGATTTCGATGCCGCGCTTCACCCGATGCGCTCCCGGGTGGCGAAGAGGCCGGTTGGCTTGACGAGCAGGATCAGGATGATCAGCAGGAAGCCCATGGCGTCGCGGTAGCCCGACGAGATGTAACCGGCGCCGAGTTCCTCCATGAACGCCAGGATGAACCCGCCGATGGTGGCGCCGGGGATGTTGCCGAGGCCGCCGAGGATCACGATCGCGAAAGCTTTCAGCGAGGCGAGATCACCCATGCCCGGCGTCACCAGCAGCACCGGCCCGAGCAGCGCGCCGGCAGCAGCGGCGAGACCCGAGCCCAGCGCAAAAGTCGCCATGTAGATGCGGTCGACATTGACGCCCATCAGCCGGGCGGTGTCGCGGTCCTGGAACGTGGCGCGCATCGCCTTGCCGAGCTTGGTGCGATTGATCAGTGCATACGTTGCAGCGATCAGCGCCATCGCGACAACGAACACGAACAGCCGGTTCCACGGCAGCAGCACCGAGCCGATCTTGATCGGCGTCGTCGAGAACGGCGTGTCGATCGACTTGGCGACGCCGGACCAGCCCAATTGCTCGGCATTCTGCATCGCGATCCAGGCGCCGATCATGACCAGCATCGTCGTGTCGATGTCGGCACCACGCAACTTGCGCAACAGCACGAGTTCGATCAGCGCGCCGAGACCTAGCCCAAGCAGCACCGCGAGCAGCAGGCCTACGAAGAAATTCAGGCCGAGCGGCATCGTCAGGCCGTACATCATGTAGGCGCCGAACGCATAAAGCTCGCCGTGCGTGAAATTCACGACGCGCATGATGCCGAAGATGAGGGTCAGGCCGATCCCGAGCAGCGCGTAAGTGCCGCCGAGGATCAGCGCGTTGAGCCCGTGCTGAAGGAGTTGTTCCATGGGTCAAGAGGCCGTGAATACGTGAATGCGGGAGTTCGTGACGTCACGTATTCACGCACTCACCTACTCACGACTCTGCCCTGCTTCACTGCGGTCCCTTCACAACCTTGCCGCCCTCGATCTTGACGAGGTAGACGGTCGGTGTGTTCTGGCCGCTTTCCTTGCCGGCCGGGCCTTGTTTGGCGAAAGCGATATCGCCGTAGACGCCCTTGACCTTGACCTTCCAGAGGCCATCGACGATCGCCGCGGCTTCAGCCTTGCCCGCCAGCTTGATCGCCTCGGCGATGACGAAGATGCCGTCGTAGCCGCGATAGCCCTCGGTCAGGCCGCCGACCTCGTGGCCCTTGGCTTTCCAGGCGTCCATGTAGCGCTTGGCGGCGTCGGGGTTCTTGGTGACTTCCGGGAACCAGGGCGGGAAGAACGTCGTGTGCAGCGAGCCGTTGGCGGCGTCGCCCGCCTGGGTTGCCAGCTGATCGGGCGAGTTCGAGCCGCCGGTCGTGATGATGCGCGTGGTGAGCCCCTGCTCCTTCGCCTGCTTCAGGATCAGCGTATTCTGCTCGACCGCCGTGGTGACGAACAGCGTATCGCCGCCCGACGACTTGATCTTGGCGAGTTGCGCCGAGAACTCGGTCGCCTTCGGGTCCATCACTTCCCTGACGCCGACGGTGACGCCCGAGGCTTCCAGCATCTTGGCGAACTCGGTCGCCGAGCCGATGCCGAAATCGTTGTTGGTGTTGAGGAAGTCCGCCTTCTTGATGCCGAGCTTGGCGACCAGTGGCTGGAAGGCCTTAGCCTCCATCTCCGAGGTCGGGCTGATGCGGAAGATGTAGGGGTTGCCCGAGGTCGTGATCTTGCCGGAGGACGAGGTCTCGACCACCATCGGCACCTTGTATTCCTCGAGCTTGGGCATGACAGCCAGCGTCAAGGTCGACGACCACGCGCCCATCATCACCGGCACCTTGTCCTTGACGATCAGCTTTTCCGCGGTCGCCACGGCCTCGGTCGGGTTGGACTTGTTGTCCTCGATGATCAACTCGATCTTCTTGCCGAGCACGCCACCGGCCGCGTTGATCTCGGTCTCCGCGATCCGGGCGCCCTGCGCGACATAGTTGCCGGAGGCGGCGAACGCGCCGGTCAACGGCTGGCTGACGCCGATCCTGATCGTGTCCTGCGCGCTCGCAGGCCCAGTGGCCGCCGAGCCAAGAGCCACGGCGGCGATGGCCGTCAGGCCGAATTTGACGTAACGCGACAGCATGCGAATTCCTCCCATGGCGCGGCCGCTCCCGACAGTCCGGATGTGGGCAGCCGTCGTGGCCGCAGACTAGAGAGCGGCCCGAAGGCTGACAAGCTCGGGAAATGTGCAGCTCTATGCGGGCCGTGCCGCAATATGCGGCCGATGTCCAACGGCCGGGTTGCGGCTCCTCGGCGGCCCGGCTATCTGAGGCCCATGATCAACGACCACACATTGAAGCGCTTCGAGCGGCTCGACGACCGGCTGCTGAAGCCGATCTATGCCGACTATTCCTTCGCCAATATCCCGGCGACCGTCCACTACCTGTTGACCGGCGAGCGTACCGGCGCATTGCTGCCGGCCGACTGTTTCGGCGGCACTTACCCCAAACCGCGCAAGGTCGTGCTGTTCTTCATCGACAGCTTCGGCTGGGAATTCTGGCAGCGCTTTGCCGAGCGCTCGCAGGTCATGCGGCGGGTCTGCGAGCAAGGCATTCTGACGCCCATCTCCGCGCTGTTTCCATCGACCACGGCCGCGTCAGTCACGACGCTCAATCTCGGGACGCTGCCGGCCAGCCACGGTGTCTACGAGTGGAACATGTACGTTCCCGCGTACGGCGAGACGATCCAGTCGCTGGCCTTCACGACACTCGGCAAAGATGGAGTCTCGTGCCTGAAGCGTGGGTTTAACGTGCGCGACCTGCTGGCGCAGCAAGAAACCATGCACGACCGCCTGGCCACGCACGGCGTGCGCTCGGTCCAGCTCGCGCACCGCGCCTATGCCGGCTCGCCCTACAACCAGATCGCATCGCACGGAGCCGAGGTTTTCAGCCACAGCAGCCTGCCCGAGGCGCTGGTCCACCTGAAGGAGGTGCTGGCCTCCACCGAGGCGAAGGCCTTCATCAATCTCTACTGGGCCGGCCTCGATACAGCGGCGCATATCCATGGCCCCGGAACGCCCATCCACGACGCAGAGGTCGCGAGCTTCTGGGCGACCCTCGACACTCTGCTCCTCGATCTCGACGGCCCCGATACGCTGTTCCTGTTCACCGCCGATCATGGCCACATGCACGTGCGGGCGGAGCAGACGATCTACGTCAACGAGCGCTGGCCGCAGTTGCAGGGCTGGCTGGCGATGAGCCCGACCGGGCAAACGATCTGGCCGAATGGCTCGCCACGCGACATGTTCCTGCATGTGAAGACGGGGCATCGCGCCGCTGCACTTGAGGTCCTGAGCCTGGGCCTGCGGGACAGGGCGCGCGTGACGCCGGTTGATGCGGCGGTTGCCGCGGGCCTGTTCGGCCCCGCGCCGATCTCAGACAGGCTGCGGCAACGGCTCGGCGACGTGCTCGTGCTGCCCTATCCCGGCCAATTCGTCTGGTGGCGCGAGCCTGGCATCCTGGAAAACCGCTTTCATGGCCACCACGGCGGGCTCAGCGCCGAGGAGCTGATAACGGTGCTCGGCGTCGTGGATGGTCTGGGGCAATAGGGTGCGGGAGCCAGCCTGCCCTTTCGACGTAGCGCACCGACGCGGCGCCCGGCTGCGCGATCGTGTGGCAAGTGCCGCGCCGCCTACTGCCACCCTACGGCAAGCCTACTCGCAGAAGTTGCCGAGCGGGCGCTCCGCCATATCCAAGTGGAAATGGTTGCGGTGGGCTTCGTTGGCCTCAGGCCCGAGAACCGTGCCGAACGACTTGCAGGCCTGCGCATGGACACGGTGCAGGAAACGGGATTTACCGTTGGCTAGAGCGCCGTCGTTGTGTTTGCCGGACTTTGGTCCACCGAGATGGGCAGGAGGTGTCAAGGCCAACGTCCCGGGTGCCGGCTGTGGTGAACGCAAGAGATGCTCGCCTATGGAACCGCGCAATCCTGGTGACGACATGTCCCGCAGGATCCCCGGCAATCCCTTGCCTGCACCCTGCTCAGTCGCGGTGACGGGGACCTCCTGCGCGACGACCTGCTCTTTTGCAGCCGCCTGCGGTGCCACGGGAGTCTTGGCGCGCGCGGTATCGAACTTCGCCTGCGACTTCTCGGCGTCCCGCTTGATCGCATCGAGCCGGGCTGCCTCGATCTTGGCAGCGGCCGCGGCGGCGGCAATCCGCGCCTTTGCATCACGCTCGGTCGGCCCCCAATTGTTCAGCACCTCAACCGTTTCGCCGGACTGGGCGACGAAAGCTCGGATATCGACCGCATTGGCCCGGCCGTGCTCGCTGAGACGCGTTTTCTTGCGTCCATAGGCGTTTCGGCACGAATAGCCGCTCATAACCTCGATCCGCACGATTTGACTGCCGAGCAGCTCGCGCGCAGCAGGTTGAACGTCCGATTTCATCCAATTATGCAGTGCGACCACCATATCGCAGGTCATCACCATCGGGGCGGAGAGCGAGACTTGCGGGCTGCGGCCGATGCTGATCAGCTGGACTGGCGCCGGGGTCCCGCAATCGCCCTCCCGGACGGGATCGGCGGGCACGACGACGACATCGAGCTTGGCCAACAACGCGTTGCAGCGCGCCCGCCCTTCGTCCATATCGGCTTTGGTCCAAGCCGGAATCGGCGATGCAGCCGTATCGGGGCGCAGGCGCGGCCAAACCTTCTGGGACGGCGCTGCTGATTGGGTTCCGTGGCCGGCATGGCCAGACGACGGCTGCTTCGAGCCTGAATCCGACTGAATCGTCTCGGCATGGCTGACGGCGACAGAGCCGATGCCGACGGAAAACGCAAGCAGCAATCCCGCTTGCCGACAGGTCATTCGCGCCATAGTGGCCTCAGAAGCATCGAATTGGAGAGAGACGCGAATCTCGAAACACTATGCTCGATTTCACGTCCGTTGTACACGGCCAATACGCGACAGGACCGACCCCTTGCTAGCCTGGATCGCGAGGTCGAATCAACCGGCGGCCCTTCAAGCGGTGGATAACGACCTGATAACTTGTGCATGAGGGGGAAGCCGTGCATTCACTCTATCGTACCACGGCTGATCCGGGAATGGGGCTCGCCTCGGGCGGGAAGGACATAGGATGACGCGCACGGCTGGACCCGACAGCGGCAGCGGCCCGTGGCTCCGCGTCGAGCGCAAGGGCGCGGCCGTCATCGTCACGCTCGACCGCCCGGGAGCGCTCAACGCGCTGTCGCAAGGCATGCAGGCCGAGTTGGCTACGACCCTGTCGCGCCTGGGGGCCGACCCGATGATCTACGCTGTCGTCCTGAAGTCGGCGGTGGCTGAGGCGTTTTCGGTCGGCGGTGACGTGCGCGAAATGACGGAGCTTGCCCGCCGCGATGTGGCAGCCGCCCGCAAGAAGCTCGGGGATGAGCTCTCGCTCTGCTGGATCGCGGAATGTCTGTCGAAGCCGACAGTCTCGCTCATCGACGGCCGCATCATGGGCACCGGCGTCGGCATCAGCCTCTACAATACCCACCGGGTGGCAGGCCAAGGCTACCGTTTCGCGATGCCGGAGACACTGATCGGCTATTTCCCCGACTGCGGCGTCGCGCATGCCTTCGCACGCATGCCGCATGGGCTCGGCCGTTACCTGGGACTGATCGGGCGCAGCATTGGCCGCGCCGATGCGCTGGCGCTGAAACTCGTCACGCACTGCATTCCGGCGAGCAAGTTCGACGAGATCGAGACGCATCTGGCCGCAGCTGATCCGGTCGACCCCGTACTGGACAGCCGTCACGTCGATCCGGGTCCCTCGCCTTTGATGGCCGAGGGCCCCCGGATCGAACGATTTTTCGGCGCCGGCTATGATCTGGCCGAGACAGTGCGGCGGTTGAAGGCGGCAAAGGGCGCCGACATGGCCTTTGCCGAGGCGACACTCGCCGAGCTGGCGCGCCGCTCTCCGTTGGCACTGGCGGTTACCGACCGGATGATCCGTGAGGCCGCCCGGCTCGATATCCGCGGCGCGCTGATCCAGGACGGCCGGCTGGCGCACCGGTTCGCAGGCCTCGCGGACTTTTGGGAAGGGGTGCGCGCCTTCCTCGTCGAGAAGGATCAGGCACCGCGCTGGAACCCGGCTCGCCTCGAAGACGTGACGCCGGCCATGATCGACGCTTTCTTCGCGCCGATCGGGGCTGACGAACTGGCACTTCCGACGCGGGCCGACATGCAAGCGGCGCGCGTGTGAGGTGCAGAGCGCCTCATACCGGCGAGCAAAATGTTCGACCTGTCATCGACCAGCCAGGCGCCGGTATCGCTTTTACTTTGCGCCATCCGACTCCCCTGCAGGGAGCCGGCCGGATGGCGCGGGCAGCGGCGAAGCACAGGTCAAACAATCTGC
>JANLQP010000036.1:0-3141 GCA_031367895.1 Hyphomicrobiales bacterium
TGCATGCCGGCGGCCTTGTACAGACCGTCGAGCCGCCCGACCTGGTAGTCGTGCTCGCGCAGGAACAGCGTATGCAGCGTGGTCAGCGCCGAGTTCTCGTTGACGCGCACGTCGCCCGAGACATAGAGGTCGTTCTCGGCGGCGACGCCCATTCGCTCGGGATGCACGACATGCCCTTGTGCATCGACGGCGTTCTTGCCGAAGAACGCCGCCGCCAGCATGCCGCCGGCCAGCACCGCGTGACTGACCATATGCATGTGGCCATCTAATCCCAGCTCCATTCTGGAGATAGAGCCGGTGTCGAGAGCCGGACCGGGCCCGACCGGCACGGTGTCGATCGTGTAGCCCTGCTCGTGAGCGATGGCCTTGAATTGGCCCCACGTCGGCAGCAGATCGCGGCCATCGTGGCTGACGGGCGCTGCGCCGTAATGCTGTGCGTCGGCGGCCTGAGCCGTCATCATCTTGGCAGACTTGTGATCGCGAAGTAGGTCGAGCAGCCATTTGTCGGAGCCGTAGAGTTGGCTCGCGTCCTCGTAGGCCGTCAGTGGATTGAGATACTGGAGCGGATTGCTGCCGCTGGTGCCAGTACCGGTTTCTGCGACGGTCCGCGAGATCGAGATGCTGCCGTGGTTGAACGCCGGATCGCCTGTCGGAATGACGATCTTGGGACCGCCATCCGGCTGCAGGTCGAGGCCGTGGTCGACCCATTGGCCGTACGCCCAGAACAGGTCGTTCAGTCCCTCGGCGCTGGCTTCCGACTTCGTCTGCGCGCCGACGGCGTTGCTGATGTCGCGGGCGTTTTCGGCCCATTGCCCGGAGGTAGCAGTCGAGTCGGCGACGGTGATGGTGGTGCTGTTCCCTTTTGCGTCGACCACGACCTCGGTGTGGGTGTGCAGGGCAGTGTGGCCGTCGTTGTCCTTATAGTGAGCCGCCGTGAGACGCACGTACTCGGCGCCGATCGCACCTTCCTGGACGCCGTTGTGGTCCGTCGTGGTGTTGTTGCCGGTGCCGTCGATATGGCGCTGATGCGCCGGGTCGATCAGGAACGCCAGGCTGTTGTGGTTAAGACCTCCGCCACCTCCCCCACCGCCGCCACCCCCCGAACCCGAGCCACCGCTCGTCGAGGCAGCAGCCGACGAATTCTGCAACACACCGGCCGCCAGACTGTCGCCTGCAATATTGCCGTGCGAGGTTCCACCGGACGCTGTAGACGCAACTGTCGTCGTCCCGCCGTGCGTGCCAGCGTCGACCTTGGCGGTCGTGGACTGGCCACTGCTCGCCGCGTGGTCCACGGTGCTCAGGACAATCGTGTTCTTCGCAGGGCTCCCCTGATGGTCGTCGGCCGCTGTGGCGCCGGCAGACGAGTCATCCTGCAGTTTCAGCTTGCCGCTCTTGCTGGAAGCGACCTGGGCCAATGTTGCGTTCTTCTTGCTCATAGCGAACCGTCCTCAATGTGATCTTGCTCGAATCGGGTGTCACTGTGTTCGAAAACGTGACGTTCTGGATCAGTCTGGTACAAAAACCATGAACCAATTCACCGCTTTTGGTATCCGCCTCTGGTCGAAAACGGCACAAGGACTAATTACCCTCCAACTGACTGGACCAAGGTCGAAGTGAACGCCAATGGTCTAACGGTGGGCTGCTGCCGCCGGTGCGGTTGCTGATCGGGTTCGCGCGGAACTTGCGGGACGTGGTGCGCGCGCCAACCGGCGCCGTCATGGTTGCCATCGGCGAAACCGACCGCACCCCTGGCATCGCCAAGTACACGCCGACCCTCCGGGAGCTTCGGCGGTTTTGTCGAGCTGTAGGTGATGAAGGCGCGAGCAGTACCGATGCCGGGATTGATCGGCAACAGACGCTGTTGTCGGCGTGTTTCGCCGCGAGACGTCTGACGCGAAATCAACGACATGGCACAGGGGTCGGCTACGCGATAGGTTTGGCAGCGATGCAGGGCGGTTCGCCACCCATGTTTCCGTGAAGCGTAACATTGTTTTCGTGAGTGTGATGCATGCTTGACCTCGTCATTCGCAATGCCCGGCTGCCTGACGCAACCGACGGTCGCTTGGTTGACATAGGTTTCTCGAAGGGGCGGATTGCCGCGATTGACCCTCGGATCGAGACCGAGGCACTTGCTCATGACGCCGAGGGCTGCCTTTGCTGCGGTGGGCTCATCGAAACCCATATCCATCTCGACAAGTCGCGCATCATTGATCGCTGCAGTGCGGAGCCCAGCCGGGCCCAACCAGACCACATGCGCCGTGTGCAGGCAGTCAAGGCGGCGTTCACGGTTGAGGACATATACAATCGCGCGAAGGCAACGCTTGAGGACTGCATCAAGCACGGCGCGACACGCATTCGCACGCATGCCGAAATCGATGCGCCGGTCGGCGTCAAGGGAGTCGAGGCGCTGCTGATGCTCGCCAAGGAGTACGCCTGGGCGGTAGACCTTGAGATCTGCGTCTTCCCGCAGGAGGGCTTGACGAACGCGCCCGCCGCCGACGCCGCCCTGATCAAGGGGCTCGAGATGGGCGCCAGGGTGATCGGCGCAGCGCCCAACTATGATGTGGACCATCCGGGACAGATCAACCGCATATTCGAATTGGCGCGGCAGTTCGACGTCGACATCGATATGCACATCGATTCAGGCCACGATCCAGCCAGCCTCGACACCCATTTGGTGGCGGAGCTGACCGAGCGACTGAAGCTCGGTGGGCGCGTAGCCATGGGGCATGCGACGAAGCTGGCAGGCCTGCCGCCGTTGCGCCAAAAAGAGATCGCGAAGCGGCTCGCCGACGTTGGCGTCGCCGTGACCGTGCTGCCGTCGACTGATCTCTTCGTGCTCGCCCGCCATGTCGACCACAACGTGCCACGCTGCGTCGCCGACGCGAACCTCTTCGTCGAGGAAGGCTGCAATTGCTCGATTTCGTCCAACAACATCCTGAACCCCTTCACCCCATTCGGCGACGGCTCGCTGATCCGCATGGCAAATCTTCATGCCAACATCTTGCAAGTCGGGCAACCTGATCGACTTGCCGAGCTTTTCGCCATGATATCGCACCGCTCGGCTACGCTGATGAACCTCAGTGACTACGGGTTGAAGGTCGGCCACCCCGCCGATGTTGTCATCATCGATGCGCCCAC
>JANLQP010000044.1:0-31343 GCA_031367895.1 Hyphomicrobiales bacterium
GGTCGTGTAGAAGCACGACACCGGGCAGACTGCGGCACACGGCGCGTCCGTGCAGTGCATACACGCCATCGACACCGAGCGTTCGCCGGGCTTGCCGTCATTGATGGTGACGACACGGCGCCGGTTGATGCCCCACGGCACCTCGTTCTCGTTCTTGCAGGCGGTGACGCAGGCGTTGCACTCGATGCAGCGGTCCGCGTCGCAGAGGAATTTCATGCGTGCCATTGACTTTTCTCCTTGCGCCTTCAGATGCCCACTTCCGCATCCGGCGCATGTCTCCTCACGCTGCTTTGATCTGGCAAAGCGTGACCTTGCCTTCGTGCATCGCGGTCACCGGATCGAAGCCGTAGGTGGTGACCGTGTTGACGCTTTCGCCGAGCACGATCGGGTCGGTGCCGGCCGGATAGTTCTTGCGCTGATCCTCGCCCTGGAACCAGCCGCCGAAGTGGAACGGCATCCAGGCGACGCCCTTGCCGACCCGCTCCGTCACCAGGGCCTTGACGCGGACCTTGGAGCCCGATTCCGGCCCCGTGACCCAGACATCCTGGCCGTCGGCGATGTTGCGTTGCGACGCGTCCGCCGGGTTGATCTCGACGAACATGTCCTGCTGCAATTCGGCGAGCCACTTGTTGGAGCGCGTCTCTTCGCCGCCGCCCTCGTACTCGACGAGCCGGCCCGACGACAGGATGATCGGGAACTCCTTGGCGATGCCCTTGTCCACAGCCGCCTTCTGCACCGTGAAACCGATGTTTGGCACGCGGAAGCTCTTGAAGTCGGGCCGCGTCGGGAACTTGGCGACGAGATCGACGCGCGGCGAATAGATCGGCTCGCGGTGCACGGGGATCGGGTCGGGCAGGTTCCAGGCGTTTGCGCGCGCCTTGGCATTGCCGAACGGCGAGCAGCCGTGCGCGATGGCGACACGTTGGATGCCGCCGGAAAGGTCCGTCGACCAGGAGACT
This sequence comes from Hyphomicrobiales bacterium, assembly GCA_031367895.1. Classification (GTDB taxonomy): domain Bacteria; phylum Pseudomonadota; class Alphaproteobacteria; order Rhizobiales; family Hyphomicrobiaceae. Next base: position 960 of record JANLQP010000044.1, read on the forward strand.
TTCTCGATCTCGTTGCCGCCGACCTTGCCGATGCTGGCGATCTCTTCCATCGTCAGTTCGCTCGCCCAGCCGAGCTTCATCAGCACGGCCATCGTGAACTCGGGATAGCCGTCCTTCAACTCGCTGTCCTTCGAGTAGGAGCCCTCGGCAAGCAGGTTGTTCTTGATCTCCTTCTCGACCTCGGCGCCGGACGCGTCCTTCTCCTTCACCTTGACGACATGCTCGGTGCCGAAACGGGCGCGGAACGTGCCGCCGCCGTCCTTCACCGCCATGTTCGTGTTGTAGAGGATCGGCGTTCCCGGATGCTTCATCGCGGGCTTGCCCCAGCACGGCCACGGCAGGCCATAATGATCGCCGCCGACATCAGGCACATCGGCCGGCGCGCGTAGCGTCACGATGTCGAACTTGTCCTGGTTCTTCATGTGCGCTTTGAGGCGCTCCGGCGACTGGCCGCAATAGCCGGTCGACCAGCCACCGCGGTTGATCTCCTCGAGCAGCGACTCAGCTTGCGGCTCATCGCCGAACTTGCCCTTCACCATCTTGATGTTCTTGAACATCTTGTCGGCATAGCCGAGGCGCTTGGCGAGTTCGTAGATCGCCCAGTAATCGGTGGCACACTCGAAGATCGGCTCGACCACCTTTTCGCCCCACTGGATCGAGCGGTTGGAGGCCGTCCGCGAGCCATCGCACTCCATGTTGGTGGCGATCGGCAGGAGGTAGGTGCCCTCCTTGCGGCCGGCGAGCGAGACGAAGTTCGTCGGATGCGGATCGGCGACGACGAGCAGGTCGAGCGCGGCGAGCCCCTTCATCATCTCGGGCATGCGCGGCACGGTGTTGCCGCCGTGACCGAAGATGATCGCAGCCTTCAGGGTGTCGCGCTGATCGACCTGGTCTTTGGGCAGCACCACCGCATCGAACCACCGCGTCGACGGGATACCCGGCATCGTGCGGTAGTTGATCTTGGTGTTGTTCGGCCCATCCTTCTTGTCGAAGCGGCCGTCGAGCCACTCGAACTCGACTTCCCAGACGCGGGCCCAGTGGCGCCAGGCGTTGTCATCGAGGCCGTAATAGAGCGGCAGCGTGATGACGTCGAGGCCGAGGTCCGTTGCACCCTGCACGTTGGTGTGGCCGCGGAAGATGTTGGCGCCTGTGCCGGCTGAGCCGACGTTGCCGGTCGCCAGCAGCAGCGTGCAGTAGGCGCGCACGTTGGCGGTGCCGACCGTGTGCTGCGTCGCGCCCATGCACCAGATCAGAGTGGAGGGCTTCTGCTTGGCGAACAGTTCAGCGACGCGCTTCAATTGCTCGCCTGGAACGCCTGTGACGTCCTCGACCGTTTTCGGATCCCATTTCTTCACCTCGGCGCGGACAAGGTCCATGCCGTAGACACGTTGCTGGATGAAGTTCTTGTCTTCCCAGCCGTTCTCGAAGATGTGCCACAGCATGCCCCAAATGACGGGGATGTCGGTGCCCGAGCGGATGCGGACGTACTCGGTCGCGTGCGCGGCGGTACGCGTCATGCGCGGATCGATGACGATCAGGTTGGCGCGGTTGATCTCCTTGCCGATCAGCACGTGCTGCAACGAGACCGGATGGGCTTCGGCCGGATTGCCACCCATGATGATCATGGTCTTGGCATTGCGGATATCGTTGTAGGAGTTGGTCTGCGCGCCGTAACCCCAGGTATTGGCAACGCCTGCGACCGTGGTCGAGTGGCAGATGCGCGCCTGATGGTCGACGGAGTTGGTGCCCCAGAACGCGGCCATCTTGCGATAAAGGTACGCGGCTTCGTTCGTAAACTTGGCGGAGCCGAGCCACCAGACCGACTCAGGTCCCGACTTCTCGCGGATTTCGAGCATCTTCCCCGAAATCTCGTCGAGCGCCGTCTTCCACGAGATCTTCTGGTACTCGCCGTTGACGAGCTTCATCGGATACTTCAGGCGGCGGTCGCCCATCACGATCTCGCGGATCGCCGCGCCCTTGGCGCAGTGCGTGCCGCGATTGATCGGCGAATCCCAGGCCGGCTCCTGGCCGACCCAAACGCCCTTCTGCACTTCCGCCTTCACGGTACAGCCGACCGAGCAGTGCGTGCAGATGTTGGTCTTGACAGTGATGGGTACGCCGGGCTTCGCGCCGCCGGTCGCGGCTTCGGCCCTCTGCACGCTGCCGAAGGACAGCGAACCGAGCGCCGTCAGACCACCGGCCGCCAACCCCGAGCGGGCGAGGAAGCCACGGCGATCGAGCGTCTCCGACTTGGCAGCGACTGGGGTGAGCCTGGTTTGGCGGGCTTTCGCCGCTTGACGTTTGATGAGCACGTGTGCCTCCCAAGGTCCAATTAATACCGGTTGGTTCGGTAGTAGGCTTTGACGTGATCCGTCTCTTTGTAGCGCTTCTTGGTGCGCTCGGTGGCGGCCTCGGCCGCCTCGGCCGTGGCCGGAACGACAGCGGCTGCGGCCGCAGCAACAGCCGCCGTGCCAGCAGCACTGCTGCCCAATGTCTTCAGAAATCCGCGGCGATCGACGCCCGCGTCACCCTTTTTCGATTGCATCGCCATCTCTCCCAGTTCCCCTGTTCAGGGGCGTATTTTCCGCCCGATTCACTTGTCCCGGCCTCGTACCTTGCCTTGGCTGGGCGCTCTGCTCGCCTTCACCGCTCACTCCGGAAGGCGCATCGCCTCCATTTCGATTTCGAGCCACTGCGCGCCAAGCACCGCCACATGGCGATAGAACTTTGCCGAAGGCGCAACCATCACGTCCGCCATCAGCCGTGGCGCCCAGGATGCCAGATGCCGCTCGAAGAATTTGTCGGCTGCACCGGCAGGTGCCGCGAACGTGCCGCTGATCAGACCGGCCATCACCTCGAACAGCGAGGCGATGTGATCCTCAGGCTCGAAAACATCGCCGCGGCGCTCGATGGCAAGGCGGGCCATGTCTTCGCGCACCCGTGCCAGCGGACGCTCATGCAGGAACCCGGTCAGATAGAACGAGCCGTAAGGCAGGACGTCACCGCGGCCGACGCCGATGAAGAGAGCAAGGTATTCTTTGGCGACAACGCTCGGATCAGCCGTTCTTGCTGCGTCCGCAAGTGCCAGCCGCGCCATGCCCAGCGGTGAAGCGTCGCCCATCAACTGGGCCACGTCGCTCAGCAGCGCGGCGTTCGGCGCGCGCGCAAACAGATTGGCCAGCAGCAGGTAGTGCGTTGCGCGCGCGTGCTCAAGGTCATCCAACGGCGCCTCAGCAGCCCGGATTCCCACGTTCGCCACTGTTTCGACGCTGGCGTCGTTCCGGCCAGCGTCCTTGCTTGATCGTCGCACGCCTCTCCTCCCACCCCGCCCCCTCGAAACGAGGAGCTAAGGTCGCGCGCCTGTGCTGGCGTGCTACCGGCGAAAAACCGGTCAATTTTGGTGAAACGTCAGGACGGAAACTCTGGATTTTCGGGCACCAGTTTCGTCAACCTGTAGCATTTGCCGGGAAACTGGGCAAGCACTTGCCCCCCAGACGGGGGATACAAACGGGGCTTTTCATCAGGCTTCTTTCGCACGAGGCAGTGCCCCGCCGTGACGCCGACGGACGGCCTGCGGCGCGCCGCCATCAGCAGGATCGGCAGCAGGATCGGCAGCGTCCCGCTTTGAAACGGGGAGTGTCAGCCGGTCCGTGGTAATGCTCGCAGGTATCGCCGCGGCTCCCCCGTTTCCGCCACGCGAAGCGTCACCATCGGCTGCAACCAGTGGTCCGTCCGGCCGCACAGCGCTGACGGCTTTGGCATTCAACACATCGGCTGCCTCTGCAGGCGCCCTCGCTTTTGCCGGCCATTCGCCAATCGCCTGTGCCAGCAACGCCTTCAGATCGACATCGGCCGCCAGCGGGCCGAAGCCCGGCACGCCATCCGGCTTGTTCCAATCGTACTGGTTCTCGGCCATCTCGACGAAATCGCGGATGTTCGGATCGAGCGTCCAGGCCTTGCGCAGCGCGAGACGGCGCAACTCTTCCGGCACACCCTTTTGCAGAAACACCGAGATATCGCTCTCGCCGGTCAGGTCCTCGATTTTCGGCAGCCTGGAGAGGTCGATCGCCGGCGCTTCTTCGGCGGGCGTTTTCGCGATCGCGCGACCGGTGGGGTTTGCCGCTTTCGCTTGCCCCTCGGCGCGCGCCCGATCCTCATCCTGCTTTAACCGCGACCAGCGCGCGAGGAAGCCTTGGTCTTTGTCAGCGTCCTTGTCCGCGCTCATGATTTGTCTCCGCCGCGTGGCTCGTCCGTGGCTCCAGGCGCATCCGGACCGCGCCAGCGAACATCCGGTTCCGCCCGGTCGCGCCGCCGCTTGATCACAGGGCGCTCGACATGGTGCGCCGCAACAAACTGCGCGACGACACCCGCAACACCGTCCGGCATGGCGATCGTCTCGACGATGTTGTTACCGGCCTCCGTCGCGCCTTCGCCCTCGGCCGGGTCGGCGGTCACCAGCATCACCTGGCACGGCGGGCTCGGTCCATCGGGCCGCAGCACCACCCAGAGTTTCGGCGCCCCGGATTCGAGGTTGTCGCGGTAGTTCGCGGTATCCGTGGAAAAGAGGTGGATGTCACCTGCGCCCGCGAAATAGCGCATGCGATCGGGCGTGCCGCCGATCGGCGTCCACGGCGCCACGTCGGGCGCTGCTGGAAGGATCGCGACTGGCGCCCAGGCGTGCCCGCCCCAGGGCCCTGTGAGCTTGCGGCACTCGAGCACGAGCCCGATGGTGAGACGTTCTTCGATCATGGCGCCTGTTTAGCAAAAAAGTGGGTATGAGTGCAGGGCCCGAAGAGGGATGCGTCCCAAAACCTCTCGGTTGTCATCATCGGGCTTGTCCCGATGACCCATCGTGCCGCAAGCTCCAACGGTGAAGGAGGGCACGGTAATGACCGGGTACACGTACTGGGTCTACATCCTTGCGAGCAAGGCTTACGGCACGCTCTACATCGGCGTCACCAACGATCTGCTCGGCCGCGTCGAGGCGCACCGCGAGGGAACCGGCTCGCGATTCACGAGCCGGTATGGCGCGAAACTGCTCGTCTACTACGAGCCCTTCGCCGATATCGAAGCGGCGGTTCAGCGCGAAAAAACACTCAAGCGTTACGTGCGGCAATGGAAGATCAATCTGATCGAGCGAGAGAACCCGCATTGGGCTGATCTCTATCCCGCGCTGCTGGCGTTGCCGGGTAATCGCATCATCGAGATTCGCGAGACCATGGGTCATCGGGACAAGCCCGATGATGACAACCGATAGGGATGAGAGATGGTCGGAGAAATAGTTGCCTTTTCCTCCGGGCGACTTTTACGATCCTTCACTGGACCGGTCATGACATGATCACACCGAACTTCTCGAATTCAGCGCGCAATCGCGTGACATAGGGCTCGTACGGCGCAATCGAAACGATCTTTCGTAGTTCGCCACCCGCCTTCGTGAAGGCAACTCCATGCATCTGCTGCAACACCCCTTCTGCCGCGACCTTGCCAGCTGTCATATCCGGTTGCGGTTTGACCGATAAAGTGTGTGCCCGTCCGGCCAGTTCGATCTGGCCAAAAAGGAGGTTGTACGAATTGTAGTCACTGATGATCAGACCGGCCTCATTCAGGATGTTCAACTGGTCAAAGCCGAGACCAAAATCGCGAAGCGCGTTGCTGCCTGCGTTACCCATCCCCAGGGTCAGAACGCGCGGCTTCCAAAACTCGATCGGGATGCCCGCCGGCAACGCCACACTCATATTGCAAAGTCGTTCGAACAGGCTGCCGACGTCTTCATCCATCTCGGCAAGAATGCTCATCGCCGGCTTCGAGAACGACCCTGGCCGCTTGACCTCGCCCGCCAGCACTTTCGCGAACAGCATCCGCGCCTCGTCGGTGCCAAGGCTATCGACCTTGCCCTTGAAAAACGCCATGAAATCGTCGCTCGGCTTACCCGTAGCATCATCGCTTCCTGGGTCCGTAGCGACCTCCTTCACCGCAAGTTCTAGCACCCTCTTGCGGCTATGATGCTTTTGCAGATAATCCTGAACCAAACCACGCACCTGACTGCTGAGTTTTTTGTTGTCGACGTTTCCGAGTTCGCGCCGCATCGCCTCGATCACTGCACTCTCGAGCAGAATAGACTGTTCCGTCTCAGAACGAGCACGACTGGCCTTGCCTTCCAAAACTGCAGTCGGCCAATCCAATAAGGCTGCGGCGGCCTTATCTAGATTCTTGACCGTCTGCGGCATCGACGGCAGAGACGGCAGCTGAAACCCAATCCACTCGCTGAATGTGGGCAACGTCGATCGCGTCGAACTCACGTCCGCTTCGTCTGTCTTTTCGGTATCGCCAGTGTCGTTATTCATAATTTTCCCCGCAATGGTCCGATATCCGTGCGTCCGGCTCAAAGAACCTGCCCCCCACCTACCCCTGCCACTTCGCGAGCGGCAACCCGGCCAGGATGTTCTGCGGCTTGACGCGCACGACGCGGTTCGGCGTCATCGCCAGGATCAGCGACACCGGCTCGCCGCGCACCTTCTCCAGCATGTCTTGCGCGTCCACAAAGGCGAGCTCGAACAGCGCCACGATCCGCGCGCGGCCCTCCTGCGGCGGTTCCTCGCCACGCCAAAGCGCGTTGCCGATGGCTGTGGCATCCTGGTCGAGGCCGACGAACCACGCCCAGTTTTGTTGCGCAACACGCTCGACCGGCGTGATGCGCACCTTGGCGCCGAGCAACATCGCCACCCAGCGCTCGAGCACGGTTGCAAACGCGCGTCGTCCCGGCTCACCGTGGCGGAAATCCAGCACCATGTCGAAGGCATCGCTGCGGCCGGGATACTGGTCCGCCGTATCGGAATTCAGCACGTCGAGGCTTTTCGCGCGCGCGTCGCCGAAGATCGCAATCAGCGGCGAGGTGTGGTCGGTGACGTTGGCGCCGTCCACGACTTCCTCGTCGGCGAGCAGCATGATGCCGTCGTTCATTGTCAGGCGCTGCGGGCGGAACAACAATTCCGCGGCGCGCAAAATGTACGGGTCCCGCTCGCCGTCCAGCATATTGCGCAGGATCATGTGCACCAGTTGATTGAGGAACAGCGGCGGCGTTGTCACTTTCGGCGCGCGGGCGAGGGCCAGATACGCGGCCTCCAGCGTCTTGTGCTCCAGGAGATGATCGCGAAACTGGATCAGCAGCCGCCAGTTCTCGCGCGCGTCCCGATCGGCCAGCCCCAAGATCTCGCCCGCCGCGATCGGTTCGCGGGGGAAGCGCATCAACCGCTGATGGATAGCGCGCTCGACAAGGCAGGCATCCTCCGGCGGCACCGCTTCGGGCCGCGCCAGATAGGCTTTCAGCAGGTCGTCGGTGACCGTTAAACGGCCGTCCGCGTCCCGGTCGACCAGATGATGTCCGCTCGATACCCAGAAGTCGGTCATGGGCGGCGAACCTCCGCCGGCGCCACAAGCGCAAACAGGTCCGCGGCTTGGCGTTCCTGCTCGGACATTCCTTCATGAACAGATTGGAGGGCGTGTGCCGCTTCGTCCTCGACGATCGCGAACGCGCCGGCACTGCACGGCATCTGCGCGGCTTGCCGAGCGTCGGCCGGGCGCAAGGTGCGGAATTGTTCGCGGATCTGGCCGTCCTTGTCCTGCGTGCGGTGCATGGCGATCAGCGTGCCTTCCGGGTGCTCGGCGAGGCTCGCGGCGCAGGCGACCTCCTCCTCGGCGGCAGCCCGAGCAGCAGCCAGATCCGGCGCGCCATGTGCCTGCACGAGATAGGCAGCCAAACTCTCTACCGCCGCTGCCCGCTCCTCGGCAGTCGCAGGCTGCGCCACCACCAGCGTCGACCAGCCGAACGAACCGAGCCCGAGAAAGCCCGCGCGGAACGCCTGCCGTTCGCGGCCTTTCAGCGTCGCCGCATCAGCCGACCAGAATTCGAAGGCACCCGGCACAGCCCATTCGCCAGCCTTGGCAGCCCGCTCGAACACGAAGCTGTCCGAGGGGTCGAGGCGGATCGTGCGCAGCAGTTTCAGAGCCATGGGTCACCGGTCTCGGGGTCGAGCCACTGCGCCGTTCGCAGCGCCTCGATCAGCGATTGACGCTCCGGCTCTGCGCCGGCCTTGAACCGCCGAACCAGCAGATCGCCGTCGATGTCGATGCCGCGCCTTATAGCGTTATCCGCGGGCAGCCGCGCCAGGAAGTCTTCGCCGATTCCGCGAAAGCCTTTCTCCTGCCAGCGGTCCACCTGCACCATGAAATGCCGGGTGAAGCCGTTGATCACTTGGGCTGCATCCATCATCTCGAAGCCTTCGATCTCGAGGCTCGTGCCGCGTGTTAGATCGACATCCAGCGCATGCCCAGCCCGGTTGCGCAAGGGGGCAACCGAAGGGCCGGCTGACGACTCCCGGTTGGGCAAGTGGGCAACTGAAGGGCCAAGCAAAGCCCCATCCGACGCGCGCTTCTGCGGCACCGTCATGCGCAGCACGAAGCCCAGCACCAGCCAGTCCGGCGTGGCCGTTTCAGCAGCACCCTTCGGCCAGCCAATCCGCCCGCCGCCAAGAATGCCGCCGTCAAGCAGGATCGTATCCGGCCAGGCGAACACCAGCGGCTTTTCCGGCGGACAATGTGCGGCCAAGGCGTCGCCGATCGCGGTCATGCCGGCATAGAGCACGCGGCGAGCGTTTTTCAGCTCCTCGTCGGGCTCCAGTACCACGGCGAACTCGACAGTATCGAAGCGGCGCACCCAAACGAGTGTCCCGGCGCCCTGATCGGCCGCAATCGCCTGGGCATGGGTAAACGCATCGCCATGCTCGCGCAGTGCAATGGCGCTGTAAAAGGGCGGCAGATCGAGTGTGCCAGTCATGGGGATATTGTCACGGGTGTAACGTCATTGGGCTACCGTCATGCGACTTTCGAGTGCTTCGATACTGCGGTCATTCATTTTCCACGCTGCATGTTCTACAACGCCCTCCAAGCCCTTGTCGCGGCGTTTGCGCACGCCGCAAAGTCCGGACAGGCGCCTTGCCACGTGGCTGCTGGAAGTACAGGGATAACGTCGTCATGGCCGAAACGGTTCGCAAGATCATCCTGTGTTCCTGTGAGGACACGATGACGCTCGCGCCGGATACGATCCGGGCGGGCTGCAGGGGGGCCGCCCTCACCACCTGCCGGAATCTGTGCGGATCCGAACTCGATCTGTTCCGCCGCCTCGCCCGCGATGGTGACGTGACCGTTGCCTGCACCCAGCAGCAGCCGCTGTTCGAGGTGTTGGCCGAGGACGAGGGGCTTGGCGCCAATCTCGCCTTCGTCAACGTCCGCGAGACCGCCGGCTGGTCCAGCGAGGGCGCCAGCGCGGCGCCGAAAATGGCAGCGCTGCTGGCCGCCGCCAGCCTGCCGGTCGAGCCGCCCGCCGCCGTCACCTACAACAGCGAAGGCGTGACGCTGATCTACGGCCGCGATGGGCGCGCGCTGGAGGCTGCCGACAAGCTCGAGCACACGCTCGACATCACGGTGATCCTGGTCCCCGGCAGCGACGTCCAACCGCCACGGCAGACCGCATACCCCATCCGCCAGGGACTGATCCGCAGCTTGAGGGGCCATCTCGGCGCGTTCGAGGTCGACATCGACCGCTTCGCCGAACCCGCCGCCTCGTCGCGCGCAAAGTTGCGCTTCGGCAAGGCTCAGAACGGCGCGCATTCGCGGACGGACATCCTCATCGATCTCTCGGGAACGCCGCCGCCGTTCAGCGCCTCCGACCTGCGCGAAGGGTACCTGCGCGCCGATCCTGCCAATGTGGCGCAAGTTGCCGCGACGATCGCGAAAGCCGCACATCTCGTCGGCACCTTCGACAAGCCGCGCTACATCAATTTCCGCGAGGATCTCTGCGCGCATTCGCGCTCACGCATCACGGGTTGCACGCGCTGCCTCGATCTCTGCCCCGCCGGCGCGATCACGCCCGCCGGCAATCACGTCGCGATCGATCCGCACATCTGCGCCGGTTGCGGCCAGTGCGCCGCCGTCTGCCCGACGGGTGCCGCCAGCTACGCCGTGCCGACTGCCGATGCACTGATTGCACGGTTGCGCGCGATGCTGATCGCCTATCGCGCCGCCGGCGGCTGCGACGCGCAGATCCTCGTCCACGACCACACACACGGCGACGCGCTGATCGATGCGGCGGCACGCTTCGGCAGCGGCCTGCCCTCCCGCACGCTTCCCCTGGCCGTCAATGAGGTGACACAAGTCGGGCTCGAGACCATCGTGGCTGCGTTCGCCTATGGTGCCACGTCATTGCAAGTCCTGACCCGCGCGCGGCCGCAGCACGACATCGCCGGTTTGCGGCAGACTTTGGCAACCGCCAACACGCTGCTCGAAGCACTCGGTTTCGGTGCCGGCCTTACAGCCACCATCGAGACCGACGATCCCGATGCGCTCTCCGAGCAATGCGCTGCGGCCAAGCCGGGCCGCAGCGCGACCACGCCGGCGACCTTCACCGCAACCGGCGCCAAGCGCGACGTTCTGCGCCTCGCCTTGCGCGAACTGCATCGCGCCGCGCCCGTTCCCGTCGACACCGTCGCGCTCCCGAAAGGCTCAGCCTTCGGTCGCGTCAACGTCCGCGCGGAAGGGTGCACGCTCTGCCTCTCCTGCGTCTCGGCCTGCCCGACGCACGCGCTCGGCGACGCGCAGGACCACCCGCGCCTCTCCTTCGACGAAAGCCTCTGCGTGCAATGCGGCCTGTGCACCGGCACCTGCCCCGAACAGGTCATGACGCTGGAGCCGCGTCTCAATTTCCTGGCTTTCGAGGCGCCGCCCGTTGTCATCAAGGAAGAGGAGCCGTTTTGCTGCACGGAATGCGGCAAACCCTTCGGCGTCAGGAGCACGATCGAGCGCGTCATCAAGCGTCTCGAGGGACAGCACTGGATGTTCTCCGGCGAGCACAAAAGTCGCGTCGACTTGATCCGCATGTGCGAGGATTGCCGCGTCGAGTCCGCCGTCAACCGCCATGTCGATCCGTTCGCCGGACCAGCGCGGCCGACCGTGCGCACAAGCGAGGACTACTTCGAGGAGCGCGAGGCCAAAGAGCGGGAGGCGGCCATGCTGGACCGGATCAAGCGCGGCGACGCCTGAGGCCGTAAGCCGTCACATTTCCCGGCCATATGCTCGGCGCAAGAATTGCGGCCCCGGCGCAACGCCTCGGTAAAAACCGTGGATTGCGTCTTCACCCCACGCCGTCGGGCCGCCCTTTCGTGGTTAACTGGCGCCAACCGTCAGTCATTCCCAGCCTCCCGAAAGGAACTCTCCATGCGTACACTCAAAGCATTTGCCGTCGTCGGCGCCGCCATTGCTGCCCTGGGCGTCGCCAGCGTCATCCCCGCCTCGGCCCAGAAGGCCGGCAAGGGCGGCGGCACCTGCGTGAACAAGGCCGCTTCCGGCACCAACACCACCCAGGACGGTGCCAAGTTCCAGGCCTGGGAAGCGGTGCTGCAGGCGACCGACTGGGGTTCATGGTCGAGCTTCATGGCCGCCAATTCGAATATCGGCACGGCGCCTGGCTACAAGGTCAGCAATGTCAAGTCGAGCTGCTCGAAGGGTGGCCTCGGCTACAATTGCAAGATGCAGGCGACACTTTGCAAGTAAGGCTTGGCAGTTGAGGCGCCGAACCTAATCTGCTTGACGTCGATACTTCGGGCGCACCTCGTTTCGCGAGGCTGCGCCCGTCTCATTTTCAGCGTCTCATTTTCAGCGCCGCATTTTGCGCGTCACCCAGCAAACAAGCTGAATTTTTTGCTAACGACTTATCCCCCTCGTTCACCGTCCGGTTAAAGTCCTCGATCGTAGGCATATGTTCCTACCGTTGACTGAGTTACATTGAGCTGTAGGAAAATATTCCGCACTCAAGTCATAGCGAGGACACGATGCTGGACTGCCCCGCCGACCCGAACCGCCCACCACCGGCATCCCGTCAGCGCATTGCGCCAACCGAACTCGCCCGCCTGATCGAAGCGCTCGTCGCCAGCGTCTTCAGCGTCGCCGAGACGGATCTGCTCGCGCCTTCCCGTGGCCGCGCCAAGATCGCACTCGCCCGGCAGGTCGCCATGTATCTCGCCCGCGTCGTCGGCCGCCTGCGTTTCGACGAGGTCGCCATCGTATTCGGCCGCGATCGGTCCACCGTCCGTCATGCCTGCCACGTTGTCGAGGACCGGCGCGACGACCCGGATTTCAATCTCACGCTCGATCATCTCGAAAGCATCATCAAGCGCGTCAGCCTGATGATGTCGCGGCCACGCGCGCGCTTCTGAGCGCTGCACGGCACCATTTGCAATCAACAGAACCGACGCGGAGGCGTCATGCCGATCATGTCCCAATCCAACCCAACCTCTGGCCTCGCCAAGCTCGCCCAGCGCGGCGCCTACGCGGTGTTCGACGCCGCCGGCAACGGCTGCCTCGTCGTGCTCATCGACCAGGGTGGCGCACACGTCGTCGTCGGCAGCCTCGATGCGACCGCACATCTGGCGGCCGTCGCAGCAGCCTTCATCGAATGTAAGCCAGCGGACGGCACCTGGCATCTGACACAAGCCGGCCGCAGCGTCGTACGCCGTCAACGCGTCACGCGCGAAACGATGGCCGCATCGGCGTCGCCGGCCCCAAACGCCACGCCCCCAGCGAACCACGTCAAACCGGAGATCAACGACGCCGAAAGTCCGCTCGCCTGGCTACGCTCCCGCCTCGACAGACACGGCCAGCCGATGATCAGCGCCGAGCAATTCGAGGCTGGCGAGCGGCTGCGCGCAGATCTCTGGCGCGCCCGCATGACACCACGCGTAACGGCGAGCTGGTCCGGCATCGCGCAATCGAGAAGCGAGCGGCGCGGCGCACCCGATCACAGCCGCAATATGGCCGACACCCAGGTTGCCGCCAGCCAACGCGTCGAGCGCGCGTTCAAGGCTGTCGGGCCGGAGCACATCGATGTACTGTTCGACGTTTGCGGCCATCTGAAAGGCCTCGAGCAGGTCGAGCGTGACCGCGGCCTGCCGCAGCGCTCGGCCAAGCACTTTCTGCAACTTGCGCTCATCGCCCTCGCCCGTCATTACGGCCTGCTGCCCGCCCCCGACGTCGATGCGCGCATCCGCCGGCACCTGCGCCATTGGGGCGCCCCCGACTACCGGCCGGCACTCGAACGGCGCGACTAGGTCATCGCAGCTTACCGCTGTCCCACTCAGGCCGCGACCGGCCGCGCGCTATCGCGCACCTGCGTGCGGTGCATGTGGCGGCGGATCGCCGGATCGAGCTGGTTGCGCCGATGCAGTGTGCAGCGGTTGTCCCAAATGACGAGATCGCCCGGTTGCCATGCTTGAGCCCAGTAGGCCGAGCCCTCGTGAATGTGCCCCCAGAGCGCATCGAGCAACGCGTCACTCTCTGCGTCGGGGAGGCCGACGATCCACGCATTGGGACGGCGTCCCAGATAGAGCGCCGGCCGGCCGGTTTCGGGATGCCGTACAACGAGGGGATGCACGGCGCCGGGACGTTCCGCGTTGCCGTATTTCTCCTGATATCCGTTCCGCAGCTGACCCGAAGAGTTCCGCGTTGCATCGTGCTTGCAGGTGAGCCCGGCAATCCGCGCGCGCAGATTGGCGGGCAACGTCTCGAGCGCTGTGTAAAGATTATAGAAGAATGTCTCGCCGCCCGCCGCTGGTGTCTCGATGCCGTAGAGCAGGCTCGCCTTCGGCGGCAGGTCGTTGTAACTCATGTCCTGATGCCAGACGAGCTCGGAATTGCCGAGACCGCCGAGCGGCCGGCCAGCCTCGACCACGTTCGATACCACCGCAATCTCCGGCCGGCTCGGATGATAGGGATCCTTGGCTGCGCGGATCGGCGCCATGTCGAGTTCGCCGAACAGGCGCGAGACTGCGGCCAGCGCATCGTCGTCAAGCTTTTGGCCGCGAAAGCGCAGCACGAGATGATCGTTCCAGGCCTTGTAGATTTGGCCGAACGCCGCCTCGTCGATTGGATGGCGCAAGTCCACGCCCGCGACATCGGCGCCGAGCGCGCCACCGGTCGGAACAACCTCGATCGACGTTTGCGAAACTGCGGCCATGTCACGTCTCCTGCTGCCTGCTACCTGCTACCTGCTGCCTGCTGCCTGCTGCCTGCTGCCTCAGACCGGCTTCGTCCCGCAAACGGTCACGCGATAGCCGAGCCGCGAATGCGGGAAGTAGTCCCAAAGCGCATAGTGCTGCGCCGAACGATTGTCCCAGAAGGCTAGCGACTTCTCCCGCCAGCGGAACCGGCAGTGGAACTCCGGCGTGCGGACATGATCGAACAGCATATCGAGGATCGCGCGGCTCTCCGTTTCCTCGAGGCCGTCGATACGCGTCGTGAAACCCGAGTTGACGTAGAGCGCCTTGCGGCCGGTCTCGGGATGCGTGCGTATGATCGGGTGCAGCGCACGTGGATACTGTTTGCCCTCGGCCAGCTTGTGGCCGAGCTTGCCGCGGTGGATGTGCTCGGACTCGTGCCAGGCTTTGAGGCCGGACAGGAATACCTGCATCGGCACCGACAGCGCTTCGTAGGCCGCATACATGTTGGCAAACATAGTATCGCCGCCCGACGGCGGCAGCTGGCGCATATGCAGGATCGAGCCCATCGGCGGCTCCTCGTCGCACGAGACGTCCGTGTGCCAGCGATTGCCGGCGATCGCCTTCGAGTTCGCATCGGCCTTGATGACCAGGATTTCCGGGTGACCCGACGGTGCCGGCGCCGTTGGATGGATGTGCAACTTGCCGAATAGACGCCCGAAAGCTTTCTGCTGATCGAGATCGATGTCCTGGTCGCGGAAGAAGATCACCAAATGCGCCATCAGCGCCTGATGGATTTCCTGGAACATCTGATTGCCGAGTGGACGCGAGAGATCGACGCCGCTGATCTCGGCACCAATGATGGGACTGAGTGGTTCGACCTTGATGGTTTCATACGTCATCGGGCTGTCTCCGCCGCCTGAGCCGCAAGCACTTGAAAAAAGAACCGTTGCAGCCACTATCGCTGGTGGCATTCGACTCTGTAAAGGGCTCGGCGAAAGTCTCAGCGCCGATCGGTACGATTGAGCCCTCGCATATTGGTCGCGCCTGCGCCGACAAACGCAAACGGCGCGCACCGGTACGGTTCAGTCTCGACGCCCAAACAGCCGTCAATGCGGTGCGACGAAGCCCGGCGTCTTGCCAACGGCCATGCAGGCGTGGTCGGCCGAAAACATGTCGGCATGATGCAGGACGTGTCCCGCTGCAGAATTCACCCGGAACGGCATCCGCGGCGAATGCGAGGTGACCGTTGCGATCACATCATGCGCAAAGCCCAATTCCTTCAGCAGCATGCCGCCGACGACGCCATGCGGGATCTCCTGGCTGAGTTGCGAGTAGACGATCTCCTGACCTTTGCGCTCGTACATCAGCGGCTTGTCGACGTCGTGCAGGATCAGGATCGGCACCAGCACGTCGTTCGGCAGCTCCGTCTTCCAGTCGACCCGCGCGCGCCTGGCGAGATCGACTCCGGCCATCGTTACCTCGTTGACGTGGGCCATCAGCGGGTACTCGATGCCGGCCGAGAACGGCATGTCCTCGAGCCGTTCGTACATGCTGGCGCTCCATGTGGTCGTCCATGCCGTGACGATCATCTCGCGCAAGCCCGGAGATACGAGATCGAGGCCGAACAGCCAGTCCTCGACGGCCTTGCGCTTCGAGTTGGACGTGCGGTCGATGTTGTAGAGGGGCATGCGGTTCTCCGGGTGCAGAGGGACTAGTGCAGAAGGGAATAGGTTATAGGGGACGGGCTACAGGGAAATGCAATCGGCTCTCCCTGTCACCTGAAACCTCTCTGCCTGACTACTGATCCAGCCACACATTCACGAGGTCGTTGCCCTGGAAGTGGCTCGACGAGAAGTTCCAGCCCTTGATCTTTTTGTGGTGCACGATGATGCGCTGCCACCAGTGGATGTTCAGGTAGTAATTCTCGGTGATCAGGTGCCGTTCGAACTCGTGCACGAGCACCTTGCGTTTCGCCGGATCGAGTTCCCGCGCCTGCTGCACCCAGAGATCGTCGAGCTTGGTATCCTTGTGGCGGGCATAGCTGATCGGCGACTTCTCGTTGGTGAGATACGATTGGTGCTGTGCGGTAACCTCGTCGGCCGGCACCGTCACCGGGTAGAGCGCCACATCGAACTTGCCGTCGACCATGTTGCCGAAATAGGGCGTCGTCTCCACTTGGCTGTGCTCGGTCGTGACGCCGATCCGCTTCCACTGGTCGATCAGGAAAATGCCGACCGGCGTGTAGGGCACATCCAGAGTGCGGTTGTGCAATTTGAGCTTGAGATTCTCGTGTCCTGCTTCCTTCAACAGCCGCCGCGCTTCGATCCGTGATTTCTCGATGTCGCGCCAGTAGCCGGGAAATTTCTCGAGCTCCTCGGTTGGCAGCGCGAACTCGTAGCCGGGCCGCAGGAAGCCGCCGGTCGGTTTGACGATCGTGATCTTGGACAGCGCCTCGTTGCCGTTCCAGCGATCGATCGCAAGGGAGAGGGCCCGGCGCACACGCGGATCGTCGAACGGCTTCTGCGTGGTGTTGAAAATCACGATGTCATTGGTCGACCAGGGGCCTTCATGCAGCACGAAGTCAGCCTTCTGCGCCGAACTCATCAGCTGGTCGCGCTCCGACGGCGTGCGTCCGCGCCACTCGGCATCGAACTGGCCACCGAGCATGCCCGGAACCACGGCACTCGCCTTGACGAAATACGCCTTGTAGCCGTCGAGATACGGCCGTCCCGGCCTGAAATAGCTGTCGAACCGCTTGGCGACCAGATGCGAGCCCTTCACATACTCGACGAACTGGAAGGCGCCGGAACCGAGGATGGTCTTCTCGGGGAATCTCGGATCCTCCTTCAACTTTGCTGCGCTGAAAATGCAGTTGAAGGGGGCTGCGAGGTTGTCGAGGAATGAAGCATTGACGTTCTTGATCTTGAACACGACTGTCGACACATCCGGCGTTTCGATCGCGCTCACGTCTTCCATCGACGATTTCCTGAGCGAGGTCACGCCCGGCGGCGGGTTCCGGATGCGCTCATAGGAAGCCTGAACGTCGGCCGATGTCAGGGCTGAGCCGTCATGGAACTTGATATTGTCGTGCAGCTTGAACGTATAGACGAGGCCATCAGGCGCGATCTCCCAGCTTTTCGCGAGATCGCCCGTGATCTTGCTGCCCTGGCTCGCGTCGTAGCGCACGAGGAACGAGAAGAACGGGCTCACCGGATGCAGCAAGGCGAACGTCTGCGAGGCGTGGCAGTCGTAGTTCGGCGGTTCGGCAGTGACCGCGAAATTCAGGATGCCGCCACGCTTGGGTGTCTGCGCTTCCGCAGCCGCAGATCCGGCGCCGACCGCAATCAGCGCGGCGATTGCACGTGACCAACGAGACATAGTGAAACCTCCCAACAGTGCTTTTTTCATTGTTGGGAGGATTGTGGCGCGTGGCAGGCCTGCAAGCAACCGGTATCGTTTGCCGGTTAGGCCTTGGGCGAGTCAGAAGCAACGCTGGCACCGCCCTTCAACGTTTCGCCTATTCGAGGGAACTGCAGCACCAGCAGATCGAGGCCGCTTGGACCAGCATGGGCACGGAACGCGCGCTCTTCGGGCGTAATGTAGATCGTCGAAAGGCGGTCGAGCTCGCGGCCATCGTGAACGAGCGTGCCGCTGGCAACGATCAGGTACTGGCCGCCGCTGGTCGCCGGAGCGGGGAGCCACGCGTCCTGGCCTGGCCCGGCGCGGAACACCCAGGCCGCGAGTCCGTCGCTTTCGGGCTCGAACACGACGTCGAGGGCACTGGCCTTCCGCGCCCGCCGCTCGGCATCGTCGGCCTGGCCGACGCCGGCTTTGATGCGCGTGCGCTGGTTGCCCTTCTTCAGCAGGTCGCGCGAGCCCGGCATGTACTTGGCGCCGGGGTCCCAGCGTTGACGCAGCGTAAAGTACTTCACGCCCTGGTCGCCGGCGACGATCGGTCCGTAGGGCGTGTGACCGTTGGCGTATTGCACGGTGAGCGGGGCGGCCGGATGCGCGCCCATGCGGCCGTTGCCGTCGACGAACACCTGGAACTGGTTCGGCTCATGGAAGTGGGCAGGCGTCACGGCGTTTGGTGGCTGATCGACGAGGAAGCCCTGCGGCAGGCCGTTGTCGTTCACCTCGTTGCCGGGGACGTAGTGGCCGCGCTTGGGTGCCGCGCCGATGTACTCCGACAGCGTGTAGTCGCGGCCGTGCACATGCACCTGATGTTTGCGCCCCGCCGCCTCGCTGGCCGTGGTGATGTGCAGCATGGGTGGCTCCTCTGGTCGTCGCCGAATTGATTTGCTGTGGCAGAGACTATGCAGCGACGCGAGGCTAGGTCAATCCTGCTGCCTGTTCATCCTGCTGGCTGTTCCCGCTGGCCTGCTGCCTACGCTTACTTCCCCCAACGCAGAGCCAGCACGTCCGCCTCGCGGGCGAGTTCCAGCAAGCCCGCCTTCGTCGCCGGGTGCAGCGGCTCCAGCGGATGGCGCACCGCGTCGCTCTTGATGACGCCACCCGCCATCATCAC
This sequence comes from Hyphomicrobiales bacterium, assembly GCA_031367895.1. GTDB lineage: Bacteria > Pseudomonadota > Alphaproteobacteria > Rhizobiales > Hyphomicrobiaceae. The sequence continues at coordinate 19,533 of JANLQP010000044.1, forward strand.
CGTCTTGGTGGCGCGCAGCCCACACTGGCGGTTCTCGTAGTTGACGAGCGGCAGAATGCGAGCATAGGCAGCGGCGGCTTCTTTCTTGTGCCCCGCGAGATAGTGCGTGACGACCGGCCGGATCAATTCGGGCAACAGCGCGCTCGGCATCGTACCGCGCGCGCCGGCATCGAGATCGGCCATCAGCGTGATCGATTCCTCGCCGTCGAACGGCCCTTGGATCGCCGCGCCACCGGCCTCGATCAGCGCGCGCAGCTTGGCGGCCGTGCCCGGCATCTCGATCTTGTAGTGCGTGACCAAAGGCACGGCTTTCGACAGCCGCACCAGCAACGGCACGCTCAGATTGACGCCCGACAGCGGCGCGTCCTGCACCATGATCGGCAGTTTCGCCGCTTCTGCCACGCGCTCGAAATGCTCGATGATGGCTTTCTCGTCAGCCCGCAACGACGCACCATGATAGGGCGGCATCATCATCAGCATCTGCGCGCCGGCTGCAGCGGCGGCCTTGGCGCGCTCGATTGCAAGTCGCGTCGAGAAATGGCTGGTGGTCACGATGACAGGCACGCGGCCTTTGACGTGGGTGAGGCAGAGCTTCAGCAGCGTGTCACGCTCGCTGTCGGATAACAGGAATTGCTCGGAATAGTTGGCGAGGATGCAGATGCCATCGACCTTCTGGTCGAGCATGCAGTCGATCACGCGGCGCATGCCGTCGAGATCGAGATCGCCCGTCTCCGTGAACGGCGTCGGCGCGATCGGAAACACGCCGGTGAGCAGCCGCTTGTCGATGGCCGTCATGTCTCATCTCCCCTTCGGTTTCGCGGCAATGTCTTGCACGCCGGATTGTTGCATGCCCATCCGCGCGGTTTCCTCCAGCGGCACGCCCGGCTCCACCTTGGCCGGACGAAGTACGACGTTGGTCTTGACGCTCGCGACGTTCGGGATCGCCGTCAGCTGCCGGATGACGAAATCCTGGAAGCTCGACAGATCCGGCGCCACGCATTTCAGGATGAAATCGGCGTCGCCGGTCAGCATATAGGCCTCGCGCACCAGCGGCCACTTGAGCACCTGGTTCTCGAACTCGCGCAGTTCCGTTTCGCCCTGCGAGCGGAGCGTCACCATGTTGAAGGCGGTCACCTCGAAGCCGACCATGCGGGCATCGAGCCGCGCGTGATAGCCGCCGATGAAACCCGCCTGTTCCAGCGCCTGCACGCGGCGCAGGCACGGCGGCGGGGACAGGCCAACGCGCTGGGCAAGAGCGACGTTGGTCAGCCGTCCGTCGGCCTGAAGCTCTCGGAGGATGCGCCAATCGGTAGCATCGAGACGGGCGCGCATCGGGCGTATTGGCCTCTAAAAGAGAAGGTCGGCGTGATCCACAAGTCCGCACCATGGTGTTCACTCATTACAAATCGACTGTTGTTGGCGCAAGAAAATTGCGCGCGTTCCCGCATCCTGTGCAACAGATCGAGACTTGAATGCCCAATGAGAGGCCGCTCGCAGGCCGCAAGGCGTGGCTCATAACCGACGACAAAATCGGCATGCAGGTGCAGGTCCGTGGCGTCGCGGACGCGCTTGGCCTCGACTGGCAACTGAAGCAGGTGGCGCCAAAGGGGCTCTGGAAGATGCTGGCGCCGTTCGGACCGGTGGACCCGAAGGAGCGTTTTGGCACGCCGGGAACGCCATTCGCGCCACCCTGGCCGGACGTAGCGCTGGCGACGGGTCGGGCCAGCATCCCCTATGTCTGCGCGCTGCGCCGCAAGGCCGGGCTCACGACCTTCACGGTGGTGCTGCAGGACCCGCGCACGGGCCCGAAAACCGCAGATCTGATCTGGGTGCCCGAGCACGACAAGCGGCGCGGTCCGAACGTGATGACGACGCTGACCGCTGCGCACAGCTTCACCGCCGAGCGCCTGCGTAAGCTCGCGGTCACTGAACCCGCATGGCTTCGCGACCTGCCCGGCCCGCGCATCGCGGTCATCCTCGGCGGGCCTAACCAAGTCTACCGCTTCACGGCCGAGGACGATGCCCGTTTCGCGGCCTCCATTGCCTCGATCGCTGGGCTCGGCGCGAGTTTTATGATTACGCCCTCCCGCCGCACACACGCAGGGCTGCGCGACGCGGTTCTGGCCGCCACCGCAAGTGCGCCCCGGTTCGTGTGGGACACTACCGGCGAAAACCCCTATCCGGCCTTTCTGGCGCACGCCGATGGCTTCGTTGTCACCGGCGACAGCGTCAACATGTCCGGCGAGCCTCTAGTCACGGGAAAACCGGTCTGGATCTTCGAGCCATCGGGCGGCAGCGCCAAATTCGCCCGCTTTCATCAGGCATTGCGAGACTATGGCGCGACACGGTCCCTGCCCGAAACCGTGACGTCGCTGGAGCCATGGACCTATCCGCCGCTCGACGCGGCCGCGGCGATCGCGCGCGAAGTCGAAACCCGCTGGCTGCGACGGCGAGCCATGTTGTCGGGGACCGCGAACGGCGCCAAGGATGGGATCTGACCGCTAAGCGGGGCGTAAGCGTTCGACGAACCGACGCGCATCGAGACAGAGGGCCGGCCCATGGCGCATCTCAATATCGCGAAGCTGAAGGCGGCCGGCATCGAGGCGGAGCCTTACGCTTACACGATCATTCCAGGGTTCCTGTCGCCCGACACCGTGGCCAGGATCAACACAACCTATCCGAAGATCGAGAAGGGCGGCAGCTATCCGATCGAGAGCCTCGAGGCCGACATGGCTATCAAAGAGGTGATCGAGGAGCTGGATGGCCCCGAATTCGAGAGCGTGATCGCGGAGCGTTTCGGCGTCGATCTCGCGGGGCGGCCGAAGATGTATTCCCTGCGCGGCTACACGCGCGCGAAAGATGGCCAGATCCACACCGATTCCAAGGACAAGATCATAACGGTGCTGCTGTACCTCAACGAGAACTGGCAACAGCCGGGTGGGCGCCTGCGCATTCTCAAGAACGGCTCGAACGTCGACGACTACGTCGCCGAGGTGCCGCCCGACAACGGCACGCTGCTGGTCTTCAAGCGCTCGGAGAACTCCTGGCACGGGCACCACCCGTTCGACGGCCAGCGCCGGTCGTTGCAGATGAACTGGATGACCAGCGAGGGTTCCAAGGGCTTCCACGCCATCCGCCACAAGATCTCGGCCGCCGTGAAGAAGGTGATGACGGTGGGGTAGGGGAGGTAGCGCTCAACCCGGTGGGCTAGCTGAGTGAGCTGCTCTCTCGATCGGACAAACGGCCCGCACCCCGCACCAATTCGGTGGACGTGAAGCAGGTGCGGGCAGGGCTCGGGCTCACGCCGGAGCAGTTCGCGCTGCGTTTCGGCATCGACGTCGACGCTCTGCAGAACTGGGAGCAGGGCCTCTGCAACCCGGATCGGGCAACGCTCGCCTACCTCCGCGCGATCGCTGCAGCGCCGCGCGACGTGGCAGCTGCGCAAGAGGAGGAGATGGCGTGAATAGTGTCCTCTCCTGTGCACAACGCGCGCCGCCATCTTGTCGAGAACAAAAAAAGAACATAAGCTTGCTCGCGACCCATAGATTCGGCAGCGAGGCATTCACCCGTGGCCTTCACGTTCATCCATACCGCCGACTGGCAGATCGGCAAGGCGTTCGGCCGCTTCGACCCGGAGAAGGCGCCGGTGCTGCGCCGCGCCAGGCTCGACGTGATCGACCGCATCGCCCAATCGGCCCGCCACGCCGGCGCCGCCCACATTCTCGTTGCCGGTGACGTGTTCGACGGCGAAGCGCTGGCGGATGCGCTGCTGGCGCAGACGCTGGCACGGCTTGCGGCACACCCGCACGTGACATGGCATCTGCTGCCCGGCAACCACGATCCGGCGCGGCCGGGCGGCATCTGGCAGGCGGTGCAGCGGTTGAGCGTGCCGCCCAATGTGCGCCTGCATCTGGAGCCGCAGGCCGCCGAGATCGCGGCGGGCGTTTATTTGCTGCCCGCGCCGCTCAAGGCCAAGTCCACCAGCACCGATCCGACCGCCTGGATGGACCTGGCGGCGACGCCCGTGCACGCGCTGCGCATCGGCCTTGCGCACGGCTCGATCAAGGGCTTCGGCAACCTCGGCGAAGCCGCGGTGCCGATCGATCCGGGGCGGCCGAAACTGGCCGGCCTCGGCTTCCTCGCCATCGGCGACTGGCACGGTATGATGGCAATCGGCGAACGCCTCTGGTACTCCGGCACGCCGGAGCCGGACAGTTTTGCGGACAACGATCCGGGCTACGTGCTGGCGGTGACGGTTGGCAGCGCTAACGCGCCGCCGGACGTGAAACCGATCCTGACCAGCCAGTTCACCTGGGCCGACCGGCACGTGACGCTTGCTGACGCGGCTGGCCTCGCGCCCTTGGAAGCGGAACTCGAACGCTTCGGGCCGGGCATTGCGACGTGCCTGCTGAACCTCACGCTCTCAGGCCGTGTGCCGCTTGCCCGCCTCGCCGCCATCGAGGCCAAGCTCGAGCGTATCAAGGCGCCGCTGTTCGATCTGCGGCTTGACCGCGCGGGGCTGAGCTCCGTCGCCAGCAGCGACGACATCGACGAGATCACCGACGCGGGGCTGCGTGCGGTCGCCGGGCGCCTGCGGGCCATGTCGGAGGATTCGGCCGCGCCTGACCGGCACGTGGCGGCGCTGGCGCTGGAACGGCTGGCCGCGCTTGCCGCTACCGCCGTCGAAGGGGAGCGCATCCGATGAAGATCAAAGCCATCCGCCTCGCCGAATTCGGCCGCTTCAGCGCCCCCGTTGCCATTGAAGGCCTCTCTGGGCGCCTCGACGTGCTGGCCGGCCCGAACGAACTCGGCAAATCGACGCTGCTCGCGGCGCTGCGCCTCGCGTTGTTCGAGAAGTACGGCACCGCGCGCAAGGACGTGAAGGAACTGCGGCCCTACGGCGGCGGCGCGCCGACCGTGGAGGTCGAGTTCGAGGCCGGGCAGAAACGCTGGCGTGTCCGCAAGCGCTTCCTGGCGCAGCCGATGGCGGAACTGATGGAACTCGGCAATGGCCGCCTGTTGCGCGGCGAGGACGCTGAAACGCAGTTGCGTACGCTCGTCGGTGCGTCGGGTGGCATGGGGCGGTTCGGGCTTGTCTGGGTTGGCCAGCAGGGCTCGTTGACCTTGCCGGTGCCCGCCGGCATCGACGATGGACTGCCATCGCTGCACCGCGCCCTGCAAAACGAGGTGGAGGCGGTCGCGTCCGGCGGCCACGTCAAGAAGCTGCGCGCCGAGGTACGCCGGCGGTTGGCCGAGATGCTGAGCAACCACGCCACGCGGCGCCCGACGGGCGTCTATGCGGCAGCCTTGAAGTCCGTCACCACCAAGCAGGCCGCCTGTGCCGAAGCCGCGGCCGCCTTGCAGCATATCCAGTCGCGCCTCGATCAGCTGGGCACGCTGCGCCAGCGCGAGGCGGCGTTGGCCGATCCGGTTGCCGTGGCGTCGCGTGCCGCCCGTATCACGACATCGCGCGCCACGTTCGAGGCGGCCCGCGTGGCGAGTGCGCGGCGTGATCTTTTGGCCGAGGCGCTGAAGGCCGCGGAAGCGGAGTTGGCCACAGCGAAGACGGCAGCAGCGACCTTGTCCGCCACGCTGACCGAGATCGACGCTCGGGCGACCGCGGAGACACACATGCTGGCCGAGCAGGCGACGCTCGGCACCGAAGTGCAGCGGCTCGATGCGGCGGCGTCCGAGCACCGCGCGCGCGTTACAACACTGCGGCAGCGCCGCGAAAGCCTCGCCGCCGAGCAGGCGATTGCGCACACAGCGGAGCGTCGCCGCGCGGCGAAGGTGCGCGCCGATGAGCTGACACAGCGCGTCGCCACAGTCGATGCGCTCAGCCAGCGGCGTGAGACGTTGACCGAGCAGCGCGCCCGCATCGCCGTGACGCCAGACATGTTGAAGGCGGCTGAACGCGCGGCAGCCGCGATCCACGACGCCGAGACACGCCTCACGGCGACAGCGCCGGCGATCACTGTCACGTACGCGCTTGGGGGCGAAGGGCGGCTGCGTATCGGTGGCCGGGTGCTGCAGGCAGGCGAAACCTTCGCGCCAAGCGAGCCGCTGATCATCGAGATTGAAGGCATCGGCCAAATCCGCGTTGCGCCTGGCGGCGGCACCTCCGTTCAGGACACGCGCGAGGCGCGCGCCAAGCATCAGGCCGCCTTGGCGTTGGTTATGGCGCAGGCGGGCGTGGCCGACCTCGCAGGCCTCGAAACCACCGTCGAGCAGCGGTGCCAGATCGAGCGCGAGATCTCAGACATCGATGCACGGTTGGCAGGCCTCGCACCTGATGGTACCAATGCGTTGCGCGCATTGCTGCAGAGCATGCAGACAGCGGCGAACGAAGGTGTTGGAACGCCGAGTCGCGCGGCGGCTGACATCGACGCCGACATTACGGCCCTGCGCGCCGATCTCGGCGAGACTGAACGCACGATCGCGCCGGTCGAGCAAGCGCTGGCCACCGCGCGCGAGCGTGGCGCCCGCCTTGCCGCCGAACTCGATGCCAGCCGGCGTCGCTGCATCACGCTCGAGGCGCACGTTCCGCCTGCCGGCCCGGCGCGCACCGCTGAAACCGAGCGGCGCAACGCCATCGCCGCCAGCGCGGAGACCAAGGTCCGGCAACTGGTTCGCGATCTCGCCGCCTGGGCCGAGCAGGCGCCGGACGCGGCAGAACTGGGTAAATTGCAGGCGGCCACGCTGACGGCCGAAACCGAGGCGCGCGCCGCTGAAACCGAGTTGGCGCGGATCCAGCAGGACGCCGCCCACATTGAAGGCGAGCTTGGCCAAGCCCGCAACGACGACATCGAGATGCGCGCTGCCGTCGCTGCCGACGAACTTGAACATGCCGAAGCTGTGGCGCGGCGCCACGAGCAAGAGGTGGCGGTGCTGCACATGCTCGACCGCGAGTTGGGCGTGCAGGAGGAGGCGACGCGCTCCGAGTTCCTGGCGCCCGTTTTGGCTCGTCTCGCGCCGTACCTGAACACGCTGTTTCCCGGCGCGGAGATCGCGTTCGACGCAGCCCTCGCGCCGCAGGGCCTCGCGCGCAACCAGATCCGCGAGGCACTGGAACGCACGAGCCAGGGCACGCAGGAGCAGATCGCGGTGCTGGTGCGCCTCGCCTTCGCGCGCCTCTTCGCCGACACCGGCCACACGGTACCGCTGATCCTCGACGACGCGCTCGTCTATTCCGACGACCAGCGCATTTCGTCCATGTTCCGCGCGCTCGAGCAGGCGGCCGAGCATCATCAGGTGATCGTGCTCACCTGCCGGACGCTCGCATTCGAGCGCCTGCGCGGCGAGCGGGTCACGCTCGCCCCGTGGCTCCGGGCCGAGGCCGCGTAGGTCCGCTTATTGGATCGCCGCGGCGCATTGGAGCACAGCCCTGGCGCGCCGCGGAGTCCCTCAGAACTTGCCGCGACGCCGCCAGGCGCTCATCTGGTCGGCCGAGGTGTGGCAATGCAGGACCACCGGTCGGTCGTTGATCGCGAACGCCTTGGCGACGCCCGCCGCCACCTCGGACTCTTTCGTGATCGTAATACCCTCGGCCCCGAACGAACGCGCCCACATGGCGAAGTCCGGATTGGTCAAACGCGTCGCCTCCTTGTAGGGCCGGCCGGGATAGCGCACTTCGTGGTGCATGCCGATCGTGCCGTACATCTTGTTGTCCGAGATGATCAGCTTCGGCGAGGCGCCATACTGCATGGCTGTCGCGATCTCGTTGCCGGTCATCAACGCGCCGCCGTCGCCGACGAACGCAACCACCTGCCGGCCCGGGCAACGCAAGCCGCCCGCCACCGCCATCGGCATGCCCGCGCCCATCGCGCCGACCACCGACGCCAGGAACGCCTGCCCCGGCTTGAACGCAATGTAACGGTGGATGAAGCTCGAGAAGTTGCCGGCGTCCGACGTGACGATGGCGTCGGTCGCCAGATGCTTGCCGATCTCGCACACGATCTGCGCGAAGTTGAGCCCGTCCGTGGTCGGCTCCCATTCAGGCGCCAGCAGCTTCTTGTGGATCGCGTGCAGGCCGGAGACCCAGCCCTTGCGCTTGGCCGCATCCTTCGGCGCGCCCTTCGCCAGCAGCGCCTTGATCACCGCTTGCGGATCACTGACCATGCCGAGCGTCGGACGCCAGACGCGGCCAACCTCGTTCGGGTCTGGCCAGATGTGAACCAGCGGCAGCTGCGGCTGAGGCGCCGCCGGGACCGAGTATGATTGGCTGACCGAGTCCGTGATGCGCTCGCCGAGCGCGACGATCAGGTCTGCCTTCTTCATTTCGTCGAGCAGCACCTTCGGCACGCGGATGCCCATGTAGCCACCATAGTTCGGGTGCGCCGCATCGAACAGGCACGGGCGGCGATGCGTCGGCGAGACCGGCAGCATCCACATTTCGGCGAGCTTCTTTAGATCATCCGTGACGCCCTTGCCGGTCAGCGCGCCGCCGACCCAGATCAGCGGCCGCTCGGCCTTGGCCAGCATGCCGGCCAATTGTTCGAGATCTTCCACTCGCGGGCCTGAAAATACGCGCGGGCGCGGCTGATCGACGGGAAACTCGGCCGGCTCGTCGAAGATATCCTCGGGCAGGATCACCGCGACCGGGCCGGGCGTGCCACTCTCCGCCAGTTGAAACGCGCGTGCGATCGCTTCCGATGCCATCACGGGCTCGTTGACCTCGATCACGCCCTTGGTCACGTCGGCGAGCAGCTTGGAGTAGTTCTGTTCCTGCAGCGCCAGGCGGCCATAATCCTTGCGCTCGACCTGCCCGACCAGGATCACCATCGGCGTCGCATCGTGATAAGCGGTGTGAAGAGCCACCATCGCATTCGAGAGGCCGGGCCCGCGCGAGACGACAGCGACACCGGCGCGATCACGCAAGCGCCCGTCGGCGACCGCCATGAAAGCGGCGCCACCCTCGTGTCGGCAGACTGTCAACCGGATCGAGTTCAGGTCCGACAGCGCGTCTGTGAGACCGAGATAGCTTTCGCCCGGCACGCAGTAGATGAGATCGACGTCGTGGGCTTGCAGGCTTTCGGCGAGTAGGCGGGCGACGGTGCGGGCCATGCGGCTATCCTCTTTGGGGAATGTTGAAGGGTGTCCAGCTTCAATCTTGCCAGGGTTGACGAGCCACGCCAATACATGTGGGCGAAGCAAGTCCGCGATCCTGCTTGCAGGACAATGCGATCGACCATAACCGGTTCAACAACCTTGGACGCGCCGGGCTACCCCACTCGAGGGTCAGGCAACGCTGGGCCGCGCCCGGTCTCTCACATGGAAACGAACCTCCCTTGCCCGCAACGACATCGCTTGCGCCAATCACCATCCGCATAACCGACGCCCGTGGCCGCGCCGATCTCGGCAGGCGGGGTGGTAAACAACTCGTGACCGACAGCTTCGAAACCATTCGGCAGCCGGTTCGTATTTCCGCTAGCTCGCTCATGAGCCCCCGAATGGAGTTCAACAAGATGAAACGTTCCCTTGTCACGCGTTCCCTGGCCGCGACCGCACTGGCCGCTGCCCTCGTCATTTCCCTTGCGCCGGTCGGTCAAGCGCAAGCGCCGGTAACCGTCGGCGGCGCGCCGATGTATGCGAACAAGAACATCATCGAGAATGCCGTCAACTCGAAAGATCACACGACGCTAGTCGCAGCCGTCAAGGCCGCGGGTCTCGTTGAAACGCTGAGCGGCGCGGGACCGTTCATGGTGTTCGCCCCGACCAATGCTGCTTTCGAAAAGTTGCCCAAGGGCACCGTCGAAACGCTGCTCAAGCCCGAAAACAAAGAGAAGCTGGTAAAGATCCTGACCTCACATGTCGTCGGCAAAGCCGTCATGGCCGATGCGATCGGCAAGATGGTCGATGACGACAAGGGTGCCCACCCCGTCAAGACATTGAGTGGCGCGATGCTCACAGCGAAGCGCTCGGGCGGCAAGCTGACACTGACGGATGAGAACGGCGGCACGGCAACCGTGACCATTGCTGACGTAAAGCAGTCGAACGGCGTAATTCATGTGATCGACGCTGTGCTGCTGCCGAAGTAACGGAACGCGAATTGACGAGGACGGCACTGCAGCTCCCGCAATCGTAAATGGCGGTCGTCCTCGTCGAGGTTTTCTGTCGTCATATGAACGCGGTCCCGGAAAAGCGTCTCGTCAGGACACCGGACAAGCACTATCCTATCCCGATGCCGAACTGCATTGACCCGTTATCGCTGTCCCACTCGAACTGTGCCGTTCTCGACCGCCGTGCCGTTCTCGCCGCCGTTGCCGGTCGCGGCATGGCGGTCGCGGTTACCGGTAACGTTCCACGGCACGCCCAATCGGAGATCCTGATGCCGATCGCTGCCATGCTAACCAGGCTGATCCCCTCGATCGGCGAGGCGATGCCCGTCGTCGGGCTCGGGACGTGGCAAGCGTTCGACATCGGCGACGATTCGGCAGAACGCGACGAGCGACGCGAGGTGCTGGAGATCCTGTTCCAGGCAGGCGGGCGCATGATCGATTCCTCGCCCATGTACGGTCGCGCCGAGGCCGCCGTCGGCCGCCTGCTCTCCGACATGAATGCACGCGATAAAGCGTTCCTGGCGACCAAGGTGTGGACCTCGGGCGAGGCGGCTGGCATCGCGCAGATGCGGGCGTCGGCAGAGAAAATGCACGCCGGCAAAACGCTCGACTTGATGCAGATCCACAATCTCGTCGATTGGCGCACGCATCTGAAAACTCTGCGCGCGTGGAAGGATGACGGCACGTTCCGCACCATCGGCATCACGCACTACACGACGTCGGCGTTCGACGAACTGATGGCGATCATGCGGACCGAAAAGATCGATTTCGTGCAACTGCCATATTCGCTGGCCGTGCGCGCAGCCGAGGCGAAGTTGTTGGCCGTAGCGCTGGAGAAAGGCATCGCCGTGATCCCGAACCGCCCGTTCGACGGCGCCAACATGTTCGCCAAGGTGATAGGCAGGCCGCTGCCCGACTGGGCCGCCGAGATCGACGCTGAATCACCCGGCCAGATCTTTCTCAAGTATCTCATCGGCCATCCCGCGATCACCTGCGTGATTCCTGGAACGGCGAAGCCCAAACACATGCGCGACAACGTTGCCGCCGGCTTTGGCCGCATGCCGGACGCAGCTTTCCGGCAGCGTATCGTCAGGTGGTACGAGGGGGTGTGAGCGGCAGGCGGCAGAGACGCGGCGCCGCCCTCCGCGATCGTGTTCCCCTGCACGCTTTGTCGTTGCACTTGGAGCCGACGTAAGGTAGTTCACTGGCGTTACGCATCGGTAACCGCTCAATTTGCTCGCCGATCAGGCTTCGGACTGTCAGATTAAAATCGAGCAAATACAAGCGACGAGACGTTGGATGGGCGCGTAGCTCAGCGGTAGAGCACTACCTTGACATGGTAGGGGTCCCAGGTTCGATCCCTGGCGCGCCCACCATCCAAATCAAGAACTTAGCCGGTTCTTCTCGCATCTTCGAATGATCGTGTCACCCGCCTGTCACCCGTAACGTGGTTGCATGGCTTGACCTACACCCGCCAAATCACCGATGTACCGGGCCATGAGCAAAGCCCAGAATGCAGCCAAGCCCCAGCATTTGCCTCAGTATGTCGGCTACGCAGACGTTGAGCGGGCCCTCGGAGTGTCCCGCCGCACTGTCGAGCGCATGGTGCTCGCTCCAAGATTCAATAGTGTATGTCGACCTCCAAGCGTTGTATGGAATCCGAGATAATTCCGAGACACAAGGTGAGCCCGCAAACGGGCTCTTGGTTGTCGCGGCAAACCGCTTATTTGAGTTTGATTCGGAGACGCTATTC
>JANLQP010000046.1:0-1767 GCA_031367895.1 Hyphomicrobiales bacterium
CGGATATAGGCCGCATGCATGCGCGAGCCTGATGCCCGCTCGTAAAAAATCATCAGCTTTTCACGCTCTTCGAAACCCCACAGCGGCGGCGTCAGCGCGCCGACATCCATCGCCTGCGTTGTGACATTCAGAATATGCGACAGCAGGCGGCCAATCTCGGAATAGAGCACGCGGATGAGCTGGCCACGACGCGGCACGGAGACGCCCGCGAGCTTCTCTATAGCGAGACAGAACGCATGTTCCTGATTCATCGGCGCGACATAATCAAGCCGGTCGAAGTAAGGCACGTTCTGCGCGTAGGTGCGCGCCTCCATTAGTTTTTCAGTGCCACGATGCAGCAGACCGATGTGCGGATCGACCCGTTCCACAACCTCGCCGTCGAGTTCGAGCACGAGGCGCAGCACGCCGTGCGCCGCCGGATGCTGCGGCCCGAAGTTGATGGTGAACGGGCGGATTTCGGTTTCGGGCATGGAGGTCCTCAGAGCATCGGCAGGACGGCGCACTACCGGTAGATGTCGCTCAATGGGATCGACAAGGAAAGCGACGCTATGTCAATCGTTTTGTCCATCCCACGCAGCGACACAGGATCGCTTGGGAACTGGCGGTCAGGCCCACGCACCCAGAGGTAGCAGGCGGGCTCGATTTGGCTGGCGACGACATAGGCTTCGAGCGATGCAAGGGCCAGATACTCGGCCGGCTTGACGTCGAGATCCCGATCCTCGGAGAATTTGGACAATACCTCGACGATCACAACGGGCATTTTGGTCGATATGCTATCCGGGTCAGCGCCGACGGGCTCGGTAACGGCATCGGCATACCGCACGGTCGGCCCGGTATCGATCCCCCGATCAGGTCCACTCACAAGCCACCGCGCCCGATCCAACAGCTGATCGAGCACGACCACGAAACGCTTGCCGATCTGGGCATGCCGCAGCGTTCCGCCCTGCTGTTGTTGCATGATACGCCCCCGAACGAACTCATAGCGCTCGTTTTCCGGCGCATTGACAATGAAGCGGTAGAAGGTCGCCTTGTCGACCTTGATGAATGCGTTCGCGTTCATGCCGCGTCCTCCGCGTCGTCAGTTCCTTGCGCCAAACCATAGCACAGGCCGCATCTCACTTCACCTTCGCCGCTTTGGCCGCGATGCCAGCCTTGAACCGGTCCCAGGGCACGATCGCGCGTTGGTGGATGCCTTCGCCGATCTTGTCGAGGCCATCATGGGCCACCACTTCGAAAGTGATCTTGCGGCCCTCGACGGCCGTAATCGCGGCCGTCACCGTCACCGTTTGCCCGGGCAGCGTGGCCGCCAGATGCGTGACATTGATCGAGATACCGACCGAGCCCTCGTTGGCGTCGAGATGCGGTTTCAGCGCCTTGGTTGCAGCACCTTCCATCATCACGACCATGTAGGCTGTCGCCAGCACTTCCGGAATGTCCTCGAAGGTGGAGCGATCCATGGCGAGATGCGGCACGGTATTGGCAGCCGTCACCGCATAGGCATGAGTTGCCGTGGCACCGGGCTGGAGCGTGGGTTTCATTGGCATACCGAGGTGTCAGGTGTCAGGACGGACGAGGTACAAGGAAGGGACAAGGAAGGTCCAAGGGATCGGCAGAGAAGGCCAAACCCGCCGGCGAAATGAGCCTGGTTGTCCCTTGTCCCTTGTCCCTTGTCCCTTGTCGCTATCTCCCGACCGCCGCGCCCTTGGCTTCCTCGATCAGCGTGAACTGCAGCAGCAGTGTGCGCTGCAGGAAGTGGTTGAAGTTGTC
>JANLQP010000059.1:0-1828 GCA_031367895.1 Hyphomicrobiales bacterium
TTTGGTATTGGCGCCGCGATTGCAACGACCGTCGGGACGAGCGGACTCGGTGTGCTCAAGGGATTGGCGCTGTTAGTGGGCACTCTTTATGGCGCGCTGGCGGTGTTTCTGTTGTTCGTGCTATTACCGATTGCTCTGTTCGCGCGCATTCCTCTTCGCCTGTTTTGGCGCGCCGTGAAGGAGCCGTGGCTCATTGCGTTTTCCACGGCGTCGAGTGAAGCGGCCCTTCCGTTGGCGATGAAGCAACTCGAAGCGTTTGGGTTGCCCAAACGCATCATCGCCTTTGTACTGCCGACGGGCTACTCGTTTAATCTCGACGGATCCACCCTGTACCTCGCGGTCGCCAGCGTGTTCGCCGCGCAGGCGGGCGGGATCCACATGGGGATCGGCACGCAGATCTATATGATGCTGACGCTGATGCTCACGTCGAAAGGAGTGGCCGCAGTCCCGCGCGCCTCACTGGTGATTCTCTCCGGTGCCCTGACGATGTTCGGGTTGCCGTTACAGGCCGTAGCAGTGATTCTCGGCGTTGACGCGGTGATGGATATGGCGCGGACGTCGGTGAATCTGCTCGGGAACTGTCTGGCCACCGCCGTCATGGCGCGGTGGGAGGGTGAGTTTCCTGAACATCCCGGACAAGTGACAGCAGAGGGTTAACGGTCGGTAGCGCACAGGGTGTAGTGCGGGGAAGCCGCCTACGCTCCGTGGACGGCGATTGAACGTCCTATCCGCAAAGAGGTAATCAGTGCACGGCGAGTTCAAAGTTCCTGGCGGCAAGCTCGTTGTCGTCGACTTCGATGTCGAGGCCGGCAGCATTGTTAATTTCAGGCTCGCCGGCGACTTCTTCCTTGAGCCCGACAGTGCACTTGAACTGATCAACGCAGCAGTCAACGGACTCCCGGCATCCACAGCCGTGTCACGCATCGCATCCGCCGTACAGCAGTCGCTGCCAGAAGGGGCGATGCTTCTCGGATTCACGCCGGAGGCCGTCGCGACCGCCGTGCGTCGCGCGCTGCAGAAGGCAACGAGCTGGAAAGACTACGAGTGGCAGCTCATCCGGGGTGGCGCAGTTGCCCCGGCCATGCAGATGGCGCTCGATCAGGTGCTTGCGGAAGAAGTGGCTGCCGGTCGCCGAAAGCCGACACTGCGCATCTGGGAGTGGGACAGCCCTGCCGTTGTGATCGGCAGTTTCCAGTCGGTGAAGAACGAGGTCGACCTGGAGAATGCGGCGAAATACGGGTTCACCGTCGTGCGACGAATCAGCGGAGGCGGTGCCATGTTCATGGAGGCGGGCTCCGTGATCACCTATTCCATCTACGCACCGTCGGACCTCGTACAGGGCTTGAGCTTCGCGGACTCGTATGCCTTCCTCGACGAGTGGGTCATCACGACTCTCAGATCGCTTGGCATTGACGCCTTTTACCAGCCACTGAACGACATCGCGAGCGCCAAAGGCAAGATTGGCGGCGCAGCGCAGAAGCGCCTCACCAGCGGCGCGGTTCTCCACCACGTCACCATGAGCTATGACATGGATGGCGACAAAATGGTCGAGGTGCTCAGGGTGGGTCGCGAGAAGTTGAGCGACAAAGGCACCAGGAGCGCAAACAAACGCGTCGATCCACTGCGCAGGCTGACCGGCCTGCCACGCGTTGAGATCATTGATCGCATGATTGCGACCTTCACGGGACTGTACGGGCTTTCTCCGAGCGAGATCACACCGGCCGAGACGGCAAAGGCAGAGCAGCTCGTCGCCGAAAAATTCGGCACCGTGGACTGGTTGCACCGCGTCCCGTGAGACGCCCGCGCTATCAATCACTCTCGCGTCGGC
>JANLQP010000065.1:0-11808 GCA_031367895.1 Hyphomicrobiales bacterium
GGCGGTGTGCGCCGGCCAGACGTGCGCGGCGCGCGCCAGCAGCGACAGCGGCGTCAACGGCTGGTAATTGGCCGGCCGTTTGTCGAGGTGTTCCTCGAAGGGATTGGTCGGATCGCGCGTGGTCATGGGCGGCCCTGGCCGGAGTTGGTGTTAGGGGCCAGACCGTAGCGGATGCGCCGGTGGGCGGCAACGCGTGGGAGCCACACTCAGCGCGCTTCATTCCACAAATCAACAAACTCAGGAATAAGCGTTGTCATGGTCGGGTTGCCTGCCCTCGGCGAATGCCGACGGATCCCGACCATCCATGGTCCAACAGGCGTGTGAAACGGAGTTTTCTGCGACGGTGCGGCACAACGAACCTTCTCGAGAACGCTGCACCATGGGTCCTCGGGACGAGCCCGAGGATGACAAACCGCGATTTCGGCGACTAGCCGACCGTAGTCGACCCAATTCTTCTCCTCGGCCCACTCCGCCATCTGCTGTTCGAGCTCGGCCCGCTCGCGTGCCCCGCCGTTGCGGGCCTGCTCGGCGAGCTCTGCGATGAGCCGTTCCCGGGTTGCGGGATCAATCTGTGCTGCCGGGCTTTCCGAATGCGTAAATCCCGATTGAGTGTGACGTCGTCCAAAAGTCTTCTTCTTCATCGCCTCGAAGCATACCCAGTCGGCCTCAAAGAACCATCAATTTGGCCGTTAAAATTTTATCGATCGGCGAGCCGAACCGAATTTGACCGCCTCGCCGGCTTCGATATGGTGCGCGCAAAGACCGCGCCAGCGCCGGAGACGGACCACATGAAACTCTACGAGATCATTTCGGGAGCCCAGGGCGGCCAGGCGATCGACAACCTCGCCCGCGCCGCCAACGTTGAGCCGGAGCAGATGGACGGCGTGTTCCGCACGGTGCTGCCGGCGTTCTCGAATGCGATCGAGCGCAATACGCTGTCGCGCGGCGGCCTCGCGGATCTGGTCAAGGCGCTGGGTGACGGTCACCACGAGGTGATCCTGGACAACCCGCAAGCCATGGCCGACCCCCGCGTCGTTCAGGACGGCAACGAGATCCTGGGGTACGTCCTCGGCTCCAAGGACCGCAGCCGAGGCGTCGCCATGCAGGCAGCGCAAGCGTCGGGCCTGAGCGAAGGCCTGATCCGGATGCTGCTGCCCTACATTGCGCAGATGGTGATGGGTGCGATCGCCAAGTGGGCCAAGGGCGGCCTCGGCGACGTTGTCCAAAAAATACCGGGCGGAGGTGGTGGCGGTGGCCTGCCGTTCCCGATGCCGCAAGGTTCGCCGCGCAGCGACGGCGGAGGCGGCTACGAGATACCGCGAGGTGGCACTGGCGGCGGTGGCGGTGGCGGTTTCGAGCTGCCGCGCGGAGAATTGCCGCAAGGCGGCTACCCGATGCCACCTATTCCCGGAGGCCCGGGCGGGGGCGGCCGGCAACAGCCGCCGCGGCAGGACGATGACGGCAACGACCGCGGCCAACACCAAGGTGGGGGCGGCGGCTTCCAGATCCCGTGGCCGAGGAACGACGACTGTGGCCAACAACAGGGCGGCAGTGGCGACGTGCCGTTTCCCTTTCCATCACCGCAGAGTGGTGGCCAGCAGCGCGGCGACGGTGGATTTCAGATCCCGTGGCCGCGCCAACGCGATCGTGAGCCCGAACGCCGCGGTGGCGGCTCGACAGGTGGCTTCGAGCTACCGCATGGCGAGTTGCCCGACGGCGGCTATCCGATGCCGCCTATTCCCGGCGGCACCGGCGGTCGCGGCGGGAGCACGGGTAGCTTTCCAGCGCCACAAGGCGGCGGGATGGGCGGCGGCTCCGGCAGCCCATTGCCGCTACCTGGCGGTGGTGGCGGCAACAATCCCTATGGTGATCTCTCGGACATCCTGCGCCGCGGCG
This sequence comes from Hyphomicrobiales bacterium, assembly GCA_031367895.1. GTDB lineage: Bacteria > Pseudomonadota > Alphaproteobacteria > Rhizobiales > Hyphomicrobiaceae. Next base: position 1,897 of record JANLQP010000065.1, read on the forward strand.
GCCAGATAGGCGGCGCGCCAAGTGGCGGTCTGGTGCGCAATATCCTCGGCAGCCTGCTCGGCTTCCGCGGCGGTCTGATGAGCTGGCTGTTCCGGCTCATCGTCATGCGCTTCGGCTGGGGTCTGCTCAAGCGTTTCCTCGGCCGCGCCTTGACCGGTGGCCGGTAAGGCGCGCGAGGTTCCCCCGGCTAGTTGGGCGACCGTTACCGATACCGGACGTGTCCACGCGGCGCCGCGTGCTGAGGCCCGCTCAAGCTGCAGGGTGATGCAGTAACGTCGCAGCGCCAGGCGGCGTGGCCCGATTGCCGGCAGCGCACTTCCGGCGTATGCGCGATGCGGAAATCCGCCCACTCGTCGCCATACTCGAGTGCCGTGAACGAGCCCCAATGCTTGGTGGCTGACGCGAGCGCGTGCTCACGCGTCGGCGCTGGACTGCCGGTGCCGTGATGCTTATGGCCGGCCATGCACAGCCGGTTGCCGACTTGAATTTTTCGATGCAACCCTTCGAGGCCGGCGGCTTGAGAGTGCGGGGCCATGAATGCCGAACCCGACAGCGCCGACGACAGAACGGCGCCCCACAGAAGAAAACGCATGCGACTTCACCCTGGTTACGCGGGTTCACCAACCCGATCAGCAACCAGCAAACAGCAACATGGTAAAATCCGCGTTAAGCGCCGTTCCGAAATCAGCGACCGCGGCAGGGGCGTGCATCAACATTGCAGGCCCAGTTACCACCGCCCGAGCAATTCATCGACTTGCCGACGGCCAAGCTGTAGCTGCCCCAGGCGCTGCCATATTCCCAGGCCGTGAAGTCTTGCCAGCTGCGGATCGCCGCCATCTCAGCCGCTTTGCGCGATGAATGGCCACTGCTGCTGCCTGAGTGCGAATGATCCGCGAAGCAGAGCTTTCCGCCGACGCGGACTTTGGCGTGCATGTCGGCAAGCTGTGCCGCCGCCACGTCAGAAAATACGATACCAAAACCTATGGCAACAATCGCACGCAGCAATACCATGGTCTGCTCCTCAAATGGCTGGAATTGGCAGCCCCCAAAACACATTCGCTGATTTGGCGTCTTCAGGAAAAGCGCCGCCATGCCGCAGCCATGCGATTTTTTTGTTTTGTGTCCATTAGGCCCCGCGGTCCCGCCGACCAGGTGCCGAGACTGCGCGTTTCAGCGCACCAAAATCTTCGCCAAAGCTGCCCGAATTTCAGGCGGAATCGGCATTGGCCGCTGTGACTTGCGCTCGACGAACACATGCACAAAATGCCCTTCCGCTCGAGCTTCGTCCTCGCCGACGCCGAACAGTCCGATCTCGTAGCGGACCGACGACGTGCCGAGCTTGCCGATGCGCAGGCCGCCGTCGATCGTTTCGGGGTAGGAAAACGATTTGTGGTAGCGGCAAAGCGTTTCTACTGCGATCCCGATCGTCGGCCCCGCGTGGATGTCGAGGTGTCCGTGATCGATCAGGTAGCGGTTCAGCAGCGTATCGAAATACGAGTAATAGATGACATTGTTGACGTGGCCATTGAGGTCATTGTCCATCCAGCGGCTCTGGATCGGCATGAAGTGAAAATATGCGGCGCGGCGGCCGACCGGCGGGCGTGCCGTGCTCATGGGGCATTGTCCTGCTGTTTTGTCCGTTCATCCAGCCGCAAGCCGCCGATCGATTGCGAGGCGCACTGAGGCATAAGCTTCGGCCATTGGGCCATCGCCGCGCGTCAAGCCTTCCATGGGCAGGATCGTCACGTCGCGAATGCCGATCGTCGCCAGGACGCTGCCGAGGTAGGCGGTGAGGAAGTCCGGCTGCTTCGCCCGCGGCGGCAGGAAGAACCCGCCGGCCGAGACAATGACGAACGCCGGGCGGTCGGCAAGTCGACCGACCTTGCCCTCGGCAGTGCTCTGAAACGTGCGACCGAAGCGGACGATTTGGTCGATCCACGCCTTGAGATTGGCCGGAACCGTGTAATTGTGCATCGGCGTGCTGATCACCAGGACGTCCGACCGCTCGAGTTCGCCGATGAGTTGCTCCGACACTGCGAGGGCATGAACGCCGCGCGCCGCCTCCGCGGTCTGGTGGTCGCGCATGGCAGCCGCGAAGGCTTGGTCGATCGCAGGCGGTGGCTGGGCGCCGAGATCGCGACGGACCACGGCGCTGCCGGGATAACGCTGGCCGAGCTTGAGCATCAGCTCGTCCGCCATGCGCCAGCTATGTGCGGCAGTCCCGTGCGGACTGCAATCGATACGCAGGATTGTTGTCATGGCACCAGAGGATTGCGCTCGGGGACTGTCGCCGGTCTCGGCTATTACTTACCATGCCCCTAAAGTGATAGGTACCATCGCAACGCCACTCGCCGAGGATGTCGATTGCGCCATGGTTGGTCGGGACAAGCCCCACCATGACACTCTCGCCTAAAGCGTCGGCCCCTGTTCCTTCACGGTAATGCGCCAGAGTGTGCGCGGGTCTTGTGGATCGACGAGCGGCGCTGAATGCAGGAGCGCGCAGTTGTCCCAGATGATCACGTCACCCGGGCGGTACTTTGGCGTCGATCGATATTTTTCAGCGGTCGCATGCTGTTTCAGATCGTCGAGCAGCGCGCGGCCCTCGTTGTCGCCTATACCCTCGATGCCGAACGAAGAGCCGGACACGGCGTACAGCGATTTCTTGCCGGTGTGTGGGTGTTTGCGCACGAGCGGGTGGCGCACCCAGTCCATCTTCGCCTTCTGGTCGGCGTTGAGCGGCGAGGCGGCCGTGCGGCTCTTCTCATCCAGGTTGTCGCGGTTGCCGTAATGGTGTCGGCAGACGAGGCCGTCGATCTTCTCTTTCGTCGCGTTCGGCAACTCGTCGTAGGCGAGCCGCTGGTTGGCGAACGTGGTGCCGGCGCCGCCCTTCGGGATCTCCTGCGCATAGAGCAGCGTGCAGCGCGCGGGGACGGGCAGATACGAGTAGTCCGTGTGGAAATAGGTGCCGCCGTCGGCGAGCCCCATCGGCTCACCCTTCTCGTTGACGCGGTTCGACAGGATCAGGATGTCCGGGTCGACCTTGTGGTGGAACTGATTGATGACGTGCGGCTCCGGCTTGCCGAAGCGCTCCGCCAGCGCCTTGAACGATTTCGGCCCGATCGACTGCGCGGGCAGGATCGCGACCAAGTGCTCGTGCAGCGCCATCTCGATCGTGTCGAAGCCTCTGTCGTCGAGCCAACGCAGATCGAGGCCTTCGATCTCGCACCCAGCCGCCCCCGGCAGCTTGCGCACGGCGAGTTTCACCATTGGCAGAGTCCTTTTCTAGCCCCCCTCTCCCCGTGAAGAACGGAGAGAGAGGATGCATACCCTCAACGCACCTTATAGATTTTGTGGCTGCGGTTCTTGGTAAACGGACGCACCTCACCGGGCCAGCGGCCTTGTTCGCCGGCCTTGGCCCATTCCGCGCTCATCAGTACGGCCGGGCTGTCGATCTCATAGATGGCGGTATAGGCAGCGCCCTCGTGTTTCTTCTGCACCTTCTCGCCGCCGAGCTGGAACATGAAGTCCTCGCCCTTCATGCGCGAAACCCCATGGACTCCCGGCACCTTCGAGAGCAGCGGCACATGCTCGGTGTCGTAGACCTCGTTGAACAGCGCTTCCTTGTCCTTGTCCACGTCCATGCTGACGACGAACACGTATTTGGCCTTGAAGGGCATTTGGGGCTCCCTGGGGTTGCTGTCAGCCACGCATGTTAGCCAGATCAGGCATTCCGTCGAGGGGCATTGCGCGCTCGAGTTCTCTATGGCACCGAGAATGCCAGAAAAATTGCTGGGAGACACAGGCATGGCGCGGGACGGACAGGCGAAGGAAAAGGCCAACGGCGGCGCAACGGGCGGGGCGCTCGCGGGCGTCAAAGTTGTGGATCTCACCCGGGTGCTCGGCGGTCCGTTCGCGACGCAACTGCTCGCCGACCACGGCGCCGACGTCATCAAGCTCGAACCGCCGATGGGCGACGAAGTGCGCGACTGGGGCCCGCCTTTCCACGACGGTGACGCCTCCTATTACATCGGGATCAACCGCAACAAGCGCTCGGTCGGCCTCGATTTGACGCAGCAGGGCGGCCGCGACGTTCTCCTGAAGCTGCTCGAGGGCGCCGACGTGCTGATCGAGAACTTCAAGCCCGGCTCCATGGAAGCCTGGGGCATCGGCTACGACACGCTGAAGAAGACCTTCCCCCGCCTCGTCTATTGCAAAATTTCGGGTTTCGGCAACGACGGCCTACTCGGCGGCTTCCCAGGTTACGATGGCATCGTCGGCGCCATGACCGGCCACTACAGCGTCAACGGCTCGGTCGAATCCGGCCCGATGCGGCTGGGCCTTCCCGTCGTCGATATCTCCATGGGGCTCTATTGCGTGATCGGCATCCTGATGGCGATGCACGAACGCACCAAGTCCGGCGAAGGACAGGCGATCGAGGTGACACTTTATGACGCGGCGCTCTCCCTCATGCATCCGCATTTCCCGAATTATTTTCTCTCCGGAAAGACGCCGCAGCTCACCGGGAACCAGCATTCGAACCTGGTGCCGTACGGCATGTTCGACACCAAAACCTGCAAGATCATGATCGGCGCCGGCAACAACCGCGCCTTCAAGAAGGTCGCCGCAGTTCTCGGCCGGCCGGACCTCGCCGACGATCCCCGGTTCAAGACCAACGGCGACCGGCAGAAGAACCGCGACGCGCTGAACGAGATCCTGGAAGCCAAGCTCAAGACCGTCGACGGCGTCACGTTCTCGCTGGAACTGTTGAAGGCGGGCCTGCCTTGCGGCCCGATCCTCGACACCAAGCAGGTCCTCGAAAGTGAGCACGTCAAGGCGCGGGGCTCGATCATCGCGAAGGATTGGTACAAGGGTATCAAGACGCCCGTGTCGCTGTCGCGGACGCCGGCGCGGCTCAAATCCGCGCCGCCGAAGTTTTCGCAGCACGCGCGTGAGGTGCTGGCTGAGCACGGGTTCGACGAAGCTGCGATGGAGAAACTGTCCAAGGCCGGCGTGCTGGTGGAAAAGCGGCGGACCTGAGGACGGATGCTCGACAAAAGCACATCAATCGCCCCATTGTTCGGGCAAGACTGAACAAGTCACCCCACACCCGAGGAAACCCATGTCCGATCTGCCCAAACACGTCGATATCCACGAGGAAGGTCCGCGCGAAGGCTTCCAGATCGAACCGGGTCCGATCTCGACGGCCGACAAGATCCGCCTGATCGAGGCGCTGGCCGAGACAGGCCTGCGTCACATCCAGGCCTGCTCGTTCGTCAACACGCGCCTCGTCCCCGGCTGGGCGGACGCTGAGGCCGTGATCGCCGGCTTCAAGACGAAGCCCGGCATCGACTACACCGCACTCTGGTTCAACGCCAACGGCCTCGACCGGGCGCTGGCGTTCAAGGAAAAACTGACGCTTTCCGGTTCGATTTCGCTGACCGCATCGGAAGGCTTCACCAAGAAGAACCTCAACCGCACGGACGCGGAAAACCTGGAGGCCATGCGCAAGCAAACGGCGGCGCACATTTCCAAAGGCGTGCCCGTCAAGCGTATCGGCATCATGGCCGCGTTCGGCTGCAACTACCAGGGTGACATCCCGGCGGCACAGGTCGTCAAGACCGTCGAGGACGGTATGGCCATTGCCAAGGAGCACAACGTCGACATCGAGGTTATCTCGCTCGCCGACACGATGGGCTGGGCGATTCCGCCGCGCATCGAAAAGGTGATCGGCGAGGTGCGCAGCCGCTGGCCGTCGAAGACGATCGCATTGCATCTCCACGACACCCGTGGCATCGCCATCGCCAATGCGCATTCGGCTCTGAAGATGGGCGTCGCACAGTTCGACACCACCGTCGGCGGCTTGGGTGGCTGCCCTTTCGCCGGCCAGAAGGGTGCCGCCGGCAACATCTGCACGGAAGAACTGGTGCTGCTCTGTGAGGAGATGGGTATCAAGACCGGCGTCGATCTCGACCGGCTGATCGAGGTTGGGCGCATGGCCGAGACGATCGTCGGCCACCAGCTGCCGAGCGAACTGATCCACGCCGGCAGCCTCGGCGCGTTCCGCAAGAAGGCGGCTTGAGGGCGGCACTAGGCTTTGGAGGTTTCGCTTGACTATCATTGATCAAAAGTTGGCCAAGTTGGCTCGAACCCTTCAAAGCCTTTCTCCTGAAGCGCAGGCCGAGATCCTGGATGAACTCGAGGCGCGCATCGCAAATCTTTCCGACAGCGGCCTGTCAGCTGAGCAGAACGACATCGTCAAAAAGCGAATGGCGCAGCCTCGTGAATACGTCAGCAACGAGGACGTCGCCAAACTGCTCCAGCGCTTCAAATCGACGGCATGACACGCATCATCTGGACGCGGCCGGCACTCGACGATCTCGCTGACATCCTGGCCTATGTGCAAGCTCGAAGTCGGCAAGGCGCCGCGACGATTGCCACTCGAGTTGAAGAAGCCCTCGCCAGCATCGTGACGTTTCCGCGGGCGAACCGTCTCAATAACGAAACTGGCTCGTACGAATGCGTCTTGCGGGGCGTGCCACTACTCTTGATTTACGAGCTGGTCTCAGCCGGTCCTGACGACGTGCGGGCCGAAATCATCGCTGTGTTTCACACTTCGCGGGATCCGGATACGAAACCTGGGCGGCGCGACTGGTAGCCCAACAACGATAGAACCGAACTCGCTTGGAACCCACCCCATGTCCGCCACGCCCCTCGCCGGCCTCAAAGTACTGGAGTTCAGCCACACCGTGATGGGGCCGACGGCGGGCTTGGTGCTCGCGGAACTTGGCGCCGATGTCGTCAAGGTGGAGCCGGCGCCGAAGGGTGACCACACGCGCGGCCTCGGCGGCTTTGCGGCAGGCTTCTTTGCGGCCTTCAATCGCAACAAGCGCAGCCTCGCCATCGATCTCAAGTCGCCGGCGGGGCAGGCGGCGATGCTGCGCTTGGCGGCCAAGGCCGACATCGTTCTGGAGAACTATGGCCCGGGGACCATGGAGCGACTCGGTTGCGGTTACGACGCTTTCGCCGAGACCAATCCGCGGCTCATCTATCTCGCGCTGAAAGGCTATCTCGCCGGTCCCTACGAGCACCGTCCGGCGCTCGACGAGGTCGTGCAGTACCAGACCGGCCTCGCCTACATGACCGGGCCACCGGGCAAGCCGCTGCGCGCCGGCGCTTCGATCATCGACATCACGGGCGCGATGTTCGGTGTCATCGCCGTACAGGCAGCACTGCGCGAGCGCGATCAGACCGGCAAGGGTCAGCGCGTTTCCTCCGCGCTGTTCGAGAGCGCGGCGTTCCTGATGTCGACGCACATGGCAGGGATAGCCATCACCGGCGAGGACATGCCGCCGATGCCAGCCCGCCAGGGGGCGTGGGCCATCTACGAGGTGTTCCCCTGCGTCGGTGACGGGCAGCTGTTCATCGGTGTCACCAGCGACCAGCAATGGAGCCGCTTCGTCGAGGAATTCGGCCTGCAGGAGTTGGCAACGGACCCGCGCCTCGCCACCAATGTCATGCGCCGCGACGAGCGCACCTGGCTGATCCCGGCGCTGAAAGAAGTGATCTCGCGCCTGCCGCAGGACGAGGTGGGCAAGCGCCTGGAGCGCGCCAACTGCTCATGGGCGCCGGTCGGCCAGCCAAAGGACCTTTACGAGGACGCGCACCTCTTGGCGACGGGCGGCCTGCTCGATGTGTTCCTGTCGCGGGCAGGCGGCAGCGACGGCGTCAGGACGAAGCTGCCGGCCTTGCCGATCGAGTTCGGGGCCAACCGCGAGCGGCCGGGTGTGCGCCGCCAATCGCCGCGCGTGGGCGAGCACAACGCCGAGGTGCTGGCGGAGGCCGGCTTCACGAACGTGGAGATCGGCGCGCTGGTGGACAGGAAGGTGATCGTCAGCGCATAGGCGGTGTTGCCAATCACACGCCCGCAGCGTTCAACCGTGGAGTTCAATCCTCGCGGAAAATGCGCTCACGGCGCTCGCGGCGTTCCTGCGCCTCCAGCGACAGTGTCGCGATCGGCCGCGCGTCGAGGCGCTTCAGGCTGATCGGCTCACCGGTTTCCTCGCAGTAACCGTAGGAGCCTTCCTCGATGCGTGCCAGTGCCGAGTCGATCTTGCCCATCAACTTGCGCTGGCGGTCGCGGGCACGAAGCTCGAGCGCGCGGTCGGTTTCTGCCGTCGCACGATCCGCCGGATCGGCCTGCTGGGGCGAGTCGTCATGGAGGCCCCGCAGGGTTTCCATGTTCTGTTTGACGATGTCTTCTTTCCACTTGAGCAGCTTCAGCCGGAAATACATCCGGTGCTTCGCGCTCATGAACGGCTCGCCCTCACTCGGCATGTAGGTCGGCGGCAGCACGATCTCGCTCTGCTTGGCGGCCGAATAGCTGTCGCCATTGCCGTTTCGGGCCCCGGCTTTTTCGTTCGTTGCGGCTTTTCCAGTCGGCTTGTCGAGCGTATCCATCTGTTTCACGTCCCGGCCGTTGCCACCGTTGCGATGCACCGTCCCCGCTCCGTTAGACTTACCATTTGGTTTGGACAAGCCTTTGGCCGAGGTCACGCGCGCACTTTTCTGGCTAGCCGTTAATTTAGTGGTCTTCGCGGCTTTGCCCATCGCTGCTGGAGTGATGAATTTCGCGCTCGACGCCAGCCGCGTGGCGGGTTTGGCGGCCAATTTTCCGGTCGCATCTTTTTTTGGTTTGGCCGGCTTGGACGTTCCCTTGCCGTTCTTCGTCTGAACTTTCGCCGTGGCTGCCCGACGTAGCGCCGTCGTCACATTGGCCTTTGCGCTCCCGTGCTTGCCTGAAGGTGCCTTGCCCTTGCCGCGACTTTTGCTGCGCGCTTGCAACTTCGTTGTCGTAACTGACGCCATGCCCCGATCGCTCCGCCCGGTCGACACTCTACGACTGGAGTCGTAGACACCCTGCGAGCACCGTATTTAAGTCCCTGAAATTGCAAGTCAAGAAAAACCAGCGTTGCCTGCGCATTGTGGCAAGCGACCGGGAGTGCGGCCTCATATATTAGGGGTTTTCCACCGCTGATCGTTCTACATCGGCAACAGCGCCTCGTCTCCGGCATGCTACCATAGAGTGCGTATATTATCGTGTTGCACGTTTACAGTGTATTGTCATTTCTCCGGCATGATCGTCTTGCCACCGAGTTGCGGTGGTGCTGGCCAGGACGGAGGACCAAGGATCGCTGGAACGAAAAATCGACGTTGGCGCCGGCGTTGGTCCCCCCGCCATGCGCGGAGCTACCACGACGACGTTTCGCTCGGGCCGTTGACGGCGGACCACACCTCCCGCCTTCTCATCGCGTGCCGATCTCCAGTGATCCTTGCCGCGTCCAAGCCAGTGCAAGCAGAAACCTTTTGAACAACGACGAGGAGACCGCAATCGACCAAGCCCGACTGCACTGCCGCCATTCTGCGGCCCCCACACTCCGCAGATGATGTCCGCTCCGGCCTCCCACCTCGGCAGCGGGCAACGTCACTACGGCAGCCAGGTCGGTCACGAGCGCCGCGCCCCCGCCTCCGGCGCGGCGCTCGTGCCGATTGCAGCCTGGGCAATGCACGGTTGATTACCGCATCACCGCATCCAACCAGCGTTGCGCTCGTTTTGCGGATGCCCATTGGTCACCAGAGCATACGCCGCGCGTCACTACGCGTTCTCCGCCCTTGCTCTCCCCAGGTACGCCCGTTATATGATTTGTTATCCTGAGATGCCCGGTGGCCTTCCAGGCGTCGGCGATGGGGAATCGTCTAATGGTAGGACTGCAGACTCTGACTCTGCCTGTCTAGGTTCGAATCCTAGTTCCCCAGCCACCATATACCCCTGTAATTTCAATGGCTTAGTCGACGTGATGTGGCAGGTTGTGGCATGATTTGTGGCATAGTGCCGCCGGTCTCGGCACATGTTAC
>JANLQP010000066.1:0-8326 GCA_031367895.1 Hyphomicrobiales bacterium
CGCTCGGCTGCACGCACATCGTCATGGAGGCGGCCGGCGTTTACTGGAAGCCCGTTTGGAACATCTTGAGCGATGGCGACTTCGAGCTGATCCTGGCCAACGCCGCCCACGTCAAGAACGTCCCCGGCCGCAAGACCGACGAGGGCGACACGTTCCATCCTGAATGGAACTACACGATCAAGCCACGACGCCCCGACAATCCGTAGCGGTTGTTGTTGAAGATGTCCTAAGCTCAAGACCCGCCTACTGCGCCGCTTGGCCGATCGCGGGCGTTTCCCACTCCACCGTGGCACGGCGCGAGTAGTCGGTGAACCATTCCGGGTCGGTGCGGAACTCGGCGCGGCCGTCGGCGAAGATGCGGGCCGTGGCGCGTCGTGACGACAGGCAGAACATGTGCACCGACATCGGCATGCCGCCGGTGTGGCAATAGCCGACCTCGATGTGGCAATCGACGACCATCGACGAGCCCATGAAGCCCATGGCGCCCATGCCGATGTTGTTGCCGAGCTCTTTCTGCTCCAGCTCCAGCGCCGCGATTTTCGGGTCCGGGTTGCGGTTTCCGACCGTGCGCAGGCACGCCGCCTGCTTGCCGAGGACCGAGCAGATGTCCTTCGAGCCGCCGAGACCGACACCGACGATCGCCGGCTGACAGGCGAGCCCGCGTTTGCCAAAGCCGATCAACGTGTCGAGGTAGAAGCGGCGGATGCCCTCGATCCCGTCGCCTGGAAACAGCATGCGGTAATCGGTGCCGAACAGGCCGCCCTTGTGCACGGTGGTGAGATCCACCCAATCGCCGTCGGGGTGGAATGCGTACTCGATCTCCGGCGCGCCGATGCCGACGTTGTTATTGTGATCCGTGCGCCAGAGCGGGTGCACGCGGTTCGGCCGCAGCGGCACGTCCTGCGTGGCGCGCGCAGTGGCACGGCGTAGCGCCGCCTCGAGCGCCACCGGGCCGCCTTCGACGCGGGCGTCGTTGCCGTATTTCACGTACCAGCGGGGCACGCCGGTATCGCCGCACATGGCGCGCCGGTCCTCCTTCGCCGCCTCGTAGTTCTCCAACATCGCCTGGATGACGAACGCCGAGAGATCCCCCTTCTCGGTGTTGGCGCAGGCGCGGAGACCACCGAGGTAATCATCAGGGATCTCGATCGCGGCCTTGGCCATCAAGGTTTCGGCGGTCTTCTGCAGGGCGGAGATGGGGATCATTGTTCGCTCGATTGCTCGGCACAGCCAGGAATTTGACGCTCAAGATGGGTCCGGCTCGAAGGTTATCCTCAGGCGATGTCCGGTCGCCTTTGCATATTTCTGCAATGTGCGGGTCGAAGGCAAGCCTCGACCATTTTCGAGCCGTGCAACGACCGCTTGGCTGGTTTTCATGCGCTTTGCGATTTCGGCCTGCGTCAGTCCAGCTTTTGCGCGCGCCTTGATCACCTCGGCAACCAATGAGAATTCCTGCTCAAGGACATCGTACGCCTCCATGTAAGCAGGATCCTTCCGCCAACGAGCAATCGCCTCATCGACCGGGATCATTTTGCGCAACTTTGCCTTGTTGTTCATCTGATCTCCTTCGCCCTGTCGCGCGCCAACTTGATTTCCCGCGCAGGCGTTTTCTGTGTCTTCTTCGTGAACACCCGGACGATCACAAGGCGCTCCGCGGTAGCATTGACATATATTGCGCGGGCAATGCCGTCCTTGCCCTTCAAGCGCAATTCCCAGAGTTGGCCTTCGAGGTGCTTCACGTACTTTGGCGGCAGCAGCCTTGGCCCATGCTCTGAAATCAACTGTTTGATTCGTTCGAACCGCGCGCGTATGTCGCCGGGCTGTTCCTGCATCTCGGATTCGACGCGCTCATCCGACCGTCCACGCCATGCAGGCCTCGGAACTATTTTTGATATATTATGCGTTTTTTGGCATAACGTCAATTGCTTGAAGCAGTCGTCGTGCGGCCGCAAAAAAGGCCACCCAAGTTACCCCGGGTGGCCGCAATTCATTTGTAGGTTGGGTTAGCACGGCCACGGCACTTCTGGTCGGGCACTGCCGCGACCCCTGCGTTACCCAACAACTTCGGTGAGTGTGGATGTTGGGTTACGCGCGGCGCGAGGCTCGGCAGAATCGAGAAGCACAGGCTGCGCTAACCAACCCAACCTACAAGCGCCTTACTCCGCGGCCTTCGCCTTCAGCAGCCCGGCGTGCGCCAGCGCGGCGTCGACGATCTTCTTGGTCGCGTCAGTCAACGGAGCGAGCGGCAGCCGGCATTCCGGGCTTTCGATCATGCCGATCCGCCACGCGGCGTACTTCACCGGCGCCGGATTGGTCTCGATGAACAGTGCGTCGTGCAGCGGCATCAGGATGTCCTGCAACTCCAGCGCGCGCTTGAAGTCGCCTTTGAGCGTCGCGGTCTGGAACTCCGAGCACAGCCGCGGCGCCACGTTCGAGGTGACCGAGATACAGCCGTTGCCGCCGTGTGCGTTGAAACCGAGCGCGGTCGCATCCTCGCCCGAGAGGTACGAGAAGGGCTTCTTGATCAGCAGGCGATGCTGCGACATGCGCTCGACCTTGGCCGAGGCGTCCTTGACGCCGGCAACGTTCTTCAAAGTGGCGATCCGTGCCAGCGTCGCCGGCAGGATGTCGACCACGGTGCGGCCCGGCACGTTGTAGACGATGATCGGCAGGTCCACCGCGTCGCTGATGGCCTTGAAGTGCAGATACAGGCCCTCTTGCGTCGGCTTGTTGTAATAGCCGGTCGAATGCAGTACCGCGTCGGCGCCCGCCTTTTTCGCGAACTGGGTCAGCTCGATCGCCTCTTCGGTCGAGTTCGAGCCGGCGCCGGCGACGATCGGCACCCGCTTCTTCGCGGTCTTGATCGCGAGTTCGACAACCTTCTTGTGCTCGTCGTGCGAGAGCGTCGGCGCTTCACCGGTGGTGCCGACCGGTACCAAGCCGTGCGTGCCCTCTGTGATCTGCCACTCGACCAGACGCTCGAACGCCTTCTCGTCGACCTTTCCGTTCTTGAACGGTGTGATAAGTGCTGTGAACGAGCCCTTGAGCATGGGCGTTCCTCCGCTTGTGGCGCGCGAGCCCTTTCACGCGCCTTGAAAGCCGCCGATCCGATTGGTAACCTTAGGAATTCATGGCGCCGACGGTTGAGCGCCAATGTGGTGTCCGACTTTAAGCTGAGACTCACTGGCCCGCAAGGCTGCCACAAAGAATGTGTTGGGTAGCGTTTTCGAGGAGACTGGGTTGTCGGATTTTTGGCACCGAGATCAACGTAAGGGTGTGCTGCGACGTCCGTCTGCGCGGCTTTCCAGCGTTTGTCTTGTTTTGCTCGTGGCAACGTATGCGATTTCGTCCGCGTCTGGTACGTCCGCGTCTGCGCAAACGAAACCGAAAAGCAGCTCCCAGCCGACAGCGACAGTCGCTCCCGCCGCAACATTACCCGCACTGGATCCCGGTCCCGGTCGCGAGGGCAATATCGTTTCCGAGGAGGTCGGCGAACCGGCCAAGGAGCGCGAGCCTGCCGAGGTTGGTGGCCCAGTCGTTGGTGGCCCAGTCAAAGACGCGCCGGCAACGGACACCCCACCTGCGGCTGCAAGCGATGTTGCTCCGTCGACCGAAACAGCCAAGACCGAGCCGCCCCCGCCCGCCGTCGAGCAACCGACGGTTTCTTCGCCCGAAGCAATGTACATGGCTAGGCTCGACGATTTGATCGCGCCGGTTCGCGACCTCGTGCCGGTACCGGAGGATGCGCAGCGGATCAAGGAGGCGGTTCGCTTGCTTGCTACCGGCGATCTGCTCGGTGCTGCCAGCGCGCGCGACCAGATCAAGGAGCCTGCCGGGCGCAAGCTGATCGAATGGCTATCTTTCAAAGGCGGCTACGGCGAGCCGCAGGAGTTCCAGAACTTCCTGGCGGCCAATCCGGCTTGGCCGGAACGCGCGCTTCTGATCCGCCGTGCCGAGGAGCAACTGTTCACGAGTGGCGGCAGCGCGCAGAAAATCCGGACATTCTTCAAGGACAGCGAGCCGAAAACCGGCGCCGGCTGGGCGGCGGTCGCGTCTGCCTATCTGGCCGAAAAGAACGAGGCCAAGGCCAAGGAAGCCGCTGCCAAGGCTTGGCGCGATTTCGAACTGGCCAGCAGCCTGGAGCAGGGTTTCCTCGAACGGTTCGGTGCCTTGCTGACCGAGGCCGACCACCGCCGCCGCCTCGATCGTATTCTGGTCGACGAGGTTCGCTTCAGCGCCGAGCGCAACGAACGAGCAGGCATTGCCCGCCGCATTCTCCCGCTGCTGTCGGACGGCGAACGCAAGAAGGCCGAGGCGCGGATCGCCGTGTTTTTGAAGGCGAAGCTCTCGGGCCAGCTGCTCGCGGCCTTGCCCGCCGACGTTGAGGGTCAGCCCATCGACTGGGGTCTCGCCTACCAGAAGGTGCAACACTATCGCCGCGCCAAGCAGGATGAGGACGCCTGGAAGATCCTGCGATCCGCGCCGACCGATCCGGAGCTGATCGTCAGCCCCGACGACTGGTGGGCCGAGCGGCGTGGCGCCGCCTATGACGCATTGCGCGCCGGCAAGGCAGACGTCGCCTATGACCTCGTGCGCGATGCCGGACCGCTGTCTGCCAACCCGCTCAAGGACCAGGCCTTCATGGCCGGTTGGATCGCACTCCGCTTTCTCGACAAGGCGGACGTTGCAATCAAGCATTTCGAGGCCTCGCGGGCCGCCGCCGATGGGCCACTTGGCCAGTCGCGGGCGGATTACTGGGCGGGGCGCGCTTATGACGCGGCCGGTCAAGCGAAGGCCGCCCAGGAGCGTTACGCGGCGGCAGCCCGGCAAATCGACACGTTCCACGGCCAACTCGGCCGCCACAAAATGACGCCCGGTGCAGCCATCGACATCCGGGCCGGGCTGCCGGTGATGCCGACCGCGGACGTGGCCAAGCGTTTCAACGAACTCGATGCCGTGCGTGCGGCCGTCATCATCCATAAGATCGGGCTCGATCGGAACATCAAGGCCGCGCTGTTCGGCCAGTTGCGGAACCACCTGGCGACCGAAGCGGAGGTGGCGATGCTGGCACATCTGGCGGCTGCACTCGGCGATCCCCGCCTGTCGCTGCGTGTCGGCAAGACCGGCATTGCACGCGACATGAACCTGATCATGTACGCCTACCCGCTGCACGCGTTTCCAGCCTATTCGCCGCTGCGCGATCCGCCGGAGCCCGCGATCCCGCTCGGCCTCGCGCGCCAAGAGAGCGAGTTCAGCAATACGACGGTGTCGAGCGCCGGCGCCCGTGGCATCCTGCAAGTCATGCCGGCAACCGCGCAGTTCGTCTGCCGTGCCAACAAGATCAAGTGCGACATGTCCCGCCTGCAAACCGACAACGGCTACAACGCCATGATCGCCTCGGCTTATGTCGGCGACCTGATGGCTGATTTCCGCGGCAATTACGTGCTCCTGCTCGCCGGTTACAATGCCGGTCCCGGCCGCGCGCGGCAATGGATGCGTGAGTTCGGCGATCCACGCGATCCAGCCGTCGACCCCATAGACTGGATCGAGCGCATCCCGATCGAGGAGACGCGGGAGTACGTGAAGAAGGTGCTCTCCAACGTGCAGGTCTACCGCGCGCGACTTGGCGAAGCTACGGCGCTGCGCCTCGAGCAGGATTTGACGCGTACGACGGCTTCGCGGCGTGCCGCCGGTAAGGCGGCGCCCGAAGCCGGCTCCGTGAAGAACTGAGCGCGGATGTGGGCGATGGAGGCGATCGTGCGGTCACTGCTGCGATGGACCATCCTGCCGGCTGCCCTGCTGGCGCTGGCTTCAACCATGCATGCCGGCGACGTCCTGCCGCCGCCGAATGGCACGTCCGAACCGCTGGTCGAGGCGAAGCTGGGTGAGGATGGCATCTGGCACCAGAGCTGGTTTGCGCCGACGTTCCTCGATCTCAAGGAAGAGCACGCCGAGGCCAAGGCGAAAGGGCGCCGCTTCGCCGTGATCTTCGAGCAGCGCGGCTGCATCTATTGCACCAAGATGCACACCGAAGTGCTGGCGAAGCGCTACATCAACGACTACGTGCGCGAGAACTTCCACATCGTGCAGATCGATCTCTGGGGCTCGCGCGAGGCGACCGATTTCGACGGCCAGAAGATGCCTGAAAAGAAGCTCGCGGAGCGCTGGGGCGTGATGTTCACGCCGACCATCGTGTTCTTCAACGAGGACCTGGTCTGGGGTGCGCCCGCGCCGGTTGGCATCGTGCCGGAGGCGCGTCTTCGAAACGACGGGCAACCGAAGGCGCAAGATAACGAGGTTGCGCGCATGCAGCTCGGTATCGGCGCCGATACGTTCTACGACATGTTCGTGTGGGTCAGCGCCAAGGTTTACAAACAGGACCGCAATTTCCAGCGCTTCCATATCGCGCGTCACAACGAGCGCGAAGCAACGGCAAAGCCGAAGCCCAATTAGGGAAGTCCAACGATGCGGCATTACCGGCTGGCCGATCGATTTTGCCGTGGTCGCGATCTTTTCCAGCTGTCATAGGCCAATCAAGGCAGGTGTCGCTGGCGTTCGGCCTCGTGACACCACCTACGGCATGTGCCTGATTGTGGCGTGCGCGGCGGCAGGCGTCAGATTGCGCTACGCTCTGAAGAATACGATGATCATCCTGGTGCCAATGCTGCTGGTTCTCGTAGCGCTGATCGTCTTTCCCGGCATCGCGTTGTTCCTGCCGAAACTGATCGCACCGGAATTGCTGAAGTAACCCGCCCCGCCAAGGAGCCCCCCGATGCCGACCGTCACCTACTACATGAGCCTCAACTCGCCGTGGACCTACCTCGGCAGCCAGCGCTTCCATGACATGGCGAAGCGGCACGGCTACACGGTGGACATCAAGCCCGCCAAGTTCGGCGAGGTGTTCGCCAAGACCGGCGGCTTGCCCTTGCCGAAACGCTCGCCGGAGCGCCGCGCCTACCGCATGATGGAATTGAAGCGCTGGCGCGCCCAGTCGAAGCTACCGATCACGCTGGAGCCGAAGCATTTCCCGTCCGACGAGGCGCAGGGCACCAGGCTAGTGATCGCGGCAAAGCTCGCCGGCAAGGACGCGCATGCGCTCGCGACCGAGATCGGCCGCGCGCTATGGGAGCGTGAGGAAAACATCGCCGACGCCGCTGTTCTGGCCGCCGCCGCCAAACGTGCAGGCCTCGATGCCGAAGCGATCCGCAAGGCCGGGCCCAGCGACGCCGCGCTTGACAAGCTGCACGACCAGTTCACCGCCGACGCGTTGGCGCACGGTGTCTTCGGCGCGCCGAGTTACGTGCTCGAGTCAGGCGAGTTTTTCTGGGGCCAGGATCGCCTCGAGTTCCTCGATCGCGCGCTCGCGAAGAAATAGGGATGCAGATGCGGCGCGCTTGATCGAGATCGATCGCGCCCATCCTCTCCGCTCATCCCGCCCGATCCACGCGTCGCGCTACAGCATGATCACGCCGCGGTGGCGCGCTTCGCCCTCCGGCTCAACGTGGATCAGAACTTCGACACCGTCGATCTCACGGCCGAGTGCGCCTTCGATGCGGTCGCAGATCCGGTGCGCGTCGGTGACGGTCATCGTGCCCGGCACCACCAGATGGAACTCGATGAACGTCGCCCGGCCGGCGCCGCGCGTGCGCAGATCGTGCACCTCGATCGCGCCGTCGGCATTACCGGCGATCACCTCGCGGATGCGCCGGCTGACATCGGCCGGCACCGCCTCGTCCATCAGGCTCGAGACCGACTGACGTGTCAGCCCCCAGCCGGTCCACAGGATGTTGAGCGCCACCCCACCCGCAAGCAGCGGATCGAGGATCGTCCAGCCCGTCACCGTCGCAAGGCCGAGGCCGACCAGCACGCCGACGCTGGTGAGAACATCGGTCCATAAATGCCAACCGTCGGCGACCAGCGCCGGCGAGCGTTGCCGTCCACCCCAGATGACCAGGAATGCCGCCCACGCCGAGTTCAGCAGCGTTGCCACGACCGAAATCGCCATGCCGACGAAGGGCTCAGTCAGCGTTCGCGGCAGGCGGAGCGCGGCGTACGCCTCCCGCAGGATCAGCAACGCCGCCAGCACGATCAGTACGCCTTCGAGCACGGCGGAGAAGTACTCGGCCTTGTGGTGTCCGAACTGGTGGCGGCGGTCGGCCGGCCGCGCGCTGATGCGGATGGTGACCAGCGCGACGATCGCTGTCACGACATTGACGATACTCTCCAGCGCGTCCGAGTAAAGCGCGACGCTCCCGGTCTTGAGATACGCCAGATACTTGATGCCCATCACCGCCAGCGCAACGGCGATGCTGACGGCTGCCACCCG
>JANLQP010000115.1:0-4540 GCA_031367895.1 Hyphomicrobiales bacterium
ACCCAAGGCTGGCCGGATGCGGCCTCGGCGCGGGCCAGCGACCATGCCACCGGCCGTTCGGCGTCCGCCCGCCCCACCGCAAGCGGCTGGCTCGAAATGCTGGCCCGGCCGCTACAGAGAAGGCGAAACAGCGCGTCGCGCACTTTGCTGACGGCTGCTACATCGCCGTCGCTGCCCGCGGCGTCGGAAATGAGCTCGTCGACGGGCAAGGTCGCGGGGAATGTTTTACCGAGGCGCATGAGGCAGCGGCCGACGGCAGCGTCCGTGACGGTAAAGGTCTTGCCGCGATGATCCTTGAAAGCCGTCGCATGCCGATCGCGGCCTTCGTCCGCAATCGACAGGGCCTGCAACTCACTGGCGATGTGCAGAGTCGCTAGACTTTCCGGATGCGGCGGGCTGATCGCCACGCCACTTGCCCCCGACCGGACGAACAGCGAGCGCCGGAATGTGCGACCGAGGAAAATGTCGAGGTACTGCTGCACTGCGCCTGGATCGTTGCCGGCGTGACGGCGAATGGCAGCGGCTCTCCCGGGAGCGGCAGTCTCGGGAAGGCTGGATGGCAAGTCGCCTTCACACAGGTAACTGAGACCGTGGCGGTGCGCCATCGCCGCCACGTCGGCGAAATGCATAGGCACGTTGTCGGGGGCAAGAAATTCGCCGATAATGTACGAAGCCGGTCGCCGGGTGAGGCGGCGAGCCTCGCCCTGCAGCAGGAGACCATAGGGCTCCGCCGGCCGGACGGCGCTCGCGAGATCGTGGAGCAGCGCCCGCACCCTGGAGACGCGCGTGAGCGGCGGGCCGGTGCCCGCATGCAGCAGGCAGATGTCGCGCACGGCGTTGCGCATGTGCCAACCCGGCAGGACGTTAAAGCTGATCGCGGCGAGGCCGCTGGGTGACAATGACTGCGCGCAAATGCGGAGGACGGCTTCTCGGACCGGCGCCGGCACCCAGCTGAAGACGCCATGACAGATGATGTAGTCGAATTGCCGGCCGTCGATGTCGAATGCCGCTATATCGGCTTGCAGGATTTCGATATTTGCAAGTTCCGCCGCCGCGGCACGCTTACGGCCATCGGCAACGTGCCTTTCGGAAAGATCGACACCGGTGAAGCGCGCGCACGGGAAGCGCTTGGCCAATGGAATGATGTTGCCGCCGGAAGCGCAGCCGATTTCGAGCACCTGAGCGTTCTCGGCGGCCGGCGCTGCGATCCCGTGCAACGCAGCCATCGCAGCGAGGCGTGCCGGTGCAGTGTACGGGATCGGCATCGAGACGTAAGGGAGATCGTCGAAGTCCATCGCGCCAAGCCCACCCACGGCATTTCCCGTCCCGATCGCATGCATGTCGTTCATACTTCCATCGTGCGGCACTGCGGGCAACACTATTTGCGCGGCGTCTTCCGGGAACTTCGCGGACAGCACCTGCCTTGAAGCGATCGAAGCTTTGCGGATCGGGCCAACCGGGCCGTCGGGCCTCCAAGGCTGCAATTCCGACCGCGACCCGACCAAGGTCCCGGTGCGGACCGAGGCTCATGTCTGGTTCCCCTTGGCCCATTGGTCTGTTACGCGCCCTGGATTTTGGTCGGGAATGCATCGACATTCGAGCCATGAATTTCACGACCATACTCTGTTGTTTCAACCTATTTCAGGCGCGAATGTCGGTGGGAGGATGGTTGCGTAAGCAGTTATCGCCCTGGACGTTCGACTGATTGGTGCGATCGGCATTCGTGTCAAATCGCAGAAAACAATCGGCGAAGGTGGAAGGTGAACGCCTCCAAAGAATGCGAGTACACCGCAACGAGATTGAAACGGGCTTTTTTTGGCAGGGCTCCTGCGAGGGCATGCCGGCGCCACCTGTAGGAGTTGTTCATGGCCGTCAAATTCAACGTCACCGACCTCGAATTCATTCTTGCGCAAATCAACATGGCGGAGGCAGGCCAGCCACCAGTCAATCCCCATCTCGCGTTCGGGCTGCGGCAGGTCGCCGGCACCAACAACAGCTCGATCCCTGGCCAGATCAACTTCGGCGCGGCGGATCAGACATTTCCGAACGTGGCCGCCCAATACTTCCAGACCGTGACAGTCAATATCGACGGTACGGCGCTCGATTCGCACCCGGGAGTCGTTGGTGATATCAGCACGACGACCTACGCCTCGACGGTGCCGGGGCCTGCTGCTCAATTCGGCGTCAACGTCATCGACCCGGGCCCGCGCCTGATCTCGAATGCCGTCGCCGACATCAGCTCGAACAATCCCGCAGCCTTGGCTGCTGCACAGCATTTCGGCGCCCAGCTCGGCGACGGCTACACGGTCTTCAATACAAATCCCTCGGGCATCACTTTGCCCGGTGCCGATGGCGTGTTCGGCACGGCAGACGACGTCTTGCCGGTGGACCCGAAGAACCTGTTCATCGGCAACATCACGCCCGATGCAGGCCTCTCCGCTCCCTTCAACAACTGGTTGACGTTCTTCGGCCAGTTCTTCGATCACGGCCTCGACCTCATCACCAAGGGCGGCAATGGAACGGTTTTCATTCCGCTCGCGGCCGATGATCCGCTGCGCACGCTCGGGCCGGATGGTCTCGTCGATGGGTCGGCTCTCCCCGGCGGCGGCGTCGCGCCGAACGATGCGGTTCCAGCCAGTCAGGCGTTCATGGTGCTGACGCGCGCCTCGGACTCCGTGATCCTGCCGGGCGCGGACAACGTGCTCGGCACCGCCGACGACATCCATAAATTCACCAACACCACGACTCCGTTCGTCGACCAGAACCAGACCTATGCCTCGAATCCGGCGCACCAGGCCTTCTTGCGCGAATACATCATCGGCGCTGACGGCCTTCTGCATTCAACCGGCAAGCTGCTGCAGCACGCGGCCGGCCGCGACGGCATCGCTGGCAATGCCGACGACAATACAGGCATGGCGACGTGGTCGGACGTCAAGGCCAATGCACTGAAGCTCGGCATCCTGCTGACCGACTTCAATGTTGGCAACGTGCCGCTGATCGCGACCGACGCCTACGGCAACTTGATCCTCAATCCCGCCACCCACCGCGTCCAGTTCGTCATCAATGGCGGGGCGGGCCTGCAGGATGCCGGCCCCATCAACAGCACGCCGGCGCAGGCGGTCGCGGTTCCCGCGAACGCGGTCTTCACGGGGCACGCCTTCATCAACGACACAGCCGCCACGGCCGTGCCCTTCGCGCGGGACGGCGTCACGCACCTGACGCCCGATGTCAATACCGTCGCTGGCGGAGCTGCGCCCGCTCTTGGTTCCTACGACAACGAGTTGCTCGATGCGCACTACATAGCCGGCGATGGTCGCGTGAACGAGAATATCGCACTGACGACGGTGCACGAGATATTCCACGACGAGCACAACCGGCTACTCGATCAGACGAAAGCCCTGGTCCAGCAAGAGCTCAACAGCGGTAACGTCTCTTTTGCTCTGAACTGGGTTCTGCCCGGCACCGTGTTGACGCCTGCCGGTCTGGTCCCCCACCAGATCGCGGCCAACGAATGGAACGGCGAGCGCCTGTTCCAGGCTGCGAAATTCGGGACCGAGATCCAATACCAGCATCTCGTCTTCGAGGAATTCGCGCGCAAGATTTCGCCGACCATCCATCTCTTCGGCAACAATAATATCCACCTGGATCCGGCCATCACGTCGGAGTTCGCCAACGCGGTCTATCGCTTCGGCCACTCGATGCTCGACGAGAACGTGCCGCTGTACCAGATCAACGCCGACGGCACCATGGCCATCGGCGCGGACGGCAAGCCCATTCTCACGAATTTGGGTCTCATCCAGGCTTTCACGAATCCGCTGGCTTTCGTCGGCACCAATACGGCCGCCGACATCGTGCAGGGCACGACGCACCAGATCGGCTCGGAGATCGACGAGTTCGTCACGGGTGCTCTGCGCAACAACCTGCTCGGTCTGCCACTTGACCTGGCGACGTTGAATATTGCACGCGGCCGCGACACGGGCGTGGCCCCATTGAACGAATTGCGCAACGAGATATACAACACGGCGCCGACGTCCACGCACGACAACCCCGGTTACCACGATACGGCCTTGAAGCCGTACGCCAGCTGGGAGGAGTTCGGCGCCTTCTTGAAGCACGAGGGAACTGCTGCCCACGCCTACCTCGACGGTTCGCTCATCAACTTTGTCGTCGCCTACGGCACACACGCCTCGCTGCAGGGGGCGGCAACGCTCGCCGACAAGCGCGCGATCGCTTCGACCCTCGTCACGACAGGCCTCGACATCGCGAGCGACAAGTCCGGCGTTCTCGTCAAGCAGGACGCCTTCGACTTCATACACAGCCTCGGCGTCTACGCCAACAACCTGAACAACCCGCTCGCTGTGCACGCGCAATGGAGCACGGGCTCCATAACGGGCATCGACAACATCGACCTCTGGATCGGCGGTCTCGCCGAGAAGCAGAACCTGTTCGGCGGCTTGCTCGGCAGCACCTTTGATTTCATCTTCAAGACACAGCTTCAAGACCTGCAGGACGGCGACCGCCTCTATTATCTGCCGCGAAT
>JANLQP010000105.1:0-2353 GCA_031367895.1 Hyphomicrobiales bacterium
TGACGATTCAACAGAGCCATCGCCGAAGCCAGCAACTCTTCCGGGAGGCCACGCAAGGAGCGAAGGCCGCCAAGGAAGGTGCGGCCGATTCTGTTCGCCAGCGGGTGCTCAAGGTGCGCGAGGTCCTGCGCGACAAGGAACAGCGCTCGGACGTGCGCTGCCGCGAGGCCGATCGCTTGTTGACCGAGATCATCGAGGGCACCGCCGGCAGCTTCGCGGCTCGCGTCCGGCAAGTGCTTGCCGCGGATGGCCAGCGCGTCCAGGCCTTTCTCGCCGGAATGGAAGGTCTTGCATTCGGCGGCGCGGCCGACGACGCCGGGTTCAAGCATTGGAGTACCTGGCGCGAACTGCGTGGCCTTGGGGCGCCGGAATTCCCAGCCGGATTCGCGGTCCCCGAGGTGGGCGATGCATGGCGCGATCTTGTTCACGACGAAGATCGCAAGCGCGGCCTGCAGGCCTTCGCGGCGTGCACGATGATGTCGCTGCGCAAGAGCCTGCGCAGCGGCAAGCTCTGGATCGACCACTCGCTGAGCTTCCGGGAGCGCGACCAGGTCCTCATTCCAGCCGACGAGTGGGCACGCGAGCGGGACAAGCTGATTGCGACGCTCGAACTCGGTAGCTCGTCCGACAGCGTGCTCGACCCGCTGCTCGCCAACCTCAAGGCCGGCCTGAGTGCCGTCGCCGAAGCCTGCACCGCCGGCAAAATCCACATCGGCACGGACGGCATGCTGCACCTTCCCGCCGTGGAGGCCCGGCCGGATGACGGTGAACCTCGGCGAACGCGGGACCTGCTGTTCAAGACCATCGGCAAGGCGCAGTTGCCGGACATCCTGCTCGAGATGGACGTGCTGTGCAACTTCAGCGAGGCGCTGCTCGGGCATCGCGCCGAAACCGAGGCCGAGCTGCTGTCGGCCTACGCAGCACTGTTGGCACAAGGCACCGATGTCGACGCCAAGGGCGTGGCCGCGATGATCCCCGGAATCGACGCGACCCAGGTCTCTGTCGCCATGCGCGCCCTCGAAATGCACGGGCGCCTGCGCCGTGCCAACGAACGGCTCACTGAGTTCCAAGGGCGGATTCCGCTGGCCGAGCACTGGGGAACCGGCGAGAAGGCCTCGGCCGACATGATGTCGATGGATGTCTCACGCCATCTGTGGACCGCTCGCGTCGATCCGCGGCGCAGAACCTATGCCGCGGGCATCTATACCCACGTTCTGGACCGGTGGGGCATCGTGTACGACCAGCCCATCGTTCTCAACGAGCGGCAGGCCGGTGTGGCGATCGAGGGCGTCGAGCAGCACAACCGAAGCCAGGACCGGATTCAGCTGTCGCTACTCGCGGTCGACACACACGGCTACACCAACCCGGCCATGAGCGTCGCCAAGCTGCTGGGGTTCGATCTGTGCCCGCGGCTGCGCGACCTGTCCGAGCGCAAGCTCTACCTGCCGGCGAAGTTCGAGGTGCCGCAGAGCATCGAACTCGTGACAGTCAAACGGGTCTCGTTGAAAGCAATTCGATCAGGGTGGGACGAACTGCTGCGCATCGTGGCGTCCATTCGGCTGGGGCGGATCAGTGCGGAACTGGCGCTGCGCTACCTGAGCAGCGCGGCCAAGGGTGACCCTGCGTACGAGGCTGCGGAAAACCTTGGCCGGCTGCTGCGCAGCGTTTTCCTGTGCGACTTCGTGACCATCGATGACTTCCGGCGCGAGATTCACACGCTACTCAGCCGCGGCGAGTCGGTTCACTTGCTGCAGCGCGCCATCTACGACGGCAAGGTGGCCACCGATCGCGGTCGGCGGCACGACGAGATGAGGACGATATCCGGGGCGCACGCGCTGCTGACGAATATCGTCATCGGGTGGAACACGAACCGGATGAACGAGACGGTCGAGCGGCTGCGCATGGACGGCGTGAAGATCGAGGACGAATGGATCCGGCGCATGGGGCCAGTGCACTTCGGGAACATCAATTTCCGGGGAACGTTTCGGTTTGGCGTGGAGAGGTTCGCCGAAGCACTCATACGACGCGGGTCCGCCAATCCGGCGCGAGCGGCGTCGTGAGGAGGCCGGCGGCGTCGATCTGCCCCGCAAGCCGTGGTCCGCATCTATGCGTCAGTTGACAACGGTTGTCAAACTGAGCAAGATCATGCCATGAGCCGTCAAACCATGAGCTTTGCCTTGCCCGAGTCGATGCGGGAGTACATCGATCATCGGGTGTCCGCGGGCAACTACGGAAACACCAGCGAGTACATCCGCGACCTGGTGCGCCGAGATCAGGACGAGCAGGCCAAGAAGCGGCTTCGCGATCTCATCGAAGAAGGGCTGGCGTCCGGGCCTGGCCGGCGGCGCACCAA
>JANLQP010000132.1:0-3311 GCA_031367895.1 Hyphomicrobiales bacterium
GCGCTCGCAGGGGCCGTACGGGAGGTGATCTTCCGGCAGGAGCATCCACCGGGGCGGATGGGGCTCAGCGACATCAACACGTACTCGGTCACGGTCAAAACGGTCATCCCGCCGGTCGACGTGCATGCCTACACAGGTCGCATCGTCCGGGATCTCTTGCCGGTCGACAGCGAAAATGACTAGGATCGACAGATACGTGACAAGAGGCACGCATCATGGCCGCACCAGGCACAGAGGCGACAAAGCTGGATGTCATCATCGTCGGAGCGGGTGTGGGCGGTCTTTACGCCATTCACCGGCTGCGCAACCTCGGCCTGAAGGTGCGCACCTACGAGGCCGGCAGCGACGTCGGCGGGACGTGGTTTTGGAACCGCTATCCGGGATGCCGTTGCGACGTCGAGAGCATGGAATACTCGTACTCGTTCTCAAACGAATTGCAGCAGGAGTGGCAGTGGCCAGAACGCTACGGCACACAGCCTGAGATCCTGCGTTACATCAATCACGTCGCCGACCGCTTCGATCTCAGGCGCGATATCCAGTTCCAAACGCGGGTGCGCTCTGCGATATTCGACGGCGAGGCGAACCTGTGGACAATCAAGACCGACAAGGGCGATGTCGCCACTGCTCCTTACTGCATCATGGCCACCGGCAACCTCTCCACTCCGAGGACGCCGAACTACCCGGGATTGGAGCACTTCCGGGGCAAGTGGTATCATACCGGCCTCTGGCCTCGCGAAGGTGTCGATTTTTCGGGCTTGCGGGTCGGGGTAATCGGGACGGGGTCGTCGGGCGTGCAGTCCATTCCGCTGATCGCTAAGCAGGCGAAGCAGCTTTACGTGTTCCAGAGGACGGCCAATTTCTCCTTACCCGCCTGCAACGCGCCGCTCGACCCTGAAAAGGTGCGCCGGCATAAGGCTGAATATCCCGAGCGCCGCCGCGCAGCCTTCGATACGCCGTTCGGCATCGCCGGCCATCCCCCACCCGTGCAAAGCGCGCTCGAGGCGGCGGATCACGAACGCCGCCGCGCCTACGAGGCAAAATGGTCTGAAGGCGGCAGCATCAGCTTCCTCTATGCCTACACCGATCTTCTGGTCAATAAGGAGTCCAACGAAACCGCGGCAGAGTTTGTGCGCGAGAAAATCCGGGCCACCGTCAAGGACCCCAGGACGGCGGAGTTGCTCGCCCCGAAAGATCATCCGATCGGGACCAAGCGGCTCATTCTCGACACCGACTACTACGAGACCTACAACCGCGACAACGTCACGCTGGTCGATGCGCGGAGCGCTCCGATCCGCGAGATCACCGAGGACGGGCTTCGCACCACCGATACCGAATACCAGCTCGATGCCATCGTCTTCGCTACCGGATTCGACGCCATGACCGGCGCCCTGAAGGACATCGATATCCGGACCGATGCCGGCATGACGATCGAGGAAAAGTGGGCTGACGGCCCGCAAACCTATCTCGGCCTCATGATGGCCGGATTCCCGAATCTGTTCATGATCACGGGGCCGCAGAGCCCGGGCGTGAAGAGCCAGATGATCCTCGCATGCGAGCAGCACGTCGATTGGATCGCCGATTGCCTCGCGTACCTACGCAAGAACGGGCTGCGTCGCATCGAAGCGGAGCGGGCGGCCGAGGAGGCGTGGGTGCAGCACAACAACGAGATTGCGGACAGCACGCTCTATCCACTGGCCAACTCGTGGTACGTGGGCGCCAACATTCCCGGAAAACCGCGGATCTTCATGCCCTACGTCGGCGGCGTCACCGCCTATAAGAAGAAATGTGACGAGGTCGCGGCCTCGGGCTATGAGGGCTTCAGGTTGGGCGCGTGACGCAAGTGCCCGCTGCTGGCGAGTGCCACGACCTGAGAGAGCTCCAGCGTCGTCTTCAACGGCCGGGCGCGGCCATCGTCCGCTGGGTGTTGATGTCCTTGTAGACCTTGACGGCGGTCACGGCCTTCTTCAGGGCCTCGATGCCCTCCGCTCCCGTCATCAGCGGGGTCGTCTTGCTCGCTTTAATGGCACCGCCAGAAGCAATCGCCAGGGCCAGGGCCGCCATGCTTTCGTTGCTCGGCAATTCGGCGATGAGAACGACGTCGTAGTCACCGAAGCACAGCCACGCGCCGATAAATTTGCCGCCGACGGCCTCGCACATCTGGCGACCGACGGTTTCAACTCGGTTTTGCGGGTTCTTGATCTGGTTGGTCCAAGCGTCTGCGGTGTAGGCTGCTTGATACATGAAGGTCGACATATTAGACTCCCGTTTTCCGCGTGTTCCAAACCCCGTCTGTGCGTCTTCGAAGTGCAGAAATTCGCCGAGCTCACTGCGATGGCGCGTGTTCGTGAAAGGTCGCATCGATCACCAACCGCACCAGCCTGAAGGCGACGGCTCCGGATAGGGAGAGATTGTGACCCGCAGCAGTCACGAACCGGCAGCACTATAGCGTAGTGCACGCTGGAGGGTCTAGCACGGTCGCCCAAGCTCCCGGGGGCACCTCAAGGTTTGTGCGCTAAACCACGCTAACTCAGACAAAGCGAGAACATGATATTCAAACGGCCCCGTAGCCTTTGCGGAGCTTAGCTTTGAGATGCTCGGCCATGGCCCGGGCAGCGTCTTGCTCGGAGGCGAACCGGGCGGACTCGAGCCGGCCGGCACTGCCGATCCGCCCCCATTCTTTCAGAAGCGCCCATTCGCCAAACAGCGTCGGCTGCAGCGTCATCGTGTAGAAGCGCGCCATGTTGTGGGCGGGATCGGTGCGGGTGAGATGGATCATTTGAAGAGCCCGACGAACTTGCGGCCGGAGATGCGCGCATAGTGCGCGGTGTGCCACGGGTTCTTGTGCCCCATGTAGTCCTGCATGGTGCGGAAGTCGGTGCCGCGATCGGCGAGGTAGTAGCCGCAGGAATGGCGCAGCGTGTGCGGATGGGCCGAGAGCTTCGCGCGGGTCGCGGCCTGGCGCACGATGTACTGCACGGCATGGCGACTGAGTTGATCTGCGGCGCTCGCCGACGAACAGCCACGGGGTATCGAATTTCCGCTCGCGCAGCCAGGCGCGGATCATGCGCACCTCGTCGCCGGTCAGCGGCTGGTGCGTCGACTGTCCGCCCTTGACGCGCTCCACCCACACGCGCGCGGCCTCGAGGTCGATCTGGTCGACGCGCAGGCGGCAAGCCTCGATCGCCAGCAAGCCGTGCTGGAAGATCATCGTCAGCAGCAGGTGATCGCGGGCACCGTGGCGTCCGGCCTTGGCGGCGGCGAGCAGTGCTTTGACCTCCCCCTTGGTGAGAAAATCTTTCGCCCGGCTGGCC
>JANLQP010000137.1:0-1897 GCA_031367895.1 Hyphomicrobiales bacterium
ATGCCGGGGCGGCCTGCGAGGGACAAGTCAGGACCACGCCTAGCAGCCTGTCGGACTTACGGTCATCGGTGGTCTGTGGTAGAATCGTAATGACGATTGCGTCGCCTCCCGCAGGACTTCCGTATGACCAACTTCCGTCCGATCAATCGCCAGACTGGATTTCTTCTGCCGCCGTCGGTAGACGAGTGGCTACCGGAGAAGCACTTGGCGCGCTTCGTAGTGGAAGTTATTGACGGGCTGGACCTTCGCGCGATGAGCGGTAGTTACCGCGGCTCGGGTTCGGCGTCGTACCACCCGAGGATGCTGCTGGGCATTCTGATTTATGGCTACGCGACGGGGATCTTCTCGAGCCGCAAGCTGGAGCGGGCGAGCTACGACTCGGTGGCTTTTCGTTTCATTGCGTCTAACGATCACCCCGACCACGACACCATCGCGACGTTCCGGCGGAGGTTCCTCCAGCAGATCGAAGGGCTGTTCGTTGAAGTGCTTCTGCTGGCGCGTGAGATGGGGGTGCTCAAACTGGGCACGGTGGCGCTCGATGGCACGAAAATCCACGCCAACGCCAGCCGACACAGTGCGCTTTCCTATGAACATGCGGGCAAGATCGAGGCGCAGTTGAAGGCCGAGGTGGCAGAACTGTTGGCCCGCGCCGAGGCCGCGGATCAGGCGGATGTGCCCGACGGTATGTCAATTCCCGAGGAGTTGGCACGGCGCGAGGCGCGGTTGAAGAAACTCGCCGAGGCCCGCGCGGCGATCGAGGCACGTGCCAAGGACCGGTCCGAGCGCGATCTGGCCGAGTATGAAACCAAACTGGCAGTGCGGGCCGCCAAGACAGCGGCCACGGGCAAGAATCCCGGCGGCAAGCCGCCGCAGCCGCCGACGCAGGGTCCGCAGCCGACCGATCAGATCAATCTCACCGACGAAGCATCGCGCATCATGCCGGTCGCCGGCGGTGGTTTCGAACAATGCTACAACGCGCAAGCTGTTGTGGCGGAGGGCAGCCTGCTGGTAGTTGCCCATGATGTTGTGCAAGCTGCGAACGACAAGCAGCAGATCGAGCCGATGCTCGGCAAGATCGACGCGTTGCCGGAAGAACTGGGCAGGGTTGAAACTCTGCTGGCTGATACTGGGTATTTCAGTGCGCGGAATGTAGCGGCCTGCGAGGCGGTTGGAATCGAGCCGCTGATCGCGATCGGCCGCCAGCCGCATCACCCACCGCTGGCCGAACGCTTCGCCAAGACCCCGCCGGCGCCGAAGAACCCAACACCCGTCGAGGCGATGGCGTATCGGCTGCAGACGCCGGAGGGCAGGAAGCTCTATGCCTTGCGCAAACAGACCCCGGAACCGGTGTTCGGCATTATCAAGTCGGTACTCGGGTTCCGCCAGTTTTTACTGCGCGGACTTGCCAAGGTGCGCGGCGAGTGGAGCCTCGTGACCATGGCCTGGAACATCAAGCGGATGTTCACCCTCTGCCCCGCCTGAGGAAGCCGGAGGCGGGTCCCGGCCGCTACAAAGCGCCGTCACAGTGCCATAGAGGCGCTCGCAAAGCGGTCGCGATGCCAATCAAGTGCCCGTCGAGGGCTTACCAACGGCAAAATCGCGCCCGACCTTTGGTCACAAACCTCAGCCCGACAGGCTGCTAGCGGAAGGCGCCGCTGGCGTATTTGGCGCGGAGCCGTCGGGCGCGGCCGCAGCACCTGTGGGGGACCTGAAACTGCTGCACGCCAAGATTGGAGAGCTAGAGCATGATTTCTTCATGCTGAGTCGTTTTGGGATTCCGGCGCGGGCCGTAATCTGATTCAAGATCCTGGCTGGACGATAGGCCAGCCAGTATGGCCGCTCCCTATTCACTGGATCTGCATAGACGTGTTGTTGCAGCGATCGGCTCAGGTCTGAG
>JANLQP010000204.1:0-2723 GCA_031367895.1 Hyphomicrobiales bacterium
TGATTGATACACTCAATCCAAACGCCGAGATAAATCAATTTGAAACAATCACAGCCAGGCCCCACGTTCAGTCAAGCCGGTGACGTATCACCGCACCGGACGAAGCCGCGACGACTGCAAACAAAGGGGTGACTGCCATGCTGAGCAAGGTTCTGGTGGCCGGCGCGCTGGTCGCGCTAACGGTTGCTCCCGTTCACGCGGCCGATCCGCCGGCCAGTGCCGAGCAGTGCCACAAGCTGCAAGCGGAGATGGCCGACGCAGTCGCCAAGGCCACCATCCCGGCGGGCACCAAGGCCAAGCTCGACGAACTGTTCGGCCAGCTCAGAGGGCACTGCGACGTAGGTGCGTTCGTCGTGGCGGGGCAGACCATGGCCGCCATCCGCGACACGGCTGGGCTCAAGAACTGAAAGTCCCCGGCGAAAATGACAGGGCATCTCAGTGAGGCCAGTTCCGGCCCCTGACGAACGCTAGGGAGGATGACGCGAGCTGGGACTGACGCCAAGAGAGACCGCAGTGTACGCCTGGGTTTTCGTGCCCAGTGCCGAAGGACTCTCTTGAAAAGGGGCAAGCCCTGCGCCCCGCGTCGGCCCTGGCCGTGTCGTGAGTTCTCGACCGCGACGCCCCCTACCAGAACTTCACCCGGAGTAAACAGACAATGCGACCGCTTCCCCTCAGCCACCCTCCGCACCGGTCTCTCATCCCGCTTCGCGGAGTCGGTCTTCCGTATCCGATCTGCGCCTCGCTCCACGGACATGCCATGGCGATCGTCGTCATTGAGGGCAAAGCGCACCCTTACGTGGTGGCAGAAGTCGCGCCGCCGGAAATCGTGGAGAAGTTGTGCCTTGGGATCATTGCTGTCTCAGCCACGCCAGCGTTTGCGCCCATTGCCGAAACCGCCCGACCGATGCGCGTGTTTCTTTGATCGAACAACCCGGGAAAGAACCAACATGCGCGTTGCAGCGGTAATGACGGTTCTCCTTATCTCGGTGGTCGGTCCGACACGTGCTGATGTACCGGCTGCGCTCCCGGCCGTCACACTTTCGGCCGGACTTGAGGCCCGCGTCGGCCTCGTCGGGCGGAGCCAAGAGCGAGATCGGGTCTCGGTCACCATGCAGATCGAGAATAAGGGCAAGAAGGCCGTCCAACTCTTGTTGATCGGCCCGGCCCCCTTTGCCGCTGATAACGCCGGTATCACTTACGATTTCGTCAACGTCAGCGGTGCGGCGCAATGTTCGACGTTGCATCCAGCTGACGCTGCGTCGTGCATTGGTCACCCGAAGGGCGAGGGCGATGCCGCGCCGCTCCGGCAATACAAGCAGATTGATCGAGGCGCTCAGGCGTCCATGACGTTTGGGCTCAGCGGGCGGCCGAGCGAGGCAACCATGCTCGGGTTCTCCGCCATGTTCGCTTATCGCCTCGTCAGGGATCCACTGAACGAACAGATGCTCTCCGAGGACGAGCGACGCGCGCAGCTCGGAACAATGAGCTTTCCAGCGTTCCCGATCTCGCAAGTGAAACAGTAGGTCCATGTCGGCGGGACCCGTAGTCCCGAATGACGCGACACGTAGCACTCATTGAGGCACATCGATGCTTGGCTTGCAGGAACAATTTATCGCACTATTACAGATTATCGCGATCGACGTCGTTCTCGCTGGCGACAACGCGATCATCGTCGGGTTGGCGGCATCACGCGTTGCTCCGGAAATGCGGGCTCGCGTCATCTACTGGGGCATTGCCGGCGCCGTAGTGCTCCGCATTGCTTTTTCCCTGGTAACGACCCAGCTTCTGGCCATCGTTGGCCTAACGCTTGCCGGCGGCATTTTGCTGCTCTGGGTCTGCTGGAGGATGTATCGCGAAATCAGGCACGCCGGAGAAATGGTTCCGAGCCCATCGAGCCTGGGGGCCGCAGCGGTTCGCAACCCACAGCCTGTGATGAGCTTTTCGAGCGCCGTTGTTGCAATCGTCGTCGCCGACGTTTCGATGTCGTTAGACAACGTGCTTGCAGTCGCTGGCGCCGCCAAGGGCAACTTCCCGATCCTTGTGGTCGGGCTGGCGTTGTCGATTGCCTTGATGGCCCTGGCAGCAAACTTCATTGCGCGGCTGCTTGAAAGTTATCCCTGGATCACGTGGCTTGGCTTGGCCGTGATCCTCTACGTCGCCGTCGAGATGGTTTGGCGCGGCAGTCACGAAGTCGGATGTATGGCCGTGCCGTGGACCACTTGCCAGAGCGGGCTCGGAGCCGTCGTGCGTGCCTTGCTGCCCTAACAAAAAAAGGAGAACGACAATGCGCCTCGTGCACATGAATCCCGAGCTACCCCGACTGCCGGCCGCCGAAGCGAGGCGGATCAATCGATGGATCGGGATGGAGACCTTGGTGGCCATCGCCGGTGCAGCCTTTCTCGCGTTACTCTGTCCGCCGCCGCTGTTCATGCCGGTCCTTAGTGCTGCACTCGTAACCGTCGGCTTTGGTATTGCGCTCATGAGCTACTTTGGCCACGAACAGCAAAAACTCGCCGCTCTCACGCATATGGATCAGGCCGGCATTCTACTCTTCATCGGGTTTGCGGTGGCACTGCTGAGTGATCCAGCCGAGTTCCTAACCTATATGGACGGAGCAAAAACAATCCGGCCCGGCGAAACGGTCCGGTAAAATCGCGACGTCACGAATGCATGGAGGCATCAATTGAAATCCGTCCAACACCTTCTTGACCAAAAAGGCTATG
>JANLQP010000205.1:0-1638 GCA_031367895.1 Hyphomicrobiales bacterium
CGGCAAGTCGCACGGTTGAGGTTGACGCGTTCTGCTCGTGGTCGGCGTGCAGCGTGAAGATCTTGTCCAGTGCCTTCGACAACACGGGATTGACGACATACGGCTCGCACGGCACGGCAAAACACATCTGCAGGAAGTTCGAGGTGTAGTCGAGGTCGTTGCGCGGGTAGATGAACGGCTGGCCGACCGAATACTTGTAGGCCATCGCCGCCAGGGTCGGCATCTTCGCGATCAGCCGGTGCTGTGCGATCATCCGCTGCTGGGGATCGGTGATGTCGGTCGAGTCGTGATAAAATGCCGACAGCGCGCCGACCGAGCCGCACATGATCGCCATCGGATGGGCGTCACGGCGGAAGCCGGTAAAGAAACGCGACATCTGCTCGTGCACCATGGTGTGGCGCGAGATCGTCGTGCGGAACGAATCGAACTGGCCCTTGTTCGGCAGCTCTCCGTGCAGCAACAGATAGCAGGTCTCGATGAACGTCGAGTGCTCGGCGAGCTGGTCGATCGGGTAGCCGCGATAGAGCAAGACGCCTTCATCGCCGTCGATATAGGTGATCTTCGACGAGCAATTGGCGGTCGAGACGAAGCCCGGATCGTAGGTGAAGCAGCCGGTGTTGGCGTACAGCCGGCCGATGTCGATGACGTCGGGGCCGATCGTGCCGGAGCGCACGGGCATCTGCACGACGCGATTGCCGCTCAGCGAGATGGTCGCTTGCTTGCCGTCAGCAGCTGTGCTGTCGGGCTTGCCAGGCGCTTTATCCTGCGCGTTCATAGCCTGTCCTTTCGAGAATGTATGCCGGTTGGTCCTGGAGAGGACACGCCAAGCGGCTCTGTGTTGCAATGCAGAGCCTACGTCGCAGCGTTCTGCCTAGACCACAATCGGGCGCTCGACAAGTCGACAAACGGCGAAAGGTCGCGAACTGCAGACCTCGCGCGTTTTGTGATGAAGTGCCTGAAAACTCGGCAGTTCCGACGGAGTGGCGGGGGAGACCGGCATACGGTTGAAGTTGGCGCGCCGGGCTCGGAAGACAAGGTGTGCGAATTGCGGCATGCCGTGCCGGCATTTCATGAATGCACACACCGTCGGCGGCAGCCCCTTGCGCGGTTCGCGTGTGCTCACTAGGGTCCGGTGCCGCGCAGCAATTCGAGTGGCGCAGCGTGGGCCTGTAGCTCAATGGTTAGAGCCGGCGGCTCATAACCGTCTGGTTGGGGGTTCAAGTCCCTCCGGGCCCACCACCTTTGAAAGGGCTCGGTTGACCGCGACGGCGCCCGGCCGGCGCAGCGCAGGCGATCGGTACAATCGATCATGTGGAATGCAGCGCGCAAGACACTGGCCAAAACGGTCGCATGGGCTCGGATCGGGCCGGGCCTATTTGCGCTCGGCGCCCTCTCGTTCTCCAAGATCGCGCTCGCAGCGCGCCTGCTGGCCGCCGGAGTCTGGCAGCGCACCGATCGCGCGCGGGCGATTTCGATAGGCGCGGCGTTCGGCATGCACCTGCTGGCGATCCTGATCATCACGGGACATTTGCGCTGGCCGCAGTTT
The DNA here is from genome assembly GCA_031367895.1 of Hyphomicrobiales bacterium. Classification (GTDB taxonomy): domain Bacteria; phylum Pseudomonadota; class Alphaproteobacteria; order Rhizobiales; family Hyphomicrobiaceae. The sequence continues at coordinate 1,547 of JANLQP010000205.1, forward strand.
CTCCAGTTCGCGCCGGCCCCACCGCCGTCGCAGGCGCCCGAACGACCCGGTGACAAAGGCGGGGTGCTCGATGGCGTCAGCGTCGAGACGAT
>JANLQP010000233.1:0-1599 GCA_031367895.1 Hyphomicrobiales bacterium
ATCGGCCGGCATTGAAGGGGCTGCCGAACGAGCCCTACCCTTACGCGGAATGGAAGCGCGCACGCGTCGCGCCGGATTATCATATCGAGATCGCGGACCACTTCTACTCGGTGCCCTCGAAGCTGATCCGCGAGATCGTCGTCGTGCCGGAGGCGCGCTTCGCCGCGACGCGCGCATCACCAGCGCCACGGTCGAGATCTTCCACAAGGGCAATCGCATCGCGAGCCATCCGTTCTCGCCCGTCCGCAACCGGCACACGACGATTCCCGAGCATATGCCGAGCGCACATCGCCGTTATGCCGAGTGGACGCCGGCAAAGATGATGGACAAAGCCGCCGCTATCGGTCCGGCAACGGTCGCGCTGTTCGAGGCGATCATCAAAGCCAAGCCGCATCCCGAGCAGGGCTTCCGTTCGTGCCTCGGCATCATCAATCTCGTGAAGAGTTACGGGCCAGCGCGCGTCGAGGCTGCCTGCCGGCGTGGCAACGACGTCGGCTCCACCACCTACGGCTCGGTCGCGTCGATCCTGAAGCACGGGCTCGACAAGGCTTATGCGCAACCGGCAACGCCCGAGGCTGTGCCGCTTCTGCACGGCAATATCCGCGGCTCCGACTACTACCACTGAACCGGCGCAGCGGACGCCGCGCGCTCCGGCTTGTCCGCCCCGGAGGCGCGTGAAGAAACAGGTGGGCGATCAAGAAAAGGTCCAACAATGCTTACACATCCAACCGAACAGCGGCTCGTCATGGCGGAGCCGTGCGCTGCACGGACGCGCTCGGTCTCGCCGGCATGGCGAAGGCCCTCGAAGATCAGCGGCGGCACCCTGATGTCGCCGCCCTCACGTTCGAGGAGCGGCTCGGCCTGCTCGTCGATCGCGAGGCCATCGACCGCGAGAACAAGCGGCTCGTCAGCCGCCTGAAGTTCGCCGGACTCCGGCAGAATGCCGTCGTCGAAGACATCGACATGAAGGCGGCGCGCGGTCTCGACAAGCCGCTGCTCGCCAAGCTGATCGCTGGCGACTGGATCACCCGGCACGAGAACCTGATCATCGTTGGCAAGACCGGGCTCGGCAAAAGCTGGCTGGCATGTGCACTTGCCCACAAGGCGTGCCGGGACGATCGCTCGGTGCTCTACTATCGCGTGCCACGACTGTTCGATGCCTTGGCGCTCGCTCGCGGTGATGGCCGCCATGCGCGGCTCTTGAAGAGCGTCGCCCGCGCGCAGCTCCTGATCCTCGATGACTGGGGGCTCGCTCATCTCACGCCGGATCAGGGCCGCGATCTCCTGGAGATCCTCGACGACCGGCAAGGACGCGGCTCGACGATCGTGACCAGTCAGGTCGACGTAAAGCACTGGCACGAGATGATAGCCAATCCGACCGTCGCCGACGCCATCCTCGACCGCCTCGTGCACTCGGCGCACCGCCTGAACCTTGCCGGCGAGAGCAAGCGCGAACCGAAAAATAAGACGGCCAAGCGTGGCAAACTTGACACGGACACCGCCGCGTGACCCGTTGAGCCTGTCGATGGGTGGCGCTGTCCGGCTTCGTCGGACTGCTGTCCGCAATGGCTCGGACTACTGTCCGGCTTCGATCGTATT
>JANLQP010000236.1:0-17864 GCA_031367895.1 Hyphomicrobiales bacterium
CTCCAGAGAGCTTTCGTGTGTGGTCGATTCAAGATCGGATGACGATCGTTCGGGCGCGCTTGAACGTCAAGCTTGGCAGCGTCGATGGATTCGAATTGTAGGGTGCAATAGGCGGTCTTGCACTTTCCGCCGTATTGCACCGAGGCTCACGTTCAAGCGGTGCAATACGCCCCTGAAGGAGGGACTATTGCACCCTACATCAATCATTAAACCAATAGCGCCTTGCCGATCACCTGCCGGTCGACGACCAGCTTTAACGCGTCCGCCGCCTTGGCCAGCGGCAGCGCATGCGAATGATAGGGGTGGATCCGCCCCGCGCCGAGCCAATCGACCAGCGTTTCGAGGTTGGCTCGATTGCGCTCCGGAGCGAGCTTGGCCAGCGCCCCGATGGTGAAGCCGATCACCTCGGCGTCCTTGACCAGCAGATGGTTGGTCTTGGCGACGCCCGGCCGCCCGCTGGTGAAACCGACGATGAGGATTCGCCCGAACGGCGCGACCGCACGCATCGACTCATCGAATACATCGCCACCGACCGGATCGAAGATGACGTCCGCACCGCGCCCGCCAGTGAGTGCCAGCACCTGCTCGCGGAAACCCTTGGAGTAATCGATGACGTGGTCGGCGCCAAGTTTCTTGCACACCTCCAGCCGTTCTGGACTGCGCGCAGTGGCGATGACGCGTGCCCCCATCAGCTTGCCCATGTCGACGGTGGCGAGGCCGACACCGCCGGCAGCGCCATGCACCAGCAGCGTCTCGCCGGGCTTGAGGCGCCCGCGCTGCAGCGCATAGTACGCCGTCATGTAATTGGAGCGGAACGACGCCGCGGCTTCGTAACCGACTGACGCCGGCAGCTTGATCACGTTCGCCGCGGCTTGCACCGTTTCCTCCGCATAGCCGCCGCCGCAGAGCACGCGGTCACCGACAGCCAGCCCCGTCACGCCGGCGCCAAGCTCCATGATCTCGCCCGATGCCTCGTTGCCTGGAATGAACGGCGGCGCCGTCTTGACGTGATACGTGCCGGCGATCCGCAGCACATCAGCGAAGCTGACGCCGCGCGCGCGCAAACGCACTTTGACTTCGCCGGCTGCAGGCGTCGGCGATGGTACGGACTTGACGACCAGACTCTCGGGCGGGCCATAGGCTTCGCACATCACGACTTGCATTTTCGGTGGCCCTCGCTGAAATTCCCGAATCTTAATTGGCACATGGACGGCGCGGACACGTTCCTGCGTTCCTCGTCAACGATGTCAGGAAATCGGTCGCCCCGTCCACCACCTTGTGTGCGGGCAACGGTTCGCGACGCCCAATGGAGTCTCGCTCGATGAAGCCCGCCAAACGCCAGATGCACCTCGGCGCCTTCATGCGCCCGATCAGCATTCACACCGCTGCCTGGCGTTATCCCGGCGGCACGCCAGACGCCAACTTCAATCTGCAGGCGATCGTGTCCTACGCGCAGAAGCTGGAGGCGGCGAAGTTCGATGCGTTCTTCATGGCCGACCATCTGGCCGTACTGAACATGCCGATGGAGGCCTTGAAGCGCAGCGCCACCGTGACGTCGTTCGACCCGCTGACCTTGCTGCCGGCGCTCGCCATGATGACGAAGCACCTGGGGTTGATCGCCACCGCGTCGACGACGTTCGAGCAGCCGTACCTGATCGCCCGGCGCTTCGCCTCGCTCGACCACATCAGCGGTGGGCGGGCAGCGTGGAACCTCGTCACCACGTCCAATCCAGACGCCGCGCTGAACTTCGGCATGGACGACCAGATGGAGCACGGCGAACGTTACCGCCGCGCCCGCGAGTTCTACGATGTCGTCACAGGCCTCTGGGACAGCTGGGCGGATGATGCCTTCATCCGCGACGTAAAATCCGGCATTTACTTCGATCCGGAAAAGCTGCACGTGCTGAACCACGCGGGCAAGTATTTCAAGGTGCGTGGGCCCCTCAACATCGCTCGCCCGGTGCAGGGCTGGCCGGTGGTCGTGCAGGCCGGCGCCTCAGATTCAGGCCGCCAACTCGCAGCCGAAACGGCGGAAGTCGTGTTCGCCGGCGGCGGGCCGCTTGACGATGGCCGCAAGCTTTACGCCGACATCAAGAGCCGTATGGAGAAGATCGGCCGCAATCCCGATCACTTGAAAATCCTGCCTGGCGCCTTCGTCGTGCTCGGCGAAACCGAGAGCGAAGCGCGCGACAAGCGGGCGATGCTTGATAGCCTCGTGCACTACGAGAGCGGCATCGCGCAGCTCTCGATCAACCTCGGTACCGACGCCTCGAAATTCGATCCTGACGCCCCCCTGCCCGACATCCCCGAAAGCAACCAGAGCAAGAGCGGGCGCGAACGCGTGCTGGCGCTGGCAAAACGGGAAAATCTCACCGTGCGGCAACTCGCGGGCCGGCTCGGCGGCTACGGCGGCCTCGGCATGGTCGGCACGCCGAAGATGATTGCGGATCAGATGCAGGAGTGGGTCGAGACGCGCGGCTCCGACGGCTTCAACGTCATGTTTCCGTATCTGCCGGGTGGCCTCGACGACTTCTGCAACAAGGTCGTGCCCGAGTTGCAGCGCCGCGGCCTCTTCCGCACCGAATACACCGGCAAGACGTTGCGCGAAAACCTCGGCCTGCCGCGCCCGGAGAACCGGTTCTTCGCTAAGGGAGCGCAATGAAATACGAGCACGATTGTCATCCTCGGGCTCGTCCCGAGGACCCATGGGGCGACAAGCAGCAGAAGTAATCGTTTGTTGATATGTGACAATACAAATCCATCGTAACGCCTGTTGATCGATGGGTGGTCGGGACAAGCCCGGCCATGACATTGGTGCGGTTGTAACGAACGGCCAAAATTGCCTATCTCCCACGCAACGCATCGAGCAGCCGTTGCATGTCGGCCGGCGGCGGGCTTTCGAACGACAATTTGCGGCGCGTCACGGGGTGCTCGAACGCAAGCGAGGAGGCATGCAGCGCTTGCCGGGCGAGCGCGGTCAAGGCGTCCGCAGCGGTGGCGGACAACCGGCTGGCGCTCGCCTTGAAGCCCGCGCCATAAGTAACGTCGCCCATCACCGGATGCGCGATGTGCGCCATGTGGACGCGGATCTGATGCGTGCGGCCGGTCTCGAGCTCCAATCGCAGCAACGTTGCGACCGGCTTGCCGTCGGCGCCTGGAAACACCTCGCCAACCTCGAAATGCGTCACCGCCTCGCGGCCGGCGCCACTGCGTGCCTGGGCTGCGTCGCTCACCGTCGCCGGCGTTTCCTCCGCTGCCAGCGCATCGTCCAGTCGTTCGGCCAATCGCCGCCGCGGCTGGTCGGGAACGAACGGTTCCCGCCGATCGTACGGGGAGCTGGCGCTCGATCGGTCGCGCACGACGGTGATCTTTTTACGGTTCGTGTCGCTTCGCGCCAGCGGTGCATCGACCTTGCCGGTCTTGCGCTCGAATGTGCCCCATACCAGCGCCAGGTAGCGCCTGGACATGCGCCCGTCGCGGCCGTGCGCGGCGAACTGTGCCGCCAACCCCTGGTGCGCCTTGTCCGTCTTGGCGACGACAAGTAGCCCGCTGGTGTCCTTGTCGAGCCGATGCACGATACCCGGCCGCCGGACGCCGCCGATGCCGGAGAGACTGTCGCCACAGTGCGCCAGCAGTGCATTTACCAGCGTGCCGGTCGCATGCCCCGCCGCCGGATGCACGACGAGCCCCGCCGGCTTGTCGATCACGATCAGGCTCGCGTCCTCGAAAACCACGTCGAGCGCGATGTTCTCCGCCAACGGCTCGGCTGCCTCCGGCTCCGGGAGTTGCAGCTGGAACGCATCGCCGCGTTTGACCCGGTAGCCGGGGTCTCCTATCGTTTTTTCGCCGAGCACTACGGCGCCCTCGCGAATGAGCGCCTGCACGCGCGACCGCGATAGCCCCTCGATCCGGTCCGCAAGGAAACGGTCGAGGCGCGCTCCGGCGTCCGCATCCAGCGCGGTGACGGCTTGGCGCTCAGGCGTGGGCTCTGTCATGTCGGCCGATCATTTAGGTTCAGGAGACGCAATGCAACAGAGCGACGAGCGCGCCGGCACTGTCAAGGACGCTACTGTCAAGGATGAGCCGGCGATCAAGCCGATGTTCGACGACGCCCAGATGCGCAAGCTCCGCTTTGCCGTCATCACCATGGGCGCCCTGCTGCTGCTCGGCTTCGCGGTTGTGATCGGCCGCATCGTCTTTCTGCTCAATCGCGCGCCACCTGGTGATCCGGCAGCCGCGGTGCCGGCCATGTCCGGCGCAGCCCTTCCGGCCGATGTGCGACTGGCGTTGCCGGCAGGCGCCACCGTCCGCAATCTGTCGCTCTCCGGTAATCGCCTCGCGGTGCACTTCGACGCGCCGACCGGCGCCGGCATCGCCATTGTCGATCTTGCCACCGGCCGTGCCGTACAGCGCATCGAGCTGGCACCGGGGCGTTGAACAAGTGCGGACCACCCGTGCGTTCGGACCCCGTGCTCAACCCTTTCCAAAGCGGCCACCCCGGCATAGTCTCGTGATCAATCGAGGCAACGCAACAGGGAAGCTCCGCACATGAACCGTCTGGATGGCAAAGTCGCGCTGATTTCGGGCGCCGCACGCGGCATCGGTGGCGAAACCGCCAGGCGCATGGCCGGGGCCGGGGCCAAGGTCGTCATCGGCGACATCCTGGAGGAGAAAGCCCGCGAAACCGTGAAAGATATCACGGCCACCGGCGGGCAGGCGCTGTTCGTCAAGCTCGACGTCACCAGCGAAGCGAGCTGGGCCGCGGCGCTGGCGGCAACCACCAAGCAGTTCGGCGGCCTCGACATCCTCGTCAACAATGCTGCCATGTTCCTCGGCCGCGACTTCATGGACGCGACCATGGAGGACTGGAACAAGCTCGTTGCCATCAACATGACCGGCGTCTGGCTCGGAACCAAAGTGTGCGCTCCCGCGCTGGCGGAGCGCGGCGCCAAATCAAAGCACGGCTCGGCGATCGTCAATCTGGCATCCGTTGCCGGTATCGTCGGCTCGCAGCTCGATCCGCTCTACTCGATGACCAAGGGCGGCGTCACGCTCTTCACCAAGTCCTGCGCCCTGTCGTTTGGCCGCAAAGGCTGGAAAATCCGCGTCAACTCGATCCACCCGGGCGTCATCGAAACCGACATGGGCGCGCAGACGTTCGCCTCGCGCGCCAAGCAACTTGGCACCAACGATGTCGACGGCGCGCGCGCAACGGCATTGAAGCAGCACCCGATCGGCCGCCTCGGCGTGCCTGACGACATCGCGCTCGGTATCGTGTTCCTGGCCTCCGACGATGCCGGCTTCATGACCGGCTCCGGCATGGTCGTCGACGGCGGGCTGACGGCGCAGTAGGGGGCGACCTCAGTCTACCACGTCCGTGACGGATGAGTGTTCACGCGCCGGATGCAAAGAGGGTGCAAAGAGGGCATCCGAAGGCGCAAAGGAGTCAAATCCCATGACCACCCTACGCAACCTGCTCAAAGACTCGTCCCCCATCCACGTCCCCCTCGTCCTCAATCCGATGATGGCCAAGCTGGCCGAGGCCGCCGGCTTCCAGGCGCTCTATCTCGGTGGCGGCGCGACCGGCTACCTGAAATGCGTCACCGAGGCGAACCTCAACTTGACCGAGATGTGCCAGGCCGCGCTCGACATCAAGAGCGTGTGCCCGCTGCCGCTGATCCTGGATGGCGCGTGCGGCTTCGGCGATCCCATGCACATGCACCGCACCATCGGCATGACTGAGGCGGCGGGCTTCGACGCGATCGAGATCGAGGACCAGCACCTGCCCAAACGCGCGCATCACCATATCGGCCTCGAGCACTGCATCCCGACCGAGCTCATGTGCGACAAAATCAAGGAGGCGATCGCCGCGCGCCGCTCGAAGGATTTCATCATCATCGCGCGTACCAACGCGGCACGTAGCCTCGGGCTCGACGAGGCACTGCGCCGTGCCGAAGCCTTCGCCAAGGCTGGCGCCGATATGCTGCTCGTTTCCGCGAAAACGCCGGATCAGGTGCGCATCATCGGCGAGAAAGTCGGCCGGCCTCTGGTCCTGCTGGCGTCCGGCGACATACAGCGCGCGACCGGTCTCTCGAACGCGGACCTGAAGAAGCTCGGCTACCAGCTCGTCATCGACGCTTCGACACCGCTGATGGCGATCCACAAGACCCTGCGCGAGACCTACGCTGCGCTGGCGAAGGGCGATCCGGCGCCGAACCTCGGCAGTGGCGGCGCCAAGGCGGAGCAGGAGCACGTGCACCAGACCATCGGCCTCGACGCCATGTTGGCGATCGAGAAGCGGACGGTCGAGAAGTAGCGCTGGAAAGGAAACGCCACGGAGCCGTTGACGGTTCCGTGGCGTCGAATTCAGGCGAGCATCGTCCGGGGCTTGAAGCCCCCAGCCTCAGCCACGGTGGCGATAACGGCCGCAGGTGCGGTCGAGGTCGCGCTTCAGAGCAAAAATGGTCTGGCGCTCGTTGGGGCTGATGCGACCATCCGAAGCGGCGCGACGCTCGAATTGATGCAGGCGGATGGCCTTGTCCTGGCAGACGCTGTGGTGACGCCGGGCGTAGGGATGATTCCCTTGGTTCCAGGGAGCGTACTGCGCCGAGGCGCCGGTAGCACCGACGATGAGAATGCCGGCAGCAACCATCAGTGACTTCATGGGACTTAATCCTCGACACAGGGACGCCGGCGACGACCGCTCGGCCTTTTTGAACTTCTAGTGTTTCCCAAGTGAATACGATGTGAACCGGGACCCGCCGGCCCTTTGAGGCCTGTTATGTCGCAGCCGGGCTTGCCACGTCCATTGCGCGGCACATCGATTGAAACCATGCGCGAACTCGGCGCGTCATTCTTGGACCACCGTCACACCGGCCGCGCGCAGGATGATCGCCACCTCTTCGGCGCGGCGGCGGAACTCCGGATCGGTAGGTGCGAGGCCGGCACAGACGCCGCGCGCCAGCATGTCGTTGCTGATGCGGAAAGCCGACGAGCCGCCTGTCTCGCCGGTTATCTGCCGCACCGACTTGACGATGCCACCCGCCAGCGTCGCGCCAGTCAACGCATCGACCAGCACGAAGCTGCCAGTCTCCTTGAACGCCGCGAACAGGTCGACCGCAGCGGCGCGGCCAAGCGCAATATCGGCAATGACGATGTCGTTGGTGGTGCAGGTCGCAGCTGGGTTCTCGGCCAGAGTCTCGAGGTCCAATAGCCCGCGCACCTTCAACGCCGCGATCGGGATGAGATCCGTCGCCGTGCGCAGCAGCAATCCGTTGGCGGCTTCCAGCGGCACATCCGACAGCCAGACGAGCCGCGCGTCGATCTCACGGGCAACCGTCGGGCGCGCGTCGGGCGCCGCGAGCACAGCGCCGCGCGCCACGTCGATGTCGGAGTCGAGTTGCAAGACCACAGCCTGCCCCGCACTGGCCTGATCGAGGTCGCGGTCCATGGTTGCGATGCGGCGCACGCGGGCTTCCCGACCGCTCAAGGCGTCTTGGATTGCGTCGCCAACGTGGACTTGCCCAGAGCTGATTGTACCCGCGAGGCCGCGGAAATCCTGCCCGCCGCGGATGACGATCTGCACCGGCATACGGAACGCGCCGTCAGAGGTCGTGCCGCGGCTCGGCGCCCGCGCCAACTCTTCGAGCAGGACCGGCCCGTCGTACCAAGGCGCGTGCGCCGACCGCCGCGCGACGTTGTCACCGAGCTTCGCCGAAACAGGAATGGCCAGCGCCTTCTCGAACGCGAAGTTCTGCGCGATCGTCCCGAAGTCTGCCTCGATCTCGCGAAAGCGAATTTCCGACCAGCCGATCAGGTCCATCTTGTTGACGGCAAGAAGCACGCGCTTGACGCCGATCAGATCGAGGATCGCAGCGTGCCGGCGCGTCTGCCGTTTCACACCGTGGCGCGCATCGACCAGCATGATCGCGATGTCGGCGTGCGACGCGCCGGACGCCATGTTGCGCGTGTACTGTTCATGTCCGGGGCTATCGATCACGACGAATCGCCGCCGCCCGGAATCGATATAGCGCCAGGCGATGTCGATGGTGATGCCCTGCTCGCGTTCCGCGACCAGGCCGTCGAGTAGCAGGCTGACATCCGGCTCGCCATCGGGGCCGGCCTGCCGCTGGATCGACGCGCGGGTGTCCTCGGGGAGATCGGAAGCGTCCCACAACAAACGGCCGATCAACGTCGACTTGCCGTCGTCGACGGAGCCGCAGGTGAGCAGATGCACGATCCCGTCGAGATCACCCCAGGCTGGCGACGCTGCCGGCAAAGCTGCCAGCGTCGGCGACGTGCCTGTTTGCGTGGATTGTGGCGTCGACGGCATTCTGTGTCCTCGGTCCTCGCGGGGAGTAGACATCAGAAATAGCCTTCCTGCTTCTTGCGTTCCATAGCGCCGACCTGATCATGGTCGATCAGGCGACCTTGCCGCTCCGAGGTCTTGGCCGACAGCGTCTCCTCGACCACGGCCTCGATGTCGGCGGCATCGGATTCGACGGCCGCCGTCAAAGGCCAGCAGCCAAGCGTGCGGAAGCGGACCCGGCGCAACACCGCCTGCTCGCCGGGCTTCAGCGGCATGCGGTTGTCGTCGAGAACCAGGATCTGGCCATTGCGGACGACAGTCGGACGCTCTGCTGCCATGTACAGCGGCACCACGGCCAGCTTCTCGCGCAGCAGATAGCGCCAGACGTCCCGCTCGGTCCAATTCGAGAGCGGGAACACGCGCACCGTCTCGCCCGTGCCGAGCCGCCCGTTCAGCAGCCGCCACATCTCCGGCCGCTGCTTGCGCGGGTCCCAGCGATGGCCGGGCGAGCGGAACGAAAACACACGCTCCTTGGCGCGCGAGGCTTCCTCGTCGCGGCGCGCACCACCGAAGGCCGCGTCGAAACCGTGCAGATCCAGCGCCTGCTTCAGCGCCACCGTTTTCATGATGTCGGTGTAGAGCGACGGCGCGTAGTCGATCGGATTGACGTTGCGGGCGAGGCCATCCTGGTTTGTATGGACGAGTAACTCGAGGCCAAGCTCGCGCACCGTATTGTCGCGGAACGCGATCATGTCGCGGAATTTCCAAGTCGTATCGATGTGCAGCAGCGGGAACGGCGGCCGGTCGGGGAAGAACGCCTTGCGTGCCAGGTGCAGCAGAACGGTCGAGTCCTTGCCGATCGAATACATCAGCACGGGCTTGCGGAACTGCGCCGCAGCCTCACGGAAGATATGGATGCTCTCGGCTTCCAGCACATCGAGGTGCGACACGTGCTGCGTCATGGTGTAACCGCTCTCCCGGCTGGGCGCGCGATCGCCCAATCAGCCAACGAGCTGAACTTCACGAGATCGAACGCCGTGTCAATCGTCGCAAAGGTCACGGCAAACGAACCGGTCAGCTCTTCATGCCGAGATGCTTTTCCAGCCAGTGGATGTCGTAGTTGCCATTGATGATATCAGGCTGCTGGACGAGGTCCGCGAAAAGCGGGATCGTCGTCTCGATGCCGTCGATGACGAACTCGGAGAGACAGCGCTTCAACCGCATCAGGCATTCGTTGCGGTTCTTGCCGGCAACCACCAGCTTGCCGATCAGCGAGTCGTAGTACGGCGGAATGCGGTAGCCTTGGTAGACACCGGAATCGACACGAACGCCAAGACCGCCCGGCGGATGCCAGTAGGTGATCTTGCCGGGTGACGGCCGGAACGTTTTCGGGTTCTCGGCGCAGATCCGGCACTCGATCGCATGCCCTGAGAACACGACTTCCTCCTGCGTCACGCTGAGCGGGTTGCCCGAGGCGACGCGGAGCTGTTCGAGCACGAGATCGAGCCCCGTGATCATCTCGGTCACTGGATGCTCGACTTGCAGCCGCGTATTCATCTCGATGAAGTAGAACTCGCCGTCCTCGTAGAGGAATTCGACCGTACCGGCGCCGCGATACTTGATCTTCTGCATGGCACGCGCGACGGTCATGCCGATCTTTTTGCGGATCTCGGCGTTGAGGGCCGGCGACGGCGCCTCTTCCCACACCTTCTGGTGCCGGCGTTGCAGCGAGCAATCGCGCTCAACAAGGTGCACAGCGTTACCTTTGCCGTCGCCGAATACCTGGATCTCGATGTGCCGCGGATGCGTCAGATATTTTTCCATGTAGACGCTGTCGTCGCCGAATGCCGCCTTGGCCTCGGCCCGTGCCGTCTTCAGCGCCATGTCGAGTTCATCGGCCGAGCGCGCGACCTTCATGCCGCGCCCGCCACCGCCGGCTGCCGCCTTGATCAGCACCGGGAAGCCCATCGCCCTGGCGACTTTCTGGGCCTGCGGCTCGCTGGTGACAGCTCCGTCGGAACCTGGAACCACTGGAATGCCGAGGCGCTTCGCGGTCTCCTTCGCCTCGATCTTGTCGCCCATGATCCGGATGTGCTCGGACGTCGGGCCGATGAAGGTGATGCCGTGCTCCTCGAGAATCTCGGCGAAGCGCGCGTTCTCGGACAGGAAACCGTAGCCCGGATGGATCGCGTCGGCGCCGGTGATCTCGCATGCAGCCAGCAGCCGCGGGATGTTGAGATAGCTCTCGGCGGCAGGTGGCGGGCCGATACAGACGCTCTCGTCGGCGAGCTTCACATGCATAGCATCGGCATCCGCGGTCGAATGCACGGCGACGGTGGCAATCCCGAGTTCCTTGCAGGCGCGCTGGATACGTAGCGCGATCTCGCCTCGGTTTGCGATCAGGACCTTGTCGAACATGTTTCTCAAGGGAGTAGCCAGTAGGGAGTACGGAGTAGGTCTGACGTCACCTACTCCCTACTCCCTACTCCCAATTCCCCTCTCCCTATTCAATGACGACAAGCGGCTCGCCGAATTCCACCGGTTGGCCGTTTTCGATGAGGATCTGCGCGATAGTGCCGGCCTTGGGTGCCGGGATATGGTTCATCGTCTTCATGGCTTCGATGATCAGTAGTGTCTGGCCTTGGCTGACGCGCGTACCGATATCGATGAAGGAGGCAGCTCCCGGCTCGGGCGAGCGATAGGCCGTGCCGACCATGGGGGATTTCACGCAGCCGGGATGGCTGGCGAAGTCCGGTCCGGTGGCAGCAGGTGTCGAGGCAGCCGACGGCGCATGCCCGCCGCGCACTTGCGGTGATTGTTGGACGGAAACTGCAGCGGCCTGCACGGTCAGTTGCCTGGCCACGCGGACCTTCAAGCCATTCCGCTCGATTTCGATCTCGGAGAGCCCGGTCTCATTCAGGAGACTGGCCAATTCGCGGATCAAAGCGTGCTCGGTATTGTCTTTCTCTTTGGCCATGCTGTTCCGGTCCGCAGGCTGCGCGCAACGCCTCTGTATGACGTCGTATGACGTCGGGCCGTTGCCGCGCAAAAACAGCACCGCGGATCTACGACCCAAGGGCCCGTGTAACAGCTTTATTGCAGCTGCGAAAGGGCAGCAACGGGCCTGTTGCCCGTTTTTCCATGGACTTCCAGGCCCTGTCGCTGCGGGAGCCGGCCGAGGCCCGGTCAGCAGACCGTGCAGCCGCTCTTGCGCAGCTCCGCGATATGCCCCGAGATTGTCTCGAGCAGGTTTGACGGCGCGCCCGGGATGACCTTGTCGCCGACCAGGAAATGCGGCGTGCCTTGAATGCCCATCTTCTGCGCCAATTCGCGCACGAACAGGATCTCGCCCTTCACTTCGGCCGAGTCCATGTCCTTCTTGAGTTTTGCCAGATCGAGGCCAATTTTTTCCACGGCCTTCAGTGATGTTTGCTCGTTGAGTTCGCCGCGGACACCGATCATAGCTCGATGCGCTTCCCAGTATTTACCTTGCAGCTTGGCTGCCAGCGCCACTTTGGAGGCCTCCTCCGAGCCCTTCGACAGGATCGGCAGCTCTTTGAGGACAAGGCGGACTTTGCTGTCCTTTTCGATGAGTTTTGCGATGTCGCCGTACGCTTTTTTGCAGTATCCGCAGTTGTAGTCGAAGAATTCGACCACTGTTATGTCGCCGTTCGGGTTGCCGGCCATGGGCGCGTTCGCGCGGCGGAAGATGTCCTTGGCGTTGTCCTTGAGTGCCGACTTCAGCTTTTCAGCTTGAAGCTTCTCCATGTTGGCTTCGACGGCATTCTGAATCTCCAGGAATGCTTCCGGATTCTTGATGAAATACTCTTTGACGATCGCTCCGATCGCAGCCTTCTGCGCGTCATTGAAGAGGCTAGGCGCGGCGGCGGGTGCGGCAGGCGCTTGCGCCAGCTGGACACGGCCAGGTTGTTCTGCCCCTGGCTGCCCGGCGACGGCCCCGCCGGTGATTGCGAGCGCAGTGATGGCGCAGCCGGCAGCCCGCATGATCGTGGTTCCGGCGAACATGGAGAAAAAGCGGGGCATAAATCCTCTGTCGGTTGTCGTGTGGGCGGTCGGCGGCCACTCTGGCTGCAATATAGTTAGCCCTTTGGGATCTTGTAACTCACGATATCGCCAGCGCGCAGCGATTCCGGCGACCCCTCTTTAAGGCCGCGTTGTGAACGTTTCGCAAAGATCTGGGCTTGTTTGAGGTCACCCTCCAGGAAATGTGCCTCCGCGATGGCGAGATCGGCTTGCGGGGTCCATCCCTTCTTGGCGTAGCCGTTGGCCAGAATGCGAAACGCCTGTGAATCGGGGTCGATCACCAGAGACTGGCGGGCCAGCCGGATGGCCTCGTCCGCCAGTCCGGGATCGTCGAGATTGGTCAGCGCCTGCGCCAGCCGGACGGTCATCAGCGGCGCCTCGCCGCCATGCAGCTTGATCGCCTGTCGCAGCAGCGGTACGGCCTCCTTCGAGCGGCCGGTTCGCATCTGGAAGTCGCCCTTCATCTCCAGGAAATAGGGATTGGCCGGGTTCTCCCTGATAAGCGCGTCGACCTCGGGAAGTGCCGACTCGAGGCCCGTGATGAAGAACCGTGCGATCGTGCGGGCATAGCGCGCCGGCAGGCTGCGGTCGGCAACCGGGTAACGGTTGAATACCTTGCCGGGCGTCAGATAGCCGGCGATCTTTGCCCGCATCAGGTCGTGCCTGAGTTGCAGTGCCGCTGGATCCTTGATGTTCATATGCGGGCTCTTGGCCACCGCGTCACGAAGCTGCGCCAAACGGTCGGCGGCCACAGGATGGCTCCGCGCGAACGCATCCTGCGACATGCCATTGGCCGAGATGTATTCCTGTTGGGCGAACCGCTCGAACGTCTCGAGCATACCTTTGCCGGACTGCTTCGTGGCTGCCAGGTACCGAATCCCCGACTGGTCGGCGGCCGACTCCTGCGCGCGCCTGTCGGACAAAATCGACCGCATCAAAATCTCGTCGCCGCCGGCGATCGCGCCAACGCCGGCGCTCGTCGCGCTACTGCCACCGGAACCTGTGGCCGCGCCGGCAATGATCGCGCCAATTCCGAAAATCTTGATCAACAGGCTCTTGGTCTGGTCGCGCGCGATCCGCTCCCGAAGCTGCGCCAGATGCCCGCCGGCAATGTGCCCGGCTTCGTGCGCGATGACGCCGATCACTTGATTCGGCGTTTCCGACTGTTCGAGTGCACCCGTGTGCATGAAGACGTTGCGGCCATCGAGCACGAACGCGTTGAACACATCGCTCATGACGATGCGCATTGCGATCCGCTGCGATCCGAGGCCGGCAGCCTTGAAGATTGGCTGCGCGTACTCGCTGAGCAGCGCCTCGATCTCGGTGTCCCGGATGAACCGGATGCCCTGGGCGGTTGCCTGCTGCGGCATGCCAGCCGTTGTCAGCAAGGCGGCGGCAAACATGCCGGAGAGCACTCGGGTCCGCCGCAGCCGCATCGAGATCGTCATTCATTGCCTCATCGCGGTTGCACGAGCGACCGATCGAATGCCTGAATTGTGTTGCCAGGACCGTAGTCAGGGCCGGGATTCGGGTCAATGTGAAGCGGAGTCGCGCCTGCAGCGGCACTTTCCACCTCCCGAACCGGGCTCTATAAGCCCGACTCGATGCGGAACGTGTGCCGAGCAGAGCGTCCGTCAATTCCGTGGCAAATTAGCGGCAGATCGAGTGCAACAGGGTCACACTCGGACCGAATTGAACGGGAACACTGCCTATGACAGGAGCCGAAATGCCCAAAGGTGATCGCTTGGCAGCCGCAACGGGTGTTTTGTTGAACCCACCATCCGAGCGCAGCAACATCGCCTCCTTCATCGTCATGGACGTGATGCGCGCCGCCGCCGCCGCCGAGGCCGCCGGCCGTCACGTCATCCACATGGAGGTCGGCCAACCCGCGACCGCCGCGCCGAAGGCCGCGCGCGAAGCCGTCAAGGCCGCCCTCGACCGTGACACTCTCGGCTATACCCTGGCACTCGGCATGGAGCCGCTGCGCGCCCGCATCGCCCGCCTCTACAAGGACTGGTACGGCATCGACGTCTCGCCCGAGCGCGTGGTGGTGACTAGCGGCTCGTCCGCGGCGTTCGTGCTGGCGTTCCTCGCCCTCTTCGATGCCGGCGCCAAGGTTGCACTGCCGGCGCCCGGATACCCTTGCTATCGCCACATCCTGACGGCGCTCGGCGCCGCGCCGGTCTCGATCGAAACCGGCCCGAACACGCGCTGGATGCCAACGCCCGCCGATATCGAGGCTGCCGACGACCGTGCGAAGCTTGCCGGCCTCCTGATCGCGAGCCCCGCCAACCCGACCGGCACGATGTTGGAGCCTGATCGGCTGGCAGCCATCGCCGAGACCTGCCGAAAGCGGGGGATCTGGTTCGTCTCCGACGAGATCTACCATGGGCTCACCTACGGTGTGCCGGAGGCGACGGCACTTCAGTTCACCGACCAGGCGATCGTCATCAACAGCTTCTCAAAGTACTTCTCGATGACGGGCTGGCGCGTCGGCTGGATGGTGGTGCCGCCAGGCCTTGTCCGCACCGTCGAGCGGCTGGCGCAGAATCTCTACATCTCGCCGCCCGCCATATCACAGATCGCAGCGCTCGGTGCCTTCGACGGGCTCGACGAACTGGCGGCCAACAAGCGCGTTTATGCGGCGAACCGCGAACTGCTGCTCGCCGAGCTGCCGAAAGCCGGCCTGTCAAAAATCGTGCCCGCGGACGGCGCCTTCTACCTCTACGCCGACGTTGGCCACGTCACCGACGACAGTCTGGCGTTCGCCAGGCTGATGCTGGAGGAAACCGGTGTCGCGGCCACCCCGGGCGTTGATTTTGACGAGGCGCGCGGGCGGCGGTTCCTACGCTTCTCCTACGCCGGCTCGACGACCAACATGGCCGAGGCGGCAAGCCGGCTGCAGCGTTGGGGGCGGTTGCAGGGGAAGTAGCACTTCTCTCCATTGGCCCAACGCGCCTTGGCACCGCCACCCGAATTTGCTACCCGGCCCTTGACGGCTGGCCGCACCGCGCCATCCCCCGGAGACCACCTATGAGCGCTGATGCACCGGCAGACACCCAGGCGAACCGCGATTTCATCCGAGAGATCGTCCATGCCGACCTGCAGGCGGGGCGGACGAAGACCGTGGTAACGCGTTTCCCGCCGGAGCCGAACGGCTTCCTGCACATGGGCCACGCCAAGTCGATCAGTCTGAACTTCGGCATCGCCGAGGAATTCGGTGGCCGTTGCCATCTGCGCATGGACGACACCAACCCGACGAAGGAGGAGCAGGCCTATATCGACGCCATCAAGACCGACGTCGAGTGGCTGGGCTTTTCATGGGGGCAGCATTTCTATCACGCCTCGGACTACTTCGAGCAGCTCTACGACTGGGCCGTGCACCTGATCAAGGCCGGCAAGGCCTACGTCGACGACCAGAGTCCGGACGAGATGCGTATCGCGCGCGGCACGCTGACGGAGGCCGGCCGGAACAGCCCCTGGCGCGATCGCCAAGTCGCCGAAAATCTCGATCTCTTCGCCCGCATGCGCAAGGGCGAATTCCCGAACGGCGCCCGCGTGCTACGCGCCAAGATCGACATGTCCTCAGGCAACATCAACCTGCGCGACCCCGTGCTCTACCGCATCCTGCACGCGGCCCACCCGCGCACCGGCACGGCGTGGTGCATCTACCCGAGCTACGACTACGCGCACGGCCAGTCGGACGCGTTGGAAGGCATCACGCATTCGATCTGCACGTTGGAGTTCGAGGATCACCGCCCGTTGTACGACTGGTTCTTGGACAATCTCCCGGTTCCAGCGCGGCCACGGCAGTACGAGTTCGCGCGCCTCAATCTCGCGCACACGATCCTCTCGAAGCGCGTGCTCACCGAACTCGTGCGCGGCAAGCACGTTTCCGGCTGGGACGATCCCCGCATGCCGACCATTGCCGGCATGCGCCGCCGTGGTGTGCCGCCGTCCGCGATCCGCGATTTCGTCGGTAGAATCGGCGTCGCCAAGGCGAACAGCACGGTCGACGTCGGGATGCTCGAGTTCTCGATCCGCGAGATGCTCAACAAAACCGCGCAGCGCCGCATGGGCGTTCTCAAGCCCTTGAAGCTCGTCATCGAGAACTACCCGGAAGGCCAGACCGAGGAGTTGGACGCGGTCAATCATCCAGACGACGCAAGCCTCGGCACGCGCAAAGTGCCGTTCTCCCGCGAGATCCTGATCGAACAGGACGACTTCATGGAGAGCCCGCCGAAGAAGTTCTTCCGCCTTTCGCCGGGGCAGGAGGTGAGGCTGCGCTATGCCTACTTCGTCACCTGCCGCGAAGTGGTAAAGGACGCCGCCGGCAACGTGGTGGAACTCAAATGCACTTACGATCCGGCGACGCGCGGCGGCAACACGCCGCCTGATGGCCGCAAGGTGAAAGCGACGCTGCATTGGGTGACGGCGAAGCATGCCGTGCCGGCGGAAGTGCGCCTCTACGATCATCTGTTCGCGAACCCCGATCCGGACCCGTCGAATTTTGTCGCCGACCTCAATCCGAATTCTCTGGAAGTCATCAAGGACGCCCGGCTCGAGCCCGCGATTTCTGCCGACAACGCCCCGGCGCCGGTTCAGTTCGAGCGTTTGGGTTACTTCTGCCGGGACCAGGATTCGACGCCCGGCAAGCTCGTCCTCAACCGCACGATCGGTTTGCGCGATACCTGGGCGAAGGTGGGAAAGCAGTAGGGGGCAAAAGCGGTTGCACCGTTGAGCGCGCTCGTTTGACGCGTCAATTGATGCATGCGATGCGATACGCCTTCGGCATTCGCACCCATCGGCACAATCACCGCACCCGCACCTCCACGCGATCCGTCCGCCCCTTCGCGTCGATGACCGAGATCTTGGCGAAGCCGCGGCCTAGCGGCTGCCAAAGGATGTCGCGACGATCAGGCTCTACCGCCAGCGGCTCGCCGTCCACCAGCCACGTCAGCGGCAACGCGCCGCCATCGGCCTTGAGCAGGATGCCGTCCGGCGTCGGACCGCCGTCGGTCTCGAGATCGGCGCGGTCGGGCGGGAATGCGATCTGCACCGGCGGCTCCAGATAGGGGCCTTGCGCGGTCTGCTCGTCGCCCGGAGCCTTGAAGCGCTGCATCGGCGGCGGCAGGTTGCCCGTGCTCACCCGCAGCGCGCCCGGCGGCGGACCCGACAGCGGCGCCGGACGCTCGCCCAAGCGCGCGAACGCATCGAACAGGATCGGCGCTGCCGCACTGCGTCCGGTCACTCCCGGCGTCGCCGAACCGTCCGGCCGCCCGACCCAGACGACGATGGTCGTGCGCCCATCAAAGCCCGCAGCCCAGGCGTCGCGATAGCCGTAGGACGTGCCGGTCTTGTAGGCGATGCGGCCACCCTTGGCATTCGTCGGTGGCGATGCATCTTTGAGGATGTCGGCGACGTACCACGCAGCGACCGGTGAAAGCAGGCGGCGGTGAACACTGCTCCCCTCCCCTTGACGGGGAGGGGCAGGGGGTGGGGTGGATAGGTG
>JANLQP010000329.1:0-3737 GCA_031367895.1 Hyphomicrobiales bacterium
TGCAGTAGAGGGCGTCGGCGAGCATCACGTCGCCGGGGCTGAAGGCCGCTCCGAGCTTGCGCAACAGTCCGAGTTCGCTATTGCCTTTACCGCTATGTGGCCCGATTGCCGCATCCAGTACGGCACCCGTGGCCAGGCAGATCACCACCACCAGCCGCGCCGGCGGAAAGCCCACGCCCTCGGCTTGCGTGCTCGACTGCGGATAGCTCGCCTGGTTCTCTTCGGTGTCAGGCATCGAGATCCCAGTGCCATCGACCAGCTTCACCGGACGCCCGCGCCAACGCCAAATCGGATCGGCCAACGCGTTGAGTTGGTGACCGGTCTCGCGCGCCAGCCCTTCGACCATCAGCGGCAACCGCCCACGCGCTCGGCAATAGCCCCCAGTACGCACGCTCATCGGCTTCAAACCATCGGCTACCCGCTGCGCCGCCCAGCCGTTCACCGCCTTCTGGCACGAATGGTCGGCTTCCAGCACCTGCCGCATGAACATCGACAGGGCCACCGTCGGCGGATATAGCCGCTCCCGATGATCGGGCATCAGTTCTTCGGTCGTCTCCAGCAGCCCCGGACTGGTCAACACGTTGAAATACTCCAACGCTTTGGTCGCCTTCGCACGACGCTCTATCCTCGATCGGTGTTGCTGTCGCCGGCTTCGTGCATTACGATCCATGATGGCTGGCCTTCGGAACGATGGTTTGGGTGTCTGGTAAACAACCATCCTATCAATCCTTGGCCAGCCTTCCCACCTCAAATTCAAATACTTGCGCTCTCGCCTCAATCCTCAAGAGGCTAAAGTAAGTGCCATTCGGGTATAGCTGGGCCAAGGTCACGCGGCTGATCTCGCGCTGGGTGGCGTGCACGTCGCAGGTCAAGCAATACCGTGCCCCTGAACATGCGTTTGCGAGGC
Source organism: Hyphomicrobiales bacterium (assembly GCA_031367895.1). Classification (GTDB taxonomy): domain Bacteria; phylum Pseudomonadota; class Alphaproteobacteria; order Rhizobiales; family Hyphomicrobiaceae. The sequence continues at coordinate 908 of JANLQP010000329.1, forward strand.
GTTACACGGGCGCTGACATGGCGCTGCTGGCTGAGGTTGATCACGCCATGGGCACGCTGTCGGGCCCGGCTACGGTCTGCGTGCTGCGCCGGCAACGCGACGTGTATGGCGAAGCCCGCTTCGAGCGGCTCGGCTCGATCTCGGTGGGGCACTTGTACAACCCGCGAAACAGCGCTCGCTAATATGTCCGATGTGACATATAATGACTGTGTGACCAAACCGGACAAAATTGTTCTCTGGCTCCAAAACGAGCTAAAGACGCCGCCGCTTTCAAGTGCGGCACGGATGGAGGCGGGTGCAATGCTGCGTCGTCTGCAACGCGGTGAACTGATCGCGCTGCCGCATTCGCGGCCCATGCCGCGCATCGGCCAGGGTTGCCACGAGTTGCGTATTCCTGATGTCGGCAAGACGTGGAGAATCGTGTATCACCTGGAAGCCGACGCCGTTGTCATCCTCGAGGTATTCGCAAAGACCACCACGAAAACACCCGACGACGTCATCAATTTATGCAAGAGCCGCTTGCGGCACTATCGAACCCTCACGCAAGACAAGGAGTGATCGCATGACCCCGGAAAAACTCAAACGCCTGCGCGCCGCCGGCTGGCATGCCGGAACACCCAAGGAATTTCTGAAAATGACCGACGAAGAAGCCGCGCTCGTCGACATCAAACTTGCACTGACCGATGCGCTGCGGCAGACGCGCATCAAGCGAAAACTTTCGCAGACGGACCTGGCACAGCGCATCAAGTCCAGCCAGTCGCGCGTTGCCAAGATTGAGGCGGGGGATGCCTCGGTGTCGCTGGACCTGATTGTGCGCGCGCTGTTCGCGGTGGGCGCAACGAAGCTGGAAGTACAGAAAGCGTTCGCGTCGAAGATGCTGGCCGCGGCATAGCACCTAAGGTCTGAGAGGCTCTCCTACCAAGGATTTCAGGCCAAGCTCACCTGGCGCTGCAACTGGTCGTCGTCTGCTGGGGCCGGGCGGGACGCGGACGCCGCCTTGCCGTCTGCCACCGCCTGAAGGCGCGCGCGCTCCTGCTCGGCTGCTACGTCAGCCAGCAGACGAGGTTGACTAAGCGTAAAGCATGATTATTGACATCGTTTGATGCTATGTTCATGCCTGACGAAAAAGGAGCCCACATGCGGACCACACTCGCCTTGGACGACGACCTTTTGGAGAAAGCGCAAGCATTCACCGGCCTCAAGGAAAAATCGGCGCTTGTTCGCGAAGCGCTACGGGCATTGATCGAGCGTGAAAGCGCCCGGCGCTTAGCCCTTCTCGGTGGCTCGGAACCATTGCTTGAAATTCCCCCACGGCGGCCACGCGACGTAGCTTGATTCTTGTCGATACCTCCGTCTGGATCGGCCACCTGCGCCGGGGCGACGCGGCGCTACATTCCTTGCTGCAAGCCGGAAGAGTTCTGGCGCACCCTTTGGTAATCGGCGAGATCGCAATGGGCAACTTGCAGCAACGGGAAACCATATTGATCAGCCTTGCCAACCTGCCGCAGGCGCGTGTCGCCACCGACTACGAAACCTTGCGCTTCATTGATGCGAACTTGCTATTCGGGTTGGGGATCAGTTATATCGACGCGCACTTGCTGGCATCGGTACGGTTGACCCAAGGTGCCCGGTTGTTGACGCGGGACAAGCGCCTGGCTGCATCAGCCGAAGCGCTCGCTCTTGATCACCGATGAGGTGAATTCGCCATTTGGTCTCTGGCATGGTGGTGGTTTCCGTGAGGGTGGTGCCCTGCGTGGCCACGCCGGAATAGGCGTTCCAGTGGAAGTCCTGCCCCTTGCCCTCTCCCGCGGCGGCCTTCTGGTCGGCGAACTGCCGAAACTTCTCCTGTCGCCATACCACCACATCTGTAGCCGTCGGCGAGGCCGGGCGGCGCCCGTGAAACCCGGCGCTGTGGCATGCTTATGCCTTCACGCACTGTCCGCAAACGCCATGTCCATGCCCGTCCACGATCTTGAAGCCGAAGCCCTGCTCCTGCCGCCCGAGGACCGGGCGCGTCTGCTGGAACGCCTGATCGCCAGTTTCGAGCCGCGCTCTTCAGCGCAGCGCGCCTGGCTGGACCTTGCGCAACGTCGCAGGGCCGATGTCGTCGCTGGAAAGGTAACCATGCTGCCTGGCGACGAGGCACTGGCCCGGGTGCGCGCGCGTATCGCGTGACGCATTCGATCCATCCGGACGCCGAGGCCGAACTCGGCGACGCAGCGGTCTACTACGCCAACCACGCCAGCCGTGCCATCGCCGAGGCTTTCCTGGCCGAATATGAGCGTGTACGCGACTTGATCATCGAAAACCAGCAACGCGGCCCGCATGCCGACGGCGGCCTACGCGTCTACCACTTCGACCGCTTTCCCTACTCGCTGATCTACGCCGAAGACCCGACCCATGGGCCGCAAATCCTGGCCGTCGCGCACCAGAGCCGCGAGCCGGGTTACTGGGGCAGCCGCATCTGATTCATGCCGAGGGCGACCGGTCAGACCGCCGCGACCTCCGGACGCGAGCGCGACGTTGTTGGTGATCGTGACCGTGCCGTTGGTGGTGAGCGTCACCAGGTCCGTCGCCGTGCCCGAGGTCGGCGCCACGGTGAGCGGCGTGGCGTTGAACTGGTTGTAGGCGGCGATATCGAACGTCTTCTTGGCGTCGTTCTTCCGCACCTTGGCGATCACTTCCTTCACCGGGTGCAGCGACAGGTCGCCCTGCTTCTCGGTGTAGGGCACCGAGTTGCCGTACTCGGTAATCGTCATCGTGCCCTGGGTGATGGTGTAGTTGGTCTCGGGCATGGTGGTGGTTTCCAGCAGGGTGGTGCCCTGCGTGG
>JANLQP010000375.1:0-7606 GCA_031367895.1 Hyphomicrobiales bacterium
GTCGTCGCCCGGCTCGGGGGCTGGAATTGCTACGGCAAAAAGCCCGGCCCCAAAACAATGGCCGACGGCTGGCACCGCCTCTCCCTCATGCTCGACGGCTTCCAGCTTGCCAAGGCGAGTAAAGATGTGTGAATCCCGTAGCCCGGCGCGGGGGGAGGGAGAAGCGAGAGGTGTCGCTCGCGAGGACGAGGGAGATTTGCGATCAGCGCTGGTCGAACGCAGCCGGAAGCTGCTTTAGCTGGCTGTGGCGTTATCGGCGAATTCGGCCTCCCAGGCCGCGGGAATGCGGCCGAGACGTTGGCGGACGGCTTCGGCTTGCGGCCGATACATCTCGCGCAGATGAACGCGGACAGGCTCCGGCAGATCGGCCTTCTGGCTGCTGTTGAAGCGCTGTCCGAGGCCGCCGAAATAATCTGCGTGGAAGCCGGTGCCGATGAACTCGCAAACCTGCTTCAGGGCCACCAGCCGATCCGCATGCATCTCCTCGTAAAAGAGGGGCAGGATCTGTTCCGGAGAGAACACCGCCGCCATATCGTCGAGCGTCTGCGCGTAGTCGCCGAGTTCGCCGAAGCGCGCCTCGCCGAGCATGGCGACGATCGTCTCCGTCGATTGCCGGTTGGCATCGAGCCCACGCGCGCGGCATTGATGCAGCACTTGACTCCAGGTCCGCTCGACCGGATTGCGCATGATGAACATAACGCGCGCGTCGGGTGCGAGCTTGTGAATGTGCGCCAGGCCCTTGCGTCCGAGGATCGCGTACTCGGGCGTCACTTCACCCGCAAACGTCGCCTTGCCGCGATGATGGAACAGCCGCTGGTACCAGACGTCGTCGATCGGCGACCCCATGTAGTCGCGGTACCAACCCCATTGTCCCCAGTGTTCGGAGAATCGGCCCCACTGCGTCCACATGCGCTGGTGGTACTTTCGGTAGCGGGAGCGTCGCTTTTTGCTGTTCAGATGCTCGGTGATGCCAGCCACGTGGTCGAAATAGTGGATTTCCTTGACCGGCGTCACGAACAGGTCCGGATGGCCGGCGAGCATGCGGGCAAGCCAAGTCGTGCCCGATTTCTGAGCGCCGATGCAGACGAAGTAGTGCTGTATGATCGGCGGTGACATGGGCGTTGCCCCTCGATTCCCAGCCCGTACTTAGCGCCCCGGCACCGGCCTGACAACGCAACCGACTGGCGCACCCGTTCCGTTGGCTTGCAGAAAAGGGACAACTCGGCGAATTTGCAGGCGCAATCGGCTGCGGACCAGACCGCGGGGGCAAACGGAGCGGCAATGCTTTATCTCATCGAGTTCGTGGCCATCGGTGTCGCGATTCTGGGGGTTTTCGTCGGGCTGTCGAGGCTGCTCGAAGGCCGGAGCGAAAACGTTGCCCGTCAGGCAGCCGGCCTTTTGCTGCCGCCGCTGTTCTTTCTGATCGCCTATAACCTCGATAGTGCGGGAACGGCCGCCGCCTTGTTTGGGTCGGGCGCACCTTACAGGAGCCTCGTGTTCGGCTCGGTGATGGGGTTGTTATTTTACGCGCCGATGCGCCTCGAGCGGGAGTGGGCGAAGTCGGCAACCTTGCCTCTGGCCGGTTCGATGCTGGTGTCGTCGGCGGTCACGATCGGCATCCTCGCGGATGGGCGTACAATGCTGTTCTTCGCCAGCGCGGCGCTGCTGGTATTCCTGTTGCTGGTGCTGTTCTTCGGCCTGCGCCGGACCGGATCCTGAGCCCGAGCCGGGGTTGCTCGTGTGGCGGTTCGGAGGTTCGCGTCCACTATTCTGCGGGCTCAACGCGGACGTCCGAACATAACGCCATACTAAGCCAATGGTTCTAGTGTCCGCATCGTTCGCGAAGTTCGGACCGAGCTTGCTGCAGGTGGTGACGAACTACGCGAACGGGACACTAGTACCGGAACTGTTCCGACAGGATCCGCTCGTCAAGGCTGTGGCCTGGGTCGAACATCATCTGCAACTCGATCTGGCGTGCTTCGGCGACCTCGATACTGACGACATCGCGCGTCTCGACGTTGTCGGCAACGGCACTGACCGGCCGCTTGTCGGTATCGAGTGCCAGGATCGTGATCCGAGCCCGGTTGGGGAGCAGCGCGCCGCGCCAGCGTCGGGGCCGGAAGGCGCTGATCGGCGTCAACGCCAGCAACGGCGAGTTGATCGGCAGGATCGGGCCATAAGCCGAGAGATTGTATGCGGTCGAGCCGGCCGGCGTTGCGACCAGAACACCGTCGCAAACGAGTTCCTTCAGGCGCACATGGCCGTCGATCGAGATCTGCAGCTTCGCCGCCTGGTGGGTCTGGCGAAAAACCGATACTTCGTTGATCGCGAGAGCCTTGTGCTGGCGCCCAGCGCTATCGATCGCCGTCATCGCAAGGGGATGGATCGCCTCGGTTTCAGCGCGCGCGATGCGGCCGGGCAGGTCGTCCTCCCGGTATTCGTTCGTGAGGAAACCAACCGAGCCACGGTTCATCCCGTAGATGGGGATGCGGTCGTGCATGAAACGATGCAACGTCTGCAGCATCAGGCCGTCGCCGCCGAGTGCCACGATGGCGTCAGCTGCCTCCGGATCGGCCGTGCCGTACGTGTGCGTCAGCCGTTCCAGCGCGGCGCGAGCCTCGGGGCTGTCGCTGGCGACGAAGGCGATCCGCTCGTATTTCTTCGGCGCATTTGCCATGCTGGACCCGGCTGTGGGTGAAAGCGACGGCGGAAGGTGGCGCATGTACCGGAGAATAACAAGGCCAGTGTCCCGCTCGCGATGTTCGGCAGCACCTGCAGCAATCTCAGTCCGAACCTCGCGAACGATAAGGACACTAGAATAATCATTGGCTTAGTGTGGCGTCCTGTTCGGACGTTCGCGCGTTGAGCCCGCAGACATGGGGACACGAACGTGCGAACCGCCATACGCGTCACGCGCGGAACGACGGTCTGCCATCTTACCTCCCCGTGCGCGCCTGATATGCCGCCCGCACGACGGCGTCGGCGCGGGCGAGATGGCGCCAGTTGTGCAGGTACCAGAGCAGCGCCAGCGTCTCGGCGAGCAGCACGGCGCTGAACGCGACGCCGTAGGCCTCCGGTGTATAGCCGCCAGCAGCCGTCACCGGGAACCGGTCGATGACGGCACCGATCGCATATTGGAACAAAAAAGCAGAGCCGAACATCGGCAGGTTTACAGCCGAGTTGGCGCGAGCCGACAGCGTGGCGCCGAAATAGCTTCCGAGCCAGGGAAACGCCAGCACACCGACTTGACCGGTCATGCCAAAGAGCATCCAGATCCACGGCTGGCTCTTGGCGACTTCCAGCACGATACAGAGTTGCACCGTGAGGAACACTGCAAACACCGCCAGCATGATATGCAGCAGGCTTACCCCGCGCCGCGTCAGCCGGTCGGCCATGGCGCCGGTGAACAGGATGCCGGCGAGAAACGCCACCGCCATCAGGAACAGGCGGTAGGCGACGCCCGCGCGGTCGAGGCCCGCGACATCGCGGAACCAGGGGCCGGCCCAGAGCGTCTGAATGGCGACGTGCGCGCCGGTCGCGATGCCGAGCAGCGGGGCCAGTGCGCGAAATACGGGGTCTTTGGCGATCGAGCCGAGCGCGCGGATTTCTTCCGCCAGGCGGCGGTTGGCGGGCGCTGTTCCTTGCCGCTCCGGAACGATCAGGAAAATCAGTGCCGCGACCAGGAATGTGAACGCAGCGACGCCGAGGAACACCTGCCGCCAGCCGACCGCCTGCACCGCGAACTCGAGCGGCGTCGTGGCGACGATCAGGCCGAGGGCGCCAACCGCCATGATCAGCGCGTTCGCCAATGGCCGGCGCGGCTCCGGGACCCAGATCACGACCGCCTTGAAGGCGCACATCAGGCCGCCGCTGAATCCAAGGCCGATGATGGCGCGGCCGATCAGCAAGGCAGTCGCGCTTTGCCCGAATCCGAAAATCAGTGCGCCGATGCCGCCGACCGCGACCAGCGCTGCCTGCACGCGCCGTGGCCCGTAGCGATCGAGCAGGATGCCGAGCGGTAGCTGGAACGCGGAGAAGGCGAGCAGATAGGCCGCCGTCAGCAGGCCCAACTGGGATGCTGTCAGTCCGACGTCACGGACCAGATCCGGCGCCACCACGGCGTTGGTCGCGCGGTAGAGATAGGACAGGAAATAGCCGAGGCTGAACGGCGTCAGCGCCACCAGCATCAGAGCCAAGCCGGGCGCGGCGCTTGCGGTGCTCGTCGTTGCGGCGCGGTCTTGCACGTGGTGTCCCCCGGATCAGCCTTCAAACGCGCGACTCGCATCGCGCCGTGGCCTGCCGGAAGCATAGCAGAGGATGGAAACGGGTGCAGACCCTCGACCCGAGCGCGGCAACGCAACAGCTATGCTCGGCCCGAGGGGCTGCCCCTTATCGTTTCCTGGTCAGGTGACCAGCCCTTCAGCCTTCATCGCGGACTTCACCGCTGGACGGACTTCCATGCGTTTCATGAAGGCGACGAGGTTCGGGTAGGGCGCCAGGTCGATCTTGGTTGGCACCGTCCAGCGCAGCACCGTGAACAGGTAGGCGTCCGGCAGCGAGAACGCTTTGCCCATCAGGTAGTCCTTGCCGGCCAAGTGCTTGTTGACGTGATCGAGGCGGGCGGCGAGGCGCTCCCGCGCGATTGTCTTCGCTTCTTCGGGCATGGCCGGGTTGAAAAGCGGCGAGAAACCCTTGTGCAGCTCGCTCGAGACGAAGTTCAGCCAGCTCTGCATCTTGTAACGGTCGAGTGTGCCGTTGGCGGGCGCCAGATGCTTGTCCGGCACCTTGTCGGCGATGTACTGCACGATCGCCGGACCCTCGGTCAGAATCGTGCCGTCGTCCAGTTCCAGTGCCGGGACATAGCCGAGCGGGTTGGTCTTCTTATAGTCGCCGCCGCCGTCGACGGTCTTGGCGCGGATGTCGGTCTTGACGCCGGTATATTTCAGGCCCGCTTCTTCGAGCACGATGTGCGGCGAGAGCGAGCAGACGCCAGGGGCAAAGTAGAGCTTCATGGGAGTCTCCTTGAATGGGCAGTTTGGGTTGGCGGGTCGGCCACCTCTCGCGCCACTCTTCTACAGGCCCGCTGTCAAGGCAAGCTGGCTCGCGGCATCGGAACCTGCACACAGGCTTGGGCGTACCCTGGCCCCATTGCTGCGACTGTCCGCCGATGGGGCTAGAACGGCAAGGCACCGCGGACGGTCAGTGCGCGTTGCGTGTGATCGGCGCCAAGGCCGCCCCATTCGCCGCCGAGCGAGACAGTGGTTCCGCCGAGATCCAGCGTCATCCCGCCGATCGCGCGCGCCGACCAACCGTCAGCGATCGCGAGGACCTCGGTGCCCGGCGTCACCGCTTCGCCACGCGAAAAATAGTAGTCGCCGTAGAGGCCGGCATAGGGCACGAGTGTCAGGCCACGACCTGCCTGCCATGGCTGGGATATGCGCAGACCCGCGCTGGCCCGGCCGAGCGCGAAACTGTTGTCGGCCTGCCGGGTTCCGAGGCTGTCGGTCCAGGCGTCCTGATGCTCCCGGATGGCGAAAACGCGTGCCGACGGCTCCAGTACGAGACCGCTGATAACGGTCGTTCCGGTCAATCCCGACGAGGCCAGCCATCGCTTGCCCTCGAAGTTACCCGATGCCGTTGCCGCGCGCGCGTCGTAGTCGAGGCCCGTTCGGGCGCCGGTGAGATCGAACCGCAGTCCCGGCATCATGCGCCATCCCACGTAGGCGCCACCGGTCAAGCCGTCGCCCGTCAGTTTTCCGGTGAGCGACCGGATGTCGTAGCCGAACTGTTCGTAGCCGCCGAAGATGCCGACGACCAGCCCTGAAGCGACGCGATGACCGAGGCCGAAGGTGGCGTTCACCTGATGACCTTCGAACCCGCCCGCATTCGGCCGTCGTGCGGCGTTCCCGACGCGCAGATTGCCCCAGGCGTTCCAGTCGCGTTGTCTGATGGAGAACGCGCCGCTCGTCGGTTCTGGTGACTGGTCCTGCGTTGGCTGGGCCCCGAGACGGCCCGGGATGGGGCCGCCGAGACCGGCCGGCGCGCCGTTACCGCCGCCGCCCGTGCCGACTGTCGTGACGCCGTCGAGGCTGTCCGATATCGCCCCGTCGACGGCGTTGGCAATTGCGCCGCCGGCTGTCTGGGCGACGATCCGGGTGCCCTCGGTCTGAACCGAACGCAGCTTCTGGCTATCCGTCGGGCCCGTCGGGGCGGGAAGAGCGGCGACGACTGCCGTACACGTTGCCGTCACCGAGGCCGGCACGCCGAACGAGTCGAGCGCGGCGGTGAGTTTCAGCACGCTACTGGCGACGAATGTGAAGGTCGTCGTCTCGGAAACGGCGTTCCCGTCCGGCGACGAGTACAGTGAGACCAATCCATCGGTGAGGCTGAATGAAACGCCGTCGGAGCCAAACCCCGGCGGCGGCCGGGTGACGATGAATGTGACTTTCTCGCCGACACCGAACCCTGTGATGGTCCGGTCGACCGTAGCGCCGGCGGTCACGCTGAAGTTGAAGCCGCCGGTGCTGACGGCGTTACAGCCGGTCGAGGCGAACGCGGGTCCGGCCCCAGCACCAGCGGCGATCAGCGCCGCACCAACGATGCAACGGCATCGCCCTCTGCCGAGTCGAGCCGTCCCGACCAATTTTTCCGATGTAGGGGAGGCAGGCAAAACAGGGAACGAACCCGGCGACCTTTCCGTCCCGGCACCATCGCCGCTCACTGAAGACGCACACCGACGCGGAACCACGCGACACCCCTGTTACGCGAACACCCACAAAAACTCGCGCAATATCCGAGTTTGCGAAATGGCGAACATGGGGTGTTTCGCATTTTTGCTGTGAAGTGTGACCGGCGTGCAACATCACGCCGACCGCGGCTGGCCAGAGCTGCAGCTGGTCGCGAAGGCAGCGAACCTCGACGCCATAGGTTCGATAGCCGAAGTTCGACGTCGGCTGGAGCCAAGAACGACCGCGAGGACCTCGAGCCAGACGAGCTTGCGGACTTGAAGACGACCGCCAAGTTGTTGCTCGCCTACGATGCGGGTCAACTCGACACGGCAGTCGACAATCAAGAGCTATGGGAAGTGATGTGCGATGACCAAAATGTATAAGAGTGAGCTGCGTGCCGCGCTGCATGAAACGGTCGAGGGCCTGCATCGCATCGGCCTCGTCGACAAGACGACGATGCGCCAATTCGACGACCGCTGCCTGACGAAGGTCGAAAAGCTCTCGGGGCGCGACATCGTCTCGTTGCGGACACGCGAAGGCGTGAGCCAGAAGGTCTTTGCCCGCTACCTCAACGTCCCCGTCACGCTGATCTCACAGTGGGAGCGCGGCGAGCGTAAGCCCTCCGGGGCAGCAGTGAAGCTATTGTCGATCGTGAAGCACAAGGGGCTCGATGCCATCGCGTGAACACTGAAGGAAGCTTCCCGGCCGGCACCGACAGCCGTTCGCTCGCCCACCCGCCTGTCGACTTCTGAACGCTCGTGCTGGACCGTCCCGGACGATTGTGTAATGTCGATGCAACGATATTGATTCCGGGCCAGTTTCTGGGCCCCAACATCTCAAGGATTTCACGCGATGACCGCTGCTGCCGACCCCGCCAT
>JANLQP010000397.1:0-6312 GCA_031367895.1 Hyphomicrobiales bacterium
ATGTGCGTAGGCCTCTTCCTTGGTCTGAGTGATGGCCTCGCGCATGCACCTCATGTTGGTTTCACCGGTCCAATAGAAATCCGGGAGCGGAATCCTATGGTCGAGCCCGTTCGAGGCCGCATACTCCGGCATCTTGAGCCAGTAGATTCCGCGCACGTACTCGCGCCAGCCGATTACTTGACGGATGTAACCTTCCGCCGCATTCAGCGGCACACGACCGGCACGATAGGCGGCTTCCACTTTACGACACATGCCGAGCGGATCGAGAAGGCCGCAGTTCAGGTAGATCGAAACGATCGAGTGATACAGGAAGCGCTGGCCCGTCAGCATGGCATCCTGGTAGTCACCGAACTGCACGAGCCCGACGTCGACGAAATGATCGAAGGCTGCTTCGGCATCGGCACGCGTCACGGCGAACCAGAACGGATCGGCATCGCCGAAATGGTTGGCAAAACGATCGTTCACCAGCGCGACGACCTCGCGCGTCGTCGCATCCTGTTGAAAATGCGCTGGCTCGGGGATGAACAGATCGGCCTTGGCCATCTTCCGGTTTTCGTGGTCGAAGTTCCACTGACCGCCGACGGGCGTGAGATTATCCATCAAGAGCCCTGTCTTACGGCGCATGTCTCGGTAGAAATATTCCATGCGCAATTGCTTGCGATCCTTGGCCCAGGCGGCGAATTCGTCGGTGGAGCAGACGAACCGGGTATCGGCGCGCACGTCGACGGGCAGATTGAGGTGGCTCGACCACGAGCGGATGATTTGCAGGACCCGCCATTCGCCGGGCTCGGTGATCAAGATGCGCTCAGGGCGATGTGTACCGACGGCGCGCGCGACTTCCCCCGCCAGACTGCCGGAATTGCCGTCGTCATCGAGGCGCGTGTACGCGACCCGCCAGCCCTGCGCGCGCAATTCGTCCGCGAAGTGACGCATCGCCGAGAAAAGCAGAATGATCTTTTTCTTGTGATGGCGGACGTAGGTGGCTTCTTCGGCCACCTCGCACATCACAACGAGATCGAGCACTCTATCGCAGGCAGCCAAGCTCGAAAGATTCGGCGACAGCTGATCGCCCAATACCACTACGAGGTTGCGAATCTTGTTCGGCGATTGCGCGCGAGCCATTGGGCCATCCAAACTTCACGGCCGTCGCGGGAGAATGACGGCGACCGCAACTGAAAGCCTCAGAGCGGGTACCGGATGATCACGGGCTTCTCGCGGTTCAGCGTATTGGCTTCGATGCGTTGGACGATGAAGTCTGCCACATCGGCGCGAGCGACGATGCCGTTACGCCATTCGCTCGAGCGCGTCAGAACTTTGTAATTGCCGCTCGACGGGCAATTCATGAGCACCCCGGGTCGCACGATCAGCCACTCCAGGTCGCTCGCGGCAATCATCGCCTCCTGGATCGACTTGTCGTCGTAGGCATTCTTGAAGATCAGCCTGAAGGGGAGCCGCTGCAGAATGTTGATGGCGTCGTGGCTGTCGCCGGCGCCAAACCCGGTAACGGCAACGAGCTTGCCGACACCAACTTTGGCCATCGCCGGCAGGAGCACGCGGGTCGCTTCCGAGAACAGTGTTACGGGCTTGAGTATGAATTCAAGCGACGGCGGTACGCCAAGCGCCTGCACAACGACGTCCATATCCGCGAGCGCCCGGGTCACATCATCGGCGTTCCGGGCATCGCCGATGAACGCTTCGCAGTGGCTTCCGATGTCCGCTGGCAGCCGGCCATTCCGAGACATGGCGCGCACACGATGTCCCCGCGCAATCGCCGCACGGCACACGGCCAGACCGATCCCCTGGCTCCCACCCATCACGAGAATGCGGGTCATGAGCGGGTCCGAGTCGAGGTCGTCGCGCGGAAGATCCACTGCAAGGCTGGCCGCACGACCAGGAACCCTCCGTAAACAACCTCGGTCGCTTGCAGCACGCCCGGCAGCAGTACGATACGCCCAAGCCAGCGCCAAGCGGGAAGCGCAAGCCACAGATGGGCAAAGCCCTCTGCGCCCGAAACCAGCGTACCGTCGGCGTCGCGCACGTGAAAACGCTTGAGGGCTGTCGCCTTGTCAAGCCCGATAACAATCGTGCCAGGTTTGTGCGCCGACACGTCGACAAACGCCACCGTTCCCGCCCCGGTACAACGACGATACATGCCGATTTCAGCCGTGCACAGCGGGCAGGACCCGTCGTAAAAGACAGTCATAACGCCAGCTTGATCGGTCAAGGCTGTGTCCTCAAGGTTTAGAGATCGCCTGAGCAGTCGCGCGATGATCGCAGACTGGAACAGTCGAGGCTCAAATCTTACTCATGCTCCCCGTCAAGCCGACGGCCCGAACCTGCCTTGAACAGGCCAGGCTTGATTGAGGCCGCTGTATACGTTGCCGTCGTGATCGCGGCCGCTGCGATCAGCACAACATGACCAATCAAGCTCGCAGGCAGCATCGCGTAGCTTCCAATGGCGACAGAAAAAGCCACGGCCCACATCCATCCCAGGATTTGCAGGATCATGTGCCGCGTGCTCACATCCGGGATGTGTCGAAGCGGGCTGACTTCATGGTTAAAAATGAAATTCCATGCATCTGCGACGAGCTTTTGCATCTCGATACCTCTGTTACGGACTGCCTTAGAGTATTCACTCTGGCCAGAGCCATTCCGTGTTACTGAACCTTTCCGCGCCCGACTCCGCCACCTCAAGCATGCATTTCGGCTTGAGACGCGGGGTTAGATCTGAGCGGCTGGCGCAATCCTAACGACGCTGTCGCGTAGGCCCAGTTCGGCGAGCATGTACGTCGTAAACGAAGCACATTGCGAAACAGATCACTGGTCAGACGGTCGATACTGGTCTGCAAGCTGTGGCTTGCGCCGGCATGGGCGCCGAGCAAGGTGCGCCGCAACATCGTGAACCTGTAAGTCTTTGAAATCATTGGCGATCCCGGCTGGATTCGAACCAGAGACCCTCTGCTTAGAAGGCATCTCGATGGCCGAACCGCATCGAACTGCTTCGGTTCATATGGGACGGCTTATTCATCTGATAACGTTAGATATTTTCGATGCCGCCGCGTTCGATTGTGGACGATGTTGACCGATGTAGTCCTGTATTCTAAGCCCGGATGAAGCCCGGACGGGATCGGTGCATACGAGGCTGCGATGAGGCATGCGACGAAGACGGTGGCCGCGAACGATCGCGCGATCAAGGCGACAAAGCCCATCGAGGGGGAGCGCACGACCGAGCGCAAGGTCGCGGGTGTGCCCGGCCTCTGGCTTTACGTCTACCCGTCGGGCCGGAAGGCATTCCACGTCCACTACTCCGTCCGCATTGATGGCAAGCAGGTGAAGCGCAAGCCTCGGCTTGGAGAATACGGCGACCATGGGCCTGTGACGCTTTCGGACGCTCGGCGCCGAGCCCTTGAGATGATGGGCCGTGTCGAAGCCGGGCGTGATCCGGTCGCCGAGGACGAGATGGAGCGGGCCGCGAGACGCCGCGCTATTCTGACCTTCTCCGATATGGCTGACGACTACATCGCTGATCATCGGGCGCAGGGGCACGCTTCGAGCGATGAGGTCGAGCGCGAGCTCAAGAAGCTGCTTCGAGAGGACGCAACGGACCTGGCGCAGCTGCAGGTCAATATCATTGCGCCATTGGACATCGAGCGCGCCGTCGACGCGGTGCGGGACCGGGTTCTAGGCGAGCGGGGAGTAGATGGTAGCCGCGGGGAGATGGCGCGCCGGTGCTTGCGGTACGTCAAGCAGGTCTTCAACCACGTGCTGCACGACAGCGCCGAGCTTCGCGAGAAGTATGGCCTTCGGTCGAACCCGGCAGATGGCGTCGGCCGCAACCGCCGCGGCAAGCTGGGCCGCTACGGCAAGGCCGAACCCAAAGAGCGATTCCTGGTCGACGCCGAGATCGTCGCGTTCTGGTGGGCGCTGGACAACAGCAACATCGACGTGCGGGCGTGCACGCTGATGCGGCTCCTCCTGCTGACCGGCGCCCGAATATCCGAGCTGCGGCGCGCCGACATCTGCGAGTTTCGCTTGGACGGCGCGGAGCCACTCTGGACGATCGATGCCGGCAAGGCCCGCAAGCGGACGGACGAGCTATCCCGCAGCGTCCCGTTGTCTGCTTCGGCAGTGGCGCTGTTGAAGCACGCGATCGGGAGCCGAAGGAAGGGCGCTGTGTTTCACTCTGATGAAACGGGCGATGGCTACCTTGGCGAATACACCGCTCGGCAGGCCATCGAGCGGCTGATCGCAAGCAAGCGCCTCGTCATTCCGCCGTTCTCGCCACACGATTTGCGCCGCACCGTAGCCACCGGCCTCGCTGGGCTCGGTGTCCATCAAGAACTGATTGGGCTTGTGCTCGGCCATCGCAAACACGACGTGACGAGCAAGCTGAACGGAGCCGCGGTCAAGTCAACCGGTGTGTCAGACCGGCGCTGGACGGCGATCGTCGACGTCGAGGACCGGGAGGGCCGGCGCGCTCAGCTCAGGGCCCAGCGCGAGGCGCAGGCGCACATTGCAGGCACCGCCACACCAGCCGGCATCGAAGCTGCGATCGCGAAGCACAAAACCACTGACGCCTACCGCTGGCAGAGCACTCGCGGCTGCGACGCGGCCAACATCACCTCGGCGGTCTCGCGCGCGTTCTGCGGTGCCTTGGCGGACCTGCAGGCCAAGCTTGCCGCAGCTCGCGCGAGAGACAGCATCGAC
Organism: Hyphomicrobiales bacterium; assembly: GCA_031367895.1. Classification (GTDB taxonomy): domain Bacteria; phylum Pseudomonadota; class Alphaproteobacteria; order Rhizobiales; family Hyphomicrobiaceae. The sequence goes on from JANLQP010000397.1 coordinate 4,708, forward strand.
GGCCAGCTGGCAGAGCTGACGGATCGAGCCGGCAAGGCCGGCGCCGCTCCCAGATCCGACGACCCATTCGCCGACAACGTCGCAATGCTGCTTGGCGCGCTGGGCCTCGACGTCGCTCGCGATCCAAAGGCCACACGTGCGGCTATCGCGACATCGCGCAATTGGGTTCGACCCCTTGCCATCGAACTGATGGCCAGCATTGGCCCCGCGGCCGTACTCACGCTCTTCAGCTTCGGTCAGGCAGGTAACCCGGGCCGCGTGCCCGTCCAGCATGCACCGAGCTGGTTCCGGCTCTTGAGGCGCCCAGCGCCTGATCCGAAGGATTCGGCCATCGCCGACAAGGGTCAAGCCGAGCGCGTCGCGGTCTCACCGCCATCGCCTGAGGCGACGCGGCAAGCGTTCCTCGATGAATGTATGGAGGTCGCCGGCTCCGGGCACGTGCTCGCAAGCGACATGCATGCTGCATACTGTCGGTGGTGCGCGGCGCACAGCCACGAGCCTCTGACCGCGTCCCAATTCGGCCGCGGTCTCGTTTGGCCGGACAAGCGCAAGATGCACGGGATGATCGCATACGTTGGCGTCCGACTGGTCAAACAACAGGTGCCGGTGATCAGGCTCGTGAAGTCGAGCCGTGCTGACGACGACACGAGGATCATCGGTCCATCTCTGGCAATCAGCGCACGCATGACCGTAGGGCAGACAAGCTGAGAGCGTCGGCGCGGTCGACGCTCAGTACTGGTGGTCCACCTCAGTTTGCATAGATCCCACTATGCCGAAGCCGCTTGAAACAGCACAGCCGCAATCACTATCCAACGTCCTGACCGGCTTTATCGCACAGCAGGGAGGCGCTCAGGGGCCTCTCCAGAGCCCGTTTCAACCAATAGGCCCTCCGTGCGGACTGATCCCATGCCGGCCGGTGGCGACCCTCAGGCGCCTCTGGAGCAGTTACCCGCCGGCGCCGGCTACATGGACATGCTGACGGCGTTCAGCATTGGTGCGGCCAACGTGGCCGTGCTTGGCGCTATCGCCGACGAGACCCAACCGCGCGAACGTCAAAGCGCCTCGATGACTGCACGCGCTGCACGTGCTCAGCGGCCACATCACAGATCAAGCGCCTTGCATCGTCCGGAATTGTTCAGTTAGCCTACGTCGGCGGGCAACGCCCAGACGTTCTGCCATGGGCCACTTTCTGCCGTGAACAGTTTCAGCAGTTCTCCTGTCTCAATGACAGAGACCTGACGTCCGAATATCGATAGTCGTGGCAGCATTTGGCGGTTGTCACGGGGCCTCAGCCCACTGCTCGATAAGCGCCGACGCAATATGGTCTCGAAACGGCTTGAGTAAGTAGGAGAGCGCGGTCCGCTCGCTCGTGCGGATGAAGGCCTAGGCTGGCGCCCCGGGCACGGGTGTCAGACTGTCGAGGCGCTTGACCTCCTCCTTCGAAAGGCCGACGTGGCGACGAAGTAGGCTTGGCTCGTCTGCTGCTCCTTTGTCAAGTCGGCCGCGAGGCGGAGCACAGAGCCGCGCCGTGTCACGCTGTCCCGAGTTGACGCGATCATTCAAGCCAACACGGTTCGAATAACCGATTAGAGGTTGTGGAACGGC
>JANLQP010000407.1:0-27100 GCA_031367895.1 Hyphomicrobiales bacterium
AGCTCGGACGCGGTGATCGTCTCACGTGTCGCCTTGGCCGCGATCGGCAACATGTTGCGCACCGCCTCGACGCCGGCCGCGATCGTCTTCCTGGTGCCGCCCGTCTCCTGGATCGTCATTGTCCGGAACGTGTCGCTCTCGACGAGGCCATACGCGTCCTTCATGCGCTGGATCTGGAAGCCCTCGCAGCCGAGCCCGACAACCACCACGCCCGCCATGTTCGGGTTGCAGGCATAGCCCCACGTCGTGCGCTTCAACACCTCGAACGTTTCGCCGTCGCTGTCGATGCCGCAGCCCGTCGAATGCACCAGCGGGATAACGCCGTCAATGTTCGGGAACTCTTTCAGAATGTCCGAACGATTGACCGCCTCGGCGATGAAGCGCGCGACAGTCGCGGAACAGTTCACGGACGTCACGACGCCGATGTAGTTGCGCGTGCCGGCACGGCCATTGGCGCGGCGGAAGCCCTGGAACGTCGCCTGCTCAGCGACCGGCAACACCTCCTCGTTGCGGGCGCCCTCGGCAAAGGCGTAGTCGCGCTCGAAGGCGGCAAAACCGCAGTTGTGCGTGTGGATGTGCTGGCCGGGCTGGATGTCCTCGGTGGCAAAGCCGATGATCTGGCCGAACTTCAGGATCGGCGCGCCCTTGGCAACGGGCAAACAAGCCATCTTGTGGCCCTTCGGGATGCGCAGCTGAGCTTTGACCCCACGCACGGTCACACCCGGCGGCACCGCGTCCACGGCGACGATGACGTTGTCTTTGGCGTTGAGGCTCAATGTGCGCGGCTCGGCGCCAGCAGATTTGGTTGTCGTCGTCATGGGGCCCTCGTGGATCGCTCGTTTTTGTGCGCCCAGTCTGCTATACTTGCCCCAAGAAGACCATTGGAGTTCTGTCCCAATGTCGGACACCGCAACCAGACGCATGACCGTTGAAGAGTTCTTCGTCTGGCAGCAAGCCCAAGAAGACCGCTACGAGCTGGTCGAGGGCGTGCCGGTCAAGTTGATGACCGGGGCGAGCGAGGTTCACGATGTCGTCCTGACAAACATTCTTTCGGCCTTACATCGTCAGCTACGCGGCGCGCCTTGCCGAGCAGCTACGGCAGATCTGGCCGTACGGACCAAGATTCGCTCGCTACGCCGCGCCGACGTTCTCGTGACATGCGACAATGATCCACCCCGCGCCGACTCCTATGCAGCCCGCAATCCGCGGCTGGTCGTCGAGGTACTCTCGCCCTCGAACAAAGGGACGCCCTGGCAACGAAAGTTGGAAGAATACCGCCGGCTGACGGGGCTCACCTACATTCTGTTGGTGGACACCGAAATCGAGCAAGTGGTCTTCTTGAGAAAGTCCGGCGATCAATGGAACCACGAGGACTTCGACGGCCGAGAGGCGGTGATTCCGCTGCCCGAAATCAACTGCAGTTTGGCCATTGCCGACGTCTATGATGGCGTCGTGATGCCACCGAGCATTTGACCACCCGCATCACCCCATCCGCCGTCGCGATCCCGGCGCCGGTGGCGCCTCGGGCGGACCTGCAAAGCATTGCGCGATCGCCATCCACGCCTTGGCTGTCTCTCCGGTCACTGCCAGCCGCGTATCCGCAACGTTGCGCACCTGCGTCACCACTTGCGCGAACTCCAGCGCGGAACCCATGACCGCATTGGCGGCGTCCGGCGCGTTCCATTCCCAGCGTCCGCCCGAGGGCACATCCAACGCCACATACGGCGCCTTCGGCGGCACCGGCAGTCCACGGTTGACGAATGTCCAGCCGAACGTGCGCACGCCGATCTGCGCGATGTTGCACAGCCGGTCCGTTTCCGCGCGTTCGAGCCCGAGCACATCGTAGACCTCTTGGCCGTGTGCCCAGACTTCCATCTGCCGCGCGGTGGTGAACATGCGCAACCCCATGTCGGGGCCGGCCCATTTCAACCGCGCATCCGGGTCCTTGGCTGCGAGCACTCCGCAGAGATCGTCGAGCTTGCCCCGCCACGCCGTCAGCAACCTGGCGCCACCGAGATCGCCGAACCGGGCCCGCGCGTCGTCTTGCGGCGAGAGCCCGCCTGCCCGCTTGGCACGGACATCGGTGAGATACCGCTGGAACGCCTCGGGCTCCGTCACCGACAGCGCGGCCATCGTGTCGCCGACGTGCAGATGCCGCAGCACGTCGTTGATGGTCCATTCCTTGAACGCCGTGACACGCTCGAAATCGGCATCAGGCCGCGCCTGCAGCGTCGCGTGAAGCTCGTCCGCTTCGGCCTGGAGATCGACGATCTGCTGCAACATGCATTGCTCCCATTGTTGTCCCCAAGGTCCTCGATGTGCGGCTGCGCTCATTCAGTGATCGCCGCCGCCTGCCGCAGGAACCGCTGGTTTGGCTGGCTCTGCGGCCGCAATGCCAAGCGCTCGTGCGCCAGCGACAGTGCGACATCGCGCAGGCCTGCGCGCGATGCCGCTTCCGTCAGCGTCCAATCGATCATGTCGCGCTGCGCGATGCTGCCGCCCATGCGCCACAGGTCGGCGCGCGCCGGCAGCAGATGCTCGACCGTTTGGGCGTACTGGCCGCGATCGAATGCAGCCAAACCATGTACGATCGGCAAGCCGATATCGCGATAGGCGGCGGACGAATCGGTGCCGGCGGCGGCCGTCGCTCGCATCCCGGTCAACAGCCGCTCGACTTCGGCATTGCGGCCAGCCCGCAGTGCGGTCATTGCCGCATGGACGTCGGCGAACAGACTGATGCGGCCGTTGGCGCGCCCGTCCCACAGCGTCGCCAGATGCTGCCAACGATCGCCGGCCGCAACCCCAAGCGTTTCCAGCCGCCACAGCAGCGCCGTGCCGTTGGTGAGGCTCAAACCCACCGGCCGCTGATTGGTCAACAACGGACCGTCGTAGATCGCGAGCGCCGCATCATATTGGCCAAGCTCTATGTGGAACAGCGCCTTGTGCCACCAGATGTGCACCTGGCTCATATTCTCCGGCGCCGACCAGAACCGCGTACGATCGTCCATCCATTTGAGGCCGTCGTCCGGCCGGCCGGTCATCTCCATCACGTGCGAGACGGCGTGATGTGGCCAATAGCCGTGCGGCTCGATTTCAGCAGCGGCGCGTGACGTCTCCTCGGATTGCGCGTAGCAGCCGGCTTCCTCGAGACCGAAGCCGTAGAACGACAACATCACACCGTAGCCGGGCTGCGTTTTCGACCAGAACGGCAGCGCGCGCGCCGATCGGTCGCGCACGAACGGAAAGCGCCCCTGGAAGGCGTCGAGCAGCAACGCTGCAAAGTGCGCCAGCAGATCGCACGGATACCGCATCAGGTGCCGGTCGAGGATGCGGGTGCCGGAAGCGCGATGGCCTTCGACCGCATGCGCCAGTGCTGCCGCATGCGCCTGCTCGCGTTCGTTCAAAGGCAATGCAAGGGCTGCCGCGAGCAGTGCCCGGGCCTGTGGCATCAGAACGGCGTCGTTGGCATTGGCAAATACCCAGGCCTTGCCGAGATGCGCCATGGCGAAAGCGGGCTCGGCTTGTCGCGCGGCTTCGAACGCGCCGATCGCATCGCCATAGCTGAGCGCAAAGGCGCGCACGCCCTCATCGAAACGACCAGCTGCCTCGGTCGTGGCGCCGGACAACAGGTACCCTTGTGCATCCCGGATCATATGTCAGCTCTCCTTCGGCGAGCATCAACGCTGTTTGCGCCGCGCGCTCAGCAGGATCACCGAAACCCGACCCCTCACACAAGCCCCAACGCCAGCTGCACCGGTTTGAACGAGCGGCGGTGATGGTCCGTGGCCCCGTGCCGGTTGAGCGCGGTCTGATGTTCGGGCGTGCCGTAGCCCTTGTGACGTTCGAAACCGTAGCTGGGCCAGTCGCGGCCAAGCGCGATCATGATGCGGTCGCGCGTCACCTTGGCGATGATCGACGCCGCCGCGATCGACAGGCAGCGCGCATCGCCTTTGACGATCGTGCGCGTTTCGATTTTGATCTTGGGCGCGCGATTGCCATCGATCAGCACCAGCCGCGGCTTGACCTCGAGCGCCGCGATCGCCTCGGCCATCGCCCACATGGTGGCATTAAGAATGTTGTCGCGGTCGATCCGCTCGGCGTCGGCGATACCGATGCCGACTTTCGCGGTCGCCATGATGCGCGGGAAAATCGCCTCGCGCTCTTCGGGCAGGAGGACCTTCGAGTCGGCAATGCTCTGCGGGATATTCTCGGGATCGAGGATGACGGCGGCGGCAACGACAGGCCCAGCCCACGGGCCCCGGCCGGCCTCGTCGACGCCTGCAACCGGGCCGTGCCCAAGCTGCAGCTCGTTCGCCTCGAGCTCGAATGTCGCTTTGATTACCATGCTTGCCTCACCCGCAGCGACCGTCCGCAGATTCGGGTCCGGATGTCAAAGAGCACGCAGTGCGAAACGACGATTGCCCCCAACACTTTGCCCGTCCCATAGTAGGCGGAGAAAGAGGAGGCCCGCATGGAACAGCTGCACTTCAAGTCCGCCGTCGAGATTGCCCGCCTGATCCGCGACCGCAAGACGTCCGCTGGCGAGGTGCTCGAGCATTTCCTTGCCCGCGTCGCAACATTCAATCCGAAGCTCAACGCCATCATCTGGATGGATGCCGGGCGCGCCCGCAATCGTGCCAAGGCGGCGGATGCGGCGCTGGCCAAGGGCGAAGTTTGGGGGCCGCTGTACGGCGTGCCGATGACCATCAAGGAGAGCTACAATGTCGCGGGATCGCCGACGACCTGGGGCGACCCGAAGCTCGAGAACAACGTGACGGAAACAAGCGCGCTGGCGGTCGAACGCCTGGAGAAAGCCGGCGTCGTCCTGTTCGGCAAGACCAACGTACCGCTGTTGCTCGCCGACTGGCAGAGCAGCAACGCCATCTACGGCACGACCAGCAATCCGTACGATCTGACGCGCGTGCCCGGTGGCTCCTCGGGCGGGTCGGCGGCAGCCCTCGCCTCGGGCATGACCGGACTCGACGCCGGTAGCGACATCGGCGCCTCCATTCGCAACCCCGCGCACTACTGCGGCATATTCGGCCTGAAGCCCACCTGGGGCGTCATCTCGCCGAAGGGCCACGCACTGCCCGGCTCGCACGCCTACGCCGACATCTCGGTAATCGGCCCACTCGCGCGCGGCGCCGAGGACCTCGACGTGGCACTCGACGCCATGGCCGGCCCTGACGATATCGACGGCGTTGCCTGGAAGCTCGATCTGCCGGCATGCAAGGCGCAATCGCTGAAGGACCTGCGCGTCGCCGTGAAGCTGCGCGATCCCATGTCCGAGATCGATGCACCCTACGCCGACAAGCTGCAGAACCTGGTCGACGCGCTGGCCAGGCGCGGCGCCAAGGTCAAGGAGATCGAGCCGAAACTCGACACGCGCCGCCTGCACGAGGTTTTTGTGCTGCTGCTGCGTGCGGCGACTTCGGCCCGCACGCCCGAGGCCGACATTGCCCGCTGGCGGACGGCATTGGCGGCGACGATCCCAGACAAGGCGCCCTATCTCGACCAGATGGTGCGCGGTAATACGCTCCGCCACCGCGACTGGTTGGCGCTCAACAACGAGCGGTTCGGGTGCCGGCGCGTGTTCGAGACGTTTTTCAAGGACTGGGACATCCTGCTCTGCCCTGCCGCTGCCTCCGCCGCATTCCCGCATGACCACACGGGCGAGCGGTGGCAGCGAACGATTCCCGTCAATGGCAACCAAGTGCCGACCACGGACCAGTTGTTCTGGGCCGGCTATTCCGGCGGCGTTCTCCTGCCGTCGACGGTCGGCCCGGCGGGTTTCGTCAATACGGGAACAGCTGGTGGACCGCTCCCTGTCGGCTACCAGGCCATCGCGGCCAGTGGGCGCGACAAAACGGCGATCGCGTTCAGCCGTCTCGTCGAGCGCGAGATCGGCGGCTTCGTGCCGCCACAAGGCTACGCGTGAGCCGGACAGGCGCGAAAAGAGAGTCATGATGAACGTTATCCATGAGATCGTGCTGTTTCTGCGCGACGTCCTGCTGGCGTTGATGGATTTCGTCACGCGCCGCAAGCGCCGCCGCTACGAGCATGCCGTCGCGATCAACGCTCCGGTCGCGACCGTTTGGCAGATGCTGCGCAGCCGCGACATCACGTTCGAGGGTCTGATCCCGATGCGCGTGACCACGACGCCATCGCTCGAGCGTCCGACTTTCGAGCGGGGCCGCATTATCATCGGCAACAGGGAAATGCGGCTCTCGTCGCGCATCATCGAAGAGCGGCCGGACCGGGCGCTTCTGATGGAGATCCTGGCCGAGGGCACCGACCCCGCGATCATCACCGGAAAGGACGACTTCCTCGGCTTCGTGCTGGAGTCGACACCTGACGGCACGATCATGAGTCTCACGCGCGAAGTCAGCCCGAACTGGTTGACGTCCTTCGTCACGGTGCCGCTCGGCCTGCGCAGTGGCGCCCGCCGCTACAAGAAAACCGCGGAGGCGATGGCGGCCGGCAAGACCGCCTCGCACGCAGCTAGGGATAACGCAGACACGGCTGCAATTTCCAGCGGCAACGCCGGCGCGAGCCCGCTCTCCCGCTCCTCGTTCGGCCTGACGCCGAACGGTATCCTTTTCAGCGTCTTGGCATTCGCCAGTTTCGCCTATCTCTGGGGCCTGCGAGACGCCATTCTCCTTGCCGTCATCATCATCCTGCACGAACTCGGTCACGCCCTGGCGATGCTCATCGTCGGCATCCCCGTGAAGGGTATCTATCTCGTCCCATTTTTCGGCGGCGCAGCGATCGCTGCTGCCCCCTACCGCAACGAAGGCCAGATCGGCTTCGTCGCGTTGATGGGGCCCGCGTTCAGTCTCGTGCCGACCCTCGCCTTTGCCGTGCTCGCGTGGTCCACGGGGTCCGCAATCTTCACCAAAGCCGTCGAGCTTTCGGCCATCATCAATCTCCTCAACCTCGTGCCTATCATGCCGCTCGACGGCGGCCAGGTTATGAAAGCCGCGCTCGTCTCGATGAACCGCAACTTGGCAATTCTCGCCGGTCTGGTTGGCGCGGGAATCGGACTTTGGGCGGCCTGGGCACTGCGCGATCCGATCATCGGCATTTTCTTCCTGCTCGGCCTCGGTGTTACGCTGCAGATGCGCAAGGCTAGTCCGCAGCAGCCGATGCACTGGTCGGTTGCACTGGCGCTGCTTTTCGCCATGCTGGTCACGATTGCAGCCTACGTTGCGATTCTCTATGTCGGTACAAGGCACGGGGCGGTGCTCTGATGGACGTGATGCCGTGACATCGCAAACGGCAGGCAAACGGGGCGGACCGGCAGGATGAGCAACTTTCCCTATCTAGCGCCCTTCTATGCGCTTGCCTCTGCGTTCCTGTTTGCCCTTTCCAATCACTTCTCGAACATGGGGTTGCAGAATTCCGACGCACGCTCGGGCACACTCGTCTCGATCGCAACGTCGGCCATCGTCTACTGGTTCTTCGCGCCGCTTTTTCTGGAGGCTTGGTACTTCTTCACGCAAGCCGCAGCGCTCTTCGCCGTGGTCGGCATCATCCGGCCGGCGCTCTCCTCGGCGCTCGCCATCTCCTCGATCAAGATCATGGGGCCGACGCTGACCAGTTCGCTGACGGCGGCGACGCCGATCTTCGGTGCCTTGTTCGCGATCGGGATCCTCGGCGAGAAGCTGACCTTACCCGTCGCCATCGGGACGGCGGCCGTCGTTGCCGGCGCCATCGTCGCCGCCTGGAACCCGCAGGGTATGAAACGCACCTGGCCGCTCTGGGCGATCGCATTGCCGCTCGGCGCCTCCCTCATCCGCGCCACCGGGCACATCGTCACCAAAATCGGCCTCGTCGAGGTGCCCAGCGCTTCGTTCGCGGTGTTCGTCGGCAATACCGTGTCGCTGGTTTCGGGCGGCATCGCCTTCAAGTGGCAGCAGCGGCCGTTCTCAGGTACGCGGGAAAGCCATCTCTGGTTCGTGGCCTCGGGAACTGCGAACGCGTTGTCGATCCAGTTCCTGAACAACGCCCTGCAGGTCGGCGATCTCGTGACCGTGCTGCCGATCGTCTCGGCAACGCCCGTCTTCACGATGCTGATGGGCTTCTTCTACTTCGGCCGCGAGACCATCACCCGGCGGACGATCGCAACCATGGCCCTGATCGTGCCCGGCGTCATCCTGGTCGCAACCAGCCACTGAACCCACCCCGGCCCCGCCTTGGACAACGTCGCAATCGCGACGTCTCGGTGATCTCGGTGATCTCGGTGATCTCGGGTCAGATGCTGTCGCCGATGCGTCGATCCCCCCAGGAGTAGGGCGGCAATGAGGCACTTGATGCTTGCTCGCGCAATTGCAATTTCCTACTGTGCAATCTGCTTTCCTTCTGCTGTGGCATCGAGGTCGCTTGCAGATCAGGACACCGTCAGGCTACCCACTCATACCTCAGGATGACGTCGCAGGCCTCAGACACAGCGACGGGAGTGCCTTCGCTGTAAATTTGCTGTATTTGTCCGCGAGGGGTACTGGATGGTTCGGAGCAGCTGACAGAATGTCGCAGATTGATGCGGTCGATCGCCCGGCCAAGGTCGCGGCACTGGAAGAAGCGACGCATCAGGCAGCGCCCGAGGCTGTGGAAAGCCGTCCGCCAATTTGGAAGCGCAAGCCGCTTGCCATGCGCGCGTTGCTCGCTCTCGCAGTCGGTGGCGCGGTCATCTACACCATCAAGGCAGTATCTTTTGACGGCCTCCTCGCCCAACTCGGCATGTCGAAGCCGTTGGCGGACACATCCAAAGCTGCCGCATCCGAGAAGATTGCCAACAAGTTCTTCCAGCCGACCGAGGCGCAATGGCTGACGCTCGGTGTCGAAAAAGTCGTGGAAGCACCATTCCGGACGACGATTGCGACCGACGGCAAGGTCGCGATCGACGAGGACAACACGACGCCGGTGTTCACGCCGTATGCCGGGCGCGTCATGAAACTGTTCGCCAAGCCTGGGCAGCAGGTCGAGAAAGGTAAGCCGCTGTTCACCGTCGAGGCGAGCGACATGGTGCAGGGCCAGAACGATTTTCTGACGGCTGCCGCCAATCTCAACAAGGCCAAGCGGGCATTGGACATCGCCGCGATCCAGTTGAAGCGCGCGCGCGAGCTGGTGATCTCCAATGCGATCGCGAAGCGGGATCTGGAGCAGGCCGAGATCGCGCATGTCGCGGCCGTCAACGATCTGAAATCCGGCGAGGTCGCGCTTGAAGCCGCCCGCAATCGGCTGCGCATCCTGGGCAAGGTCGATTCCGAGATCCAGGCGTTCGAGAAGGGCGGCGCGCGCATCAGCGCCGAAACGACCGTACTGGCGCCGATCTCGGGAACCGTCGTGCAACGCAAGGTCGGACCGGGCCAGTTCGTTGCCGGCGCGTCGAACGATCCGGTCTTCGTGATCGGCGATCTGTCGAACGTCTGGCTCATCGCCAATGTCCGCGAGACCGACGCGACCAAGATCGGCGTCGACCAGCCAATCGAGTTCACCATCCTCGCGCAACCCGGCAAGATTTACCGAACGAAGATCAGCTACGTCTCGGCTTCCGTCAATCCGGACACGCACAGGCTGCAAGTGCGAGCGGAAATCGGCAATCCCGAAGGGCAATTGCGCCCGGAGATGTTCGCCAATGTCTCGATTGCGACCGGCGCCGAGCAGCGGTCCGCCGCCGTGCCCCGCAATGCCGTCATCTACGAGGGTGACAGCGCCCGCGTCTGGATCGATCGCGGCGACCGGACGATCGAGCTGCGACTCATAACGTTGGGCATCTCCAGCGGCGCGCTGGTCCAGGTCGTCAAGGGCTTGCAGGTCGGCGACAAGATCATCGCCCGCGGCAGCCTGTTCATCGACCGTCTCGCTGCCCCGAACGTCACCGCCGAGAACGACTGAGCAGGTAGGGGCCAATCGCGGGTCGTCACGTCGGGGCATCAGGACATGCAGTCACTCGTTCGCATCGCGTTGCATCAGCGCGTTCTCGTGCTGATGCTGTTCATCGGCTTCCTCGGGGTCGGCGGCCTGCTGTTCCGCAAGCTCAACATCGAGGCCTACCCGGATCCGACGCCGCCGATGGTCGATGTCGTGACGCAGGTGCAAGGCCTGTCGTCGGAGGAGATGGAGCGCTACATCACGATTCCGATCGAGGTGCAGATGGCGGGGATGCCCAATCTCAAGGTCATCCGGACCATCTCGCTGTTCGGCCTCTCGGACGTGAAGCTGCAGTTCTCGTTCGACTACACCTATGAGCAGGCGCTGCAGCAGGTCCTGAACAGGCTGTCGCAGTTGCCGCAGCTGCCGGGCAATGCGCAACCCTCGATTTCTCCGACGAGCCCGGTCGGCGAAATCTACCGCTACAGGCTTACCGGGCCGCCGGGCTACAGCACCATCGATCTGCGGACGCTGCAGGAGTGGGTCCTGCAACGCAAGTTCCGCTCGATTCCGGGCGTGATCGACGTCACCGGATGGGGTGGGAAGAGCAAGATCTACGAGATCGAGGTCGATTTCGCCAAGCTCGTCACCTTCAAGTTGACGCTGGCGCAGACGATACAGGCGCTGAACAACGCCAACCTCAACGTCGGCGGCAACACCGTGAACATCGGTGCCCAGTCCGCGGTGGTGCGCGGCGTCGGCCAGATCCGCAGCACCGACGACATCGCCAACACGATGATCGCCCAGTCGGGCGGCTCGCCCGTTCTGGTGCGGGACATCGGGAAGATCAGCATCAGCTACCGCCCGCGCTTGGGGCTTGCCGGTTTCAACGACGACGACGACTCCGTGCACGGCATCGTCCTGATGCGGCGCGGGCAGGAGAGCACGCCGACGATCGAGCGGGTGCAGAAGGCGGTCGCCGAGATCAACGGGTCGAGCGTGCTGCCACCGGGTGTCAAGATCGAACGCTTCTACGATCGCAAGGACCTGATCGACCTGACGACGCACACCGTGCTGCACAACATGGTGGTCGGCATCGCGCTGATCTTCATCCTGCAATGGCTCTTCCTCGGCGACTTGAAGAGCGCGTTGATCGTCGCGGCGACCATTCCGTTCGCGCTGTTTTTCGCGGTGGCCCTGCTCGTCATGCGCGGGGAGTCCGCCAACCTGCTATCGGTCGGCGCCATCGATTTCGGACTCGTCGTCGACGCGACCGTCATCATGGTCGAGAGCATTTTCCGCGGCCTTTCCGGCCACGATCCCGACCATGAGGCGCTCGGCATCGAGGCGAACCCGCGCGACAAGCTCTCGAATATTCTCGTCTCCGCCCAGAGCGTCAGCCGGTCGATCTTCTTTTCGGCCGCGATCATCATCGTCGGCTTCCTGCCGCTCTTCACCCTCAGTGGCGTCGAAGGCCATATCTTCGGCCCCATGGCCAAGACCTATGCCTATGCTATCGCCGGTGGCCTGCTCGCGACCTTTACAGTTTCACCGGCCCTGAGTGCGCTGCTGCTGCCGGCCAAGGTGGAGGAAAAGGACACGTTGCTCGTTCGGATGCTGTCCGCGATCTACCGGCCGGCGTTGCGGGCGGCCGTCGCTGGCCGTGTCGTCACGATGGCGACTGCGCTTGCGCTCATCCTCGGCGCCGGTGCCCTCGTCCGTGTGCTCGGCCTCGAGTTCTTGCCCAAGCTCGAGGAGGGAAACCTCTACATCCGCGCAACGCTGCCGCCGACCATCTCGCTCGAAGAGGGCAACAGCTACGTCAACGGCATTCGCCGGCTGATCCGCCAGCAACCGGAGGTTTCCGACGTCGCCTCGTATCACGGCCGGCCCGACGACGGCACGGATGCAGCCGGCTTCTTCAATGCCGAGTTCTATGCGCCGCTGAAACCCGTGGCGCAGTTGCCCGGCGAATTCGACAAGGACAAGCTGACAACATCGCTGTTGGCGAAGCTCGAGAAGGAATTTCCCGGGATCGAGTTCAATTTCTCGCAGTACCTGCAGGACAACGTCGCCGAGGCCGTCTCGGGGGTGAAGGGCGAGAACTCGATCAAGCTCTTCGGCAACGATCTGAAGCAGCTGACCGAGACCGGTGCCGCCATCAAGCGCGTACTCTCGACAGTGCCGGGCGTCGCCGATCTCGCGGTGTTTGCCGCGCTGGGACAGCCGACCGTGCAGATCGATATCGACCGCGCGAAGGCGGCGCGCTACGGCCTCTCCCCTGGCGACATCAACGCGACAATCAAGACCGCGATCGGCGGCGAGCAAGCCGGCGATCTCTACGAGGACGGCAGCGACCGCCATTTCCCAATTATCGTGAGGCTAGCGCCGCAATATCGTCAGGGCCCCGAGACGATCCGAAATCTTACGATCGGCGCGCAGGGCCCGTCCGGCATCACGCAGATTCCATTGAGTGAGGTGGCGAGCGTCAAGCTGATCTCGGGCGCGTCGTATATCTATCGCGAGCAGCAGCAGCGCTATCTGCCGATCAAGTTTTCCGTGCGTGACCGCGACCTCGGCAGCACGATCCAGGAGGCGCAGGCCCGCATTGCCAAGGAGGTGCAGCTGCCACCGGGCTCCTATCTCGAGTGGGTCGGCGAGTTCGGCAACTTGCAGCAGGCCATTGATCGCCTGTCTGTTGTCGTGCCGATCAGCATCGCGCTCATCGGGCTGCTTTTGTTCATGAATTTCGGCTCGATCCGGGACACCCTGCTCGGACTGAGCGTGATCCCGATGGCCACCGTCGGCGGCATCCTGGCGCTGTTCGTGATGCAGATTCCGTTCAGCATCTCAGCCGCGATCGGCTTCATCGCCCTGTTCGGCATCTCGGTCATGGACGGCATCATCGTGCTCGATGATTTCAATCGGCGCGTGACCTCCGGGGTCGAGCGGACCCGTGCCATCATCGAAACCTGCGAGACGCAGATGCGCCCCGTCGTGATGACGTGCGTCATCGCAGCGATCGGCCTGCTGCCAGCCGCCGTCTCGACCGGCATCGGCAGCCAGGTGCAAAAGCCGCTGGCCGTCGTCGTCGTCGGCGGCATGCTGTTCGCGCCGGTGCTGATCCTCGTCATCCTGCCCGTTCTGATCCTGGCGTTCTCCGACCGAAAAGCCGTCAATCCGACCCAATCCCGGATTCCCAAGAGCAATCACGCAGATGCGGAGCAATCGTAGGCTCGCGACGTGCCCGTCCCGCGCGTCGAGTGATGGCAATCGGAAAGGGCGCACCCATGTGGATGCGCCCTCGGCCAACCAGAACCTGAAACGTCGTCAAACGTCGTCAAACGTCGTCGCGGCTCAATGCGCGCGCGCCCACTGATAGCCGCCGCGCTGCACCAGCACGTTGTAGTGCTTATAGCCCATCACCGCCGGGTGATAGACATGGGCGTGGCTCGCCGGCTGCACCAGGACCGTGCGCTGAACGTCGCGATGCACAGCCGGCGTCACATGGACGACGCGGCGGGCTGGCTGCACGACGACCTGTTCGTGCACCGTGCGCGTCACAGGCGCCGTGTAGACCTTGCACATGCGCTCCTGGCCATGGTGGCCGTGCGTGCGCTGCCAGCTGTAGCCACCCGGATGCACCACGACCTGACGCGAAACGGTGCCGTAAACCGGCGCGGTGTAGCTGACGTGAGCGTGCGCCGGGTGAACCTCGACCGTCTGGCGGACGGTGCTGTAGACGGCCGGCGAATGCACGACGGCGTTCTGTGCCGGCGCGACGACAACGGGACGCGCTACCGTCGCATAAACGTCGGGTGTGCGGACTTTTTCGTAGCATTCGCGGCCGTGGCAGGCGAAGGCCTGCGTCGAAGCGGCGGCGATCGGCAGCGCGACCAGCGCGGCTGCGACATGAAGAATACGCTTGAACATGGAACTACCCCTGGATTGAACCGTTACGCGCGGTGCCCTGGGCTTGGTCTGCCGGGGCGCCTGAGGGGAAATATCGGCGGCGCCGCTAAAGTAAACGTAAAGCGGAGCAATTCCATCGACTTGTAGGCAGTTATGGTGAGTTTTCGGCAAGCGGGCGGGTCAAAATGGGACGCAGTGCCGATGCGGGCGGCGCTGGTTGATATTCCGACGACCGAAGAACCCCTTGCGCAGCATTCTCGCGGCGCTTGCATTGGTGGTCATAGACACACCGTTATGCTTCGATGACGTTCAGATCGCGATCATGTGCGTTGGTGGATACGTCCCGTAGAGGAGTTGGTCGTATTCCCAGTGCATTACTGTGGTCGTCGCAAATCCAATTCGCGAGGAAGAATGCGGCCGGCTGGAGCTAGGGGATCACAACGCCGGCTTTATGGTTGCTGCATCCGGTGGGACGGCTACTGCTCCCGGCCCGCAGTCCTGTGGCGTTCGAGGGGACGAGGACACGGGCAATCTCGTCGTCGCGATTACGCCGAAAACCGGCGCGTGGCGGTGATCAATTCGTGGATGATGCCGGTTTCGGTCATGGCGTGGCCGGCGTCGGGCACGACCTTCAGCTCGGCCTCGGGCCAGGCGGCCTTCAGATCGAACGCGCTCTTCAGCGGCGTCACCACATCGTAGCGGCCGTGCACGATGGTGCAGGGGATGTGCCGCAGCGCATGCACGCCGGCCAGCAGCTCGCCGTCGCGCCGGAAGAAGCCGCGGTTGATGAAGTAGTGGCATTCGATGCGCGCGAAGGCCAAAGCGTAGGCGTCGGCGCCGAACAGTTTGATGCGCTCCTGATCCTGGTAGAGCGCCAAAGTCGAGCCTTCCCAGATGCTCCAGGCGCGCGCGGCCTCGAGCTGGATCTTCGGGTCGGGATGCGACAGCCGGCGATGATAGGCCGTGATCATGTCGGCGCGTTCGCTCGGCGGAATGAGCTTCAGGAAATTTTCGTAGGCATCCGGAAAAAGCCAGCTGGCGCCGTCCTGATAGAACCAGTCGAGTTCACAGCGGCGCAGCAGAAAGACGCCGCGCAGCACCATTTCGAGCACGCGGTCGGGGTGGCGTTGCGCATAGGCGAGCACCAGCGTCGAGCCCCAGGAGCCGCCGAGCAATTGCCAGCGCTCGATGCCGAGTTCGTGGCGCAACCGCTCCATGTCCTCGACGAGGCGCCACGTCGTGTTCTCGTGCAGGCTCGCGTGCGGCGTGGAACGGCCGCAGCCGCGCTGGTCGAGCAGGATGATGCGGTAGCGCGAGGGGTCGTGATAGCGGCGCATGGTCGGGTTGCTGCCGCCGCCAGGCCCGCCGTGCACGATGATGACCGGCTTGCCGTCCCGCTTGCCGCATTCCTCGTAGTACAGGTCATGCCCGCCAGACACGGAGAGGCGGCCCTGGCGATAGGGCTCGATCGGGGGGTAGAGGCCGAAGCGTTCGCGCGATGACATGGGACCGGACCTTACAGCAATCCGCGCCGAGGTTCACAACAGGTCTGTGGTTGTGGGATCGAGATTTACCCCGGAAAGTCCGCATTGAAGCCAACCGGCCGCCGCTCGCTCCCCGGCTCAGCCGTTCTGCGCACGCTTCTGGCGCTGCAAGCGCAGTTCCCGGTCATGCAGCGTCTCGCCGCCGGGCACACGCAGATCGCGGACCATCTCCAGCACATGCCGGCCGGGCGCCGGGGTCAGCAGGCTGACGCCGATCGCGGCTGCGAACCCAGCGGGTATGCCGAACACGGCCGCCAGTTCCTCCGGGAACCGCGTCACCTCAAAGGCGCCGGCGATGAGACCGGTCAGCGCCACCGCAAACCCTGCGACCATGCCGGCAAGTGCGCCCCAGGCGTTGATCCGCTTCCACCAGATCGAGAGCAGCAGCACCGGGAACAAGGCCGAGCCGGAAAGTGACAGCGACCAGAGCATCAGATCCATCGGATCGCGGGTGGCGATCACCGCGCCGAAGCCACCGATACCCGCGATCACCGGAATGGCGATCCGGGCGGCGAGCATGCGCGACGACGCCGTCGGCGCTTCGCCGGGCAAGCCGATGACCACATCCTCGCCGACGATGATCGCGAGCTGCGTCAGGCTGGCGGCGACCGCCGAGAGCGCAGCTGCGAGCACGCCGGCAGCCACCAGCAGCACAAGCACCAGCGGAAAGCCCATCAGCATCGGCAGCGCAATGACGACACCGTCGCGCTTGAACGTGAAACTCGTCGCCGTCAGCCTGGTCGCGGCTGGATCGAGCCCAGCGAGGCCGTGCTCTAACAGCGTCTTGATACCCGGCGGCAGATTGCCGGCGACCGACCCCGCCAGCTGGTTCATGAGGATATCGCGGAAGAACACGGCGTTCGCCGACAGCGTCATGATCACGACGCCGGCGATCAGGACCGACCAGCCGAGCGACTTGCGCGTTTCGTAGACACTCGACGTCACTGCACAACGGCCGAGGTGGCCGGGCGAGGCGGCTATGCCGGCCCCAATGCACAGCGTCGCCAGCACGAACGCAATCGAGCCGACGCTGCTGAAGGGTTTCGCGTAGACGCCGACGATCGGTTGCAGCGCCTGTTTTGGCAGCTCGAAGCTCATGGCTGCCGCGATCGAGGCAGGTAAGCCCTGCTGCAGTTCCGTGCGCGACAGTTGCCGCAGCACCGCGCCATGGCTCAACTGCCCGATCGGCAGATTGCTCATCATGACGGCAATGATGGTCGCCGGGATCAGGATTGCGAGCAGGGCCGCGATCGCCTGCGCGGCGCTCGACCACGACAGCGAGCGGGCGCCGCCGGGAACAAGCATCACGATCAGCGCCAGCATCAGGCAGGTGATGGCAACGCCGTCCGTCCAATCGACCAACCACGAGAGCGCGATCAGTGCCACCTTCAACTCGGCGACGATCAGGAGGATCAGCGGCGCCGCCGCAATTGAAGCAGCCGTCAGGCGCACCGTCAGGCTGTCGAAGCGCACGCCGAGATAGCCCGGCACCGAGGGCGCGCCAAACTTGCGGATGTAGGGCGCAATCAGGATCACCATCGCGACCAGGCCGGCGATAATCCCGATCGGCACGCAGAGCGCGTCGAAGCCCGCGAGGAACAATGACCCTGAAAAGACGACAAGGCCAGTGCCGCCGATGACCGTGATCGCCAGTGCCAGGCCGGCAAACACCGGCGGGATGCGGCGATGCGCAAGAAAGAACTGGGCCGGCTCGGCTGTGAACACCGCGGCGCCGATTGCCGCATAGAGCGCGATCGAACCGACCGTCAGCAACGCCCTGATCCGGTCCTCGGCCATGCCGAGCTGCTCGAAGATCAGCAACAGCAGCGCAATTGCGAGCAAACTGGCGAGGAAAATGCCGAAATAGATGCCGAGCAGCGGATTGGCGTGTTGCGGACGGGGGCGGGCCGACATTTGCGTTCCTTGGTTCCCGGCTGAAAGCGGCTGAGGCGCTTCTGTGCCCGCGTTCACGGCTCATAGTCTATCCGGAGCGCTACAGGTCCTCGTTGGCGCCGTGCCAATGGTCGATTGCGTCCTGCCGGTTGACGAAGGAAAAGACGGTGATCACTGCAATCAGGATGAGGCCGTGACAGACCAGAAAATAGCCGAGCGGGAAGCCCAGGAACTTATGGCCGTTGAGGCGGTCGGCATAGAGCGGCAGCACGATCAGCGTCAGCAGGAACGGCAGCAGGCTGGTCAGCATCTGCCATTTCGTGTGCCGCCAGTAGGGCTTTCTCTCCTTGCGCTCGATCATTTCCGCATTCCTCATCCGAGTTCCGAGCGTAATGCATGCGCGGACAATATGGTTGCCATACGGCCGCTGTATCGGCTGTATCGGATGGATACGTTAGCCAACGGACCCGGGTTTTGCTACTCCGAAGCGGCCGGCCACCTTGGAAGTCCACGGCTTTTCGGGTAGCCATAGGACTTCCGTTGTACCTCGTCTGCGGCTAGGTTCTTGGTATGACCACACTCCGAATCGTCGTCGCCGACGATCACCCGCTGTTCCGCGATGCCCTTTGCCAGGCCCTCCAAGCGGCATGGCCGAAGTGCGAGATCATGACTGCCGGTGCGTTCGACGAGCTGGAGTCGCAACTGGCGACCGGCCAAGAATTCGATCTCGTCCTGCTGGACCTGACCATGCCGGGCGCACAGGGGTTGTCCGCGCTCTTGCAGTTGCGGGCGGAGTATCCAGCGATCCCCGTGGTCGTCGTTTCAGCGACCGAAGACCCGCTCACCATTCGCCGCTGCATGGAGTTCGGGGCTTCCGGTTTCGTGCCGAAGTCGGCGCCGGACGGCCGCATTCGGGAGGCCGTGAAGACCGTGCTCGACGGCGGGCTCTGGTCGCCGCCCGAGTTGCAGATCGAGGGCGACGACGATGCGGAAGCTCGCGACCTGATCGCACGCCTGGCGACACTGACGCCGCAGCACATCCGCGTGCTGATGCTGCTCGATGACGAGGGCGTCTCGAACAAGGAGATCGCCTACCGGTTCGGCGTCAAGGAATCGACGATCAAGGCGCACGTTTCGCAGATCCTCAAGCGCCTGGGTGTCGACAACCGCACGCAAGCATCGAACCTCTTCAAGAAGGTGTCGACGCTCGACTGGCAGAAGGGCAAGGGCGGGTAACGGTCGCGATCCAGGTCTATCGTGCGTCCTGCAGCGCGATCATGCGATAGAGCCCGACGGCTGAGGGGGCGGGGGTTGTCGTACCCAGCAGCCGCGGCAATGCAGCGGCTGCACGACGCATGCTCGCCTCGCGTGTCGTCTCGATGATCAGGGCCGACGAAATCACCTTGTCCGCGATTGGCCGGGTTTGCGCTTCCTTGGACGCCGCGTTCTGCCGCTCCGTCGCGCGCCAGAGATCGACCGCGACGACGCCGGGATCGTCGTGGGCCGCGAGCAGGCGGTCCGGCAGATCGACCGGCAGATTCGCCGGCACCTCCCAGCGCGCCACCACGACGTAGCCACCTACGGCGACGCCACGCCGCCGCACACGCTCGCAGACCGTGCGGAACATGGCGCCCCACGATCCCATGATGGTTTGCGTCCAGGCGGTCGGCGCATTGAGCCGTGCCAGATAGGCGGCCGAGAACAAAACCTCGGCGTTCTCGACCTCGTAGAACGTGAAGTACTTGCGATCCGCCTCGATGGCTTCATAGCGCCGTCCGCGCAGGAAGCCCGGCACGCCGAGGCGCTCTGGAAAATGTTCGCCCATGTACCAGCGCTCGTAGAAATCCTCCTTCTCCGGCGCGACGTCGTTCCAGATCGAGAGGATACCGCGGGCATCATCGGGGTCGTGTCGGGGGCTCATTGTTCACCGCTCAAAGTGGCCATTGCATCGGCCGCAGAATACAGCAGCCGCCACCACAACCAGCATTCGAAATGTATCGGCACGGCGACGACGCGCGAATCGCTTAATGAATTCCTTCAGTTGCACCTTCCATTGGGTGCGGCATTTTCTAGCCTGCGAGGACAAACCATGCCACCGCTCACAAAGAAGCTCACCGATGTCGCCATCGCCGTCGGCCTCACCATGGCCGTCGTTCTGGTGATCGTAGTGACGAACAGCTTCCTCACCTCGCGTGGTGGCTACCTGCAAGGCTTCAATCTTTGGCTAACGCTGGTGCAGCGGCCCGACATTCTCGGCACGATGGTGCTGACGGCCCTCGTCACCATCGGCTATGGCGTCTGGCAGGGCGGTGGCCGCTCACGCTGAACGGCGCAGAAATTGCCGGTGGGCTGCGCCTCAACAGCGCGGCTCACCGTGCTGCCTACGGATCGACGTGGAACGGGCTGAAATTGGTATTCCGGTCGTAGTAATCTTCGTTCTCGACGCGCTTCAGGAAGTTGACGACCTTGTACGTCACCGGCGTCATGAGCACTTCCCAGCTGGTTTTCAGCACATATTGCGCCGCGATAACTTTCATCAGGTCGCCGGTCGCCCAGATCCCGTAGAACGCGATCGAATAGAACAGTAGTGAATCGATCAATTCGCCGACCAGTGTCGACCCGATTGTGCGCATCCACAGATGCCGCCCCTCGGTCCAGATCTTCATCTTCGCCAGCACGTAAGCGTTGACGAAGCTGCCGCACCAGAACGCGATGATCGATCCAGCGACGAGGCGGAAGCTGTTGCCGAACACGGTTTCCAAAGCCGGCTGATAGGTCTTCATCCAGCCTGACGGGTTCGGCGGCAGGCTGATGACGACAAACGCCATCACCGAGGCAAAGATCAGCGCGCCAAAGCCCGCCCACACGACGCGTCGGTCGCGGCCGTAGCCGTAAACCTCGGTCAGGATATCGCCGAAGATGTACGAGACCGGGAAGAACAGAACGCCCGCGCCGAACGTCACGGCACCGATCACGGGCAGATCGATCTGCGCCTGTTTGGCCGCTCCGATGAAATTCGAGCACAGCAGGATCACGACGAAGGCAACCATCACGAAGTCGTAGTATTTGTATTGCCGCACCGCCGGAGCCATGATTCCCTCATCTGTCGTCGTCGGCCGGACCCTGCCGTATTCGCCGGCAGGGGTCATGTCTAAATTATGCGCAACTGACTTGCCGCGGGTACGCGCGGCTGGACTTCGACGTACCGGATCGGCAAAAGTGCGCCAATGAAGCGCAAAAACCCAGACGCCCCTGCCGCAGCGACGCAACTCGGCCAGCACGCCGCCGTTCCCGAGAGCCCCGCGAAAGCATTGCTTGAGCGCGTGCCCAATCCGCATCCCGATACGACCTACGTCGCACGGTTCACGGCGCCGGAGTTTACGTCGCTCTGTCCGGTGACGGGGCAGCCCGACTTCGCCCATCTCGTCATCGACTACGTGCCGAATGGCTGGTTGGTCGAGTCGAAATCGCTGAAGCTCTACCTCGGCGCCTTCCGTAATCACGGCGCCTTCCACGAGGATTGTACGGTCGCGATCGGTAAGCGGATCGCGGAACTGCTGGCGCCGCATTTCCTGCGCATCGGGGGCTACTGGTATCCGCGCGGCGGCATGCCGATCGACGTGTTCTGGCAAACGGGCACGCGACCAGCCGGCGTCTGGCTGCCCGACCAGGGCGTCGCACCCTACCGCGGGCGCGGGTGAGCAGTCGGTAGGGTGCAAAAGGCGAAGCCGCATTGGACCGATTGCACGTTCAATCGACCCTGATCGGTGCATTGCGCTCGCTCTTGCGCCCTACGGTGCACGCGTCTGCCGCTTGGCTTTCGGCTTGGCCGCGGCTTTGCCCATCGCCAGTGGATCGCCGCCGGCCATCATGACGTCGAGACGCTTTTGCATCTCCTTCGGCGACACATCCTCGATCCGCTGCTGGATCATCCAGACGTGACCGAATGGGTCCACGATCTGCCCCGTGCGATCGCCGTAGAATTCGTCAGTGACCGGCCGCCGCTCCTTTGCTCCGGCGGTGAGCGCCTTGGCGAAGGTTGCGTGAGCGTCGGCGACATAAAGTGAGAGCGTGACCGTCGTTCCCTTGAGCGTCGCGGGGCCAAAGGCGTCGACCTCCGGGAACTCGTCGGAGAGCATCACGGTCGAGCCGTTGATGTCGATCTCGGCGTGGCCGAGGCGATCGCCCATCGTCAATCGAAACCGCTCCCTGGCGCCGAAAGCCTTCTTGTAGAACTCGATGGCCGCCGCCGCGCCTTTGATGCGCAAATACGGGGTGACAGTGTGATGACCTTTGAACACGGGCGAAGTTTTCGCGGGCATGCGGGTCCTCCGGCGGCTGAAATGCCGTGCATTCCACCATATGCAACCTTGATCAGTCCATCATATCCAGCTTTAATCCGCATCGCACCCCTCGCATCGCGGTCCGGGACGCTCGCTGCTGCAGACGCGCCTGGCGGGCTACCGTTCCTGGCGGATTTCGCTCGACCCAGGCGGCATCAACGCAATCCAGTTGGTCGCGTTGACGCCGCGCAATGCCACGAGTAAATGAACGGGTGCAACCTTGAGTCCATGGCTTGGGGGCACCCGTCGTGCGGAGAGTTGGTCGAATGGACTATGCTGAGACGTTTGCAAGTGCGCTCGCGGGGTTGAGGGTAGAAGGCCGCTACCGGGTGTTCGCCGACATCTGCCGCCTGCGCGGCAGCTTCCCGAAGGCGCGCCACTACGGCAGCCAGCGCAACAGCGACATCACGGTGTGGTGCTCGAACGACTATCTCGGCATGGGCCAGCATCCAGCCGTACTCGCCGCCATGCACGAGGCGATCGAGACCGTCGGCGCCGGCTCGGGTGGCACCCGCAACATTTCCGGCACCACGCACTACCACGTCGAATTGGAGCAGGAACTGGCCGATCTGCACGGCAAGCAGGCGTCGCTGCTCTTTACGTCCGCGTTCGTCGCCAACGACACCACGCTCGCCACCTTGCAGCGCCTGCTGCCCGGCGCCATCGTCTTCTCCGACGCCAAGAACCACGCCTCCATGATCGCCGGCATCCGCAACGGCGGGGCCGAGAAACGCATCTTCGCGACGAACGACATCGTCGACCTCGAGCGGCACTTGGCTTCGGTCGACATCGACCGCCCGAAGATCATAGCGTTCGAGAGCGTCTACTCGATGGACGGCACGGTCTCGCCGATCGGCAAGATCTGCGCGCTCGCCCGCAAGTACAAGGCGATCACCTATCTCGACGAGGTGCACGCGGTCGGCATGTACGGGCCGCGGGGCGGCGGCATCGCCGAGCGTGACGGCGTGATGGGCGAAGTCGACATCATCAACGGGACGCTCGCCAAGGGTTTCGGCGTCATGGGCGGCTACATCGCCGCGTCGGCCGACATTTGCGACGCGATCCGCAGCTACGCGCCGGGATTCATCTTCACGACGTCGCTGGCGCCCGCCATCGCTGCCGGCGCGCTGGCCTCGATCCGGCACTTGAAGCAATCGACCGTCGAGCGCGAAAAGCATCAGGAACGCGCCCGCACCCTGAAGCGCAAGTTGAAGAACGCCGGCCTGCCCGTGATGGACAATCCGAGCCATATCGTACCCGTTCTGGTCGGTGATCCCGTCATCTGCAAGCGCGTCACGGACATGCTGCTCGAACGCTTCGGCATCTACGTGCAGCCGATCAACTACCCGACCGTACCGAAGGGCACGGAACGCCTGCGGCTGACGCCATCGCCGCTGCACAGCGACGCGGACATGGACCACCTCGTGCAGGCGCTCTCGACGCTGTGGGCGGAATGCCCGATGTCGATCGAGCAGAAGCGGGCGGCTGAGTAGCCGGCGCCTTCAACAACCCAAAACGTTCGTTGTCCCGGACAGAGTGGCCGTAAACGGCCGACCCGGATCCGGCACCTTTCCGTCCAACCTTTGCACACCCCGTTACCGCAATAGATCCCGGCTGCGCAACGCGCCTTTTCGAGGCGCGTTCGGTCGGGAAGCCGGCGCGCTACACCCTGGTCGCGGTGATGATCCCCTCCTGCCAGGGATGTTCGTGCACGTGGCAGGCGAACCCGGCGGCATTGAGCGCCGCGCGGCAACGGGCATAGGCGCCAGGCACCAAGTTGTCGTGGTACTCGATGATGGCGCTCTGGACGGCCGCCATCGTCGCGCGGCTGGCGCCTTCGAGAATATCGACTTCGCCACCTTCCGCGTCGATCTTGAGCATGGCGATCGGCCGTTTGCCAAGTCGTCCCCAGACCTCGTCGAGGGACACGACCGGCGCCGAGACACGCCGTCCACCGGGCACCGGGCTATCGCCAAACGCCGTCGAGTGCGCGGTCGGCACGTCGATCCACAGGTCCAGCTTGCCCTTCTTCCGCCCGACCGCCTCGCGGTGCAACGAAACGCGGCCTTCGAGGCCATTGGCGCCGATATTCTGGCGCAAGGTGTCGAAGGCCTGCGGATTGGGTTCATAGGCGTGGAACTTGAGATCCGGCCGGCTCCGCGCCCAGCGCATCGTCACCGCACCGATATTGGCGCCGATGTCGATCACATCAGCACCCTGAGGCACCGCCAATTTCGGATAGAAACCCTGCCCATAGAGCTCGCGCATGATCAACAATGGTTCGTCGTGCGGCCCGTGATGCCAGATGCTGCCGTCCCGGAAGCGGAGCGGCGGCATGTCGGCTGGCCGGTTGCGGGCACGCCAGACCTGGATGCCGTTCGACAGATGCCGGGTGTAGAGTGCCAGATGATACAGGGCGCGGAGCGGCGTGCGGGCCAAATCCTTGAGGGATGGACGGGGTGTACCGGGTGTTGCGGTCGTCAGGCTCATTTTGGTTTCGATCGGCTCGGTTGCATGGCAACAATGAATTGGAGGCAACCATAAATTCAGGCGCTTCGGGGCGACGGCAAAAACCGAATCGGGGTTAACGGCGCCCCCCGCGTCGCCCCACCGAACGCGCTTGTTGGCATCGGCGGCCCCGTGGTATCAGCCGCCCGTACCCGGAACCGCAGGAAGCCTCATGTCCGCAGTCGCCAAAGCCGCTCGCCCGTCCGAGAGCCCGTTCTTCTCAGCCTCGCTCGCCACAGCCGATCCCGAGCTCTACGGCACGATCGAGCGCGAGCTTTACCGTCAGCAGACCGAGATCGAGTTGATCGCGTCGGAAAACATCGTCTCGCGCGCTGTGCTGGAAGCGACCGGCTCGGTGATGACCAACAAGTACGCTGAGGGCTATCCGGGTAAGCGCTACTACGGCGGCTGCCAGTACGTCGATCAGGCCGAGGCGCTGGCGATCGATCGGGCGAAGCTACTGTTCGGCGCCAAATTCGCCAACGTGCAGCCAAGCTCCGGCAGCCAGATGAACCAGGCCGTGTTCCTGGCGTTGCTCTCGCCCGGGGACACCTTCATGGGCCTCGATCTCAATGCCGGGGGACATCTGACGCACGGCTCGCCGGTCAACATGAGCGGCAAGTGGTTCAAGGTGGTGCCCTACGGCGTGCGCAAGGATGACCAGCGCATCGACTTGGACGAAGTCGAGAAAATCGCGCTTGCTGCCAAACCGAAGCTGATCATCGCCGGCGGTACCGCCTACTCGCGGCTCTGGGATTGGGCGCGCTTCCGGGCGATCGCGGACAAGGTCGGCGCCTACCTGATGGTGGACATGGCGCACATCGCCGGTCTCGTTGCCGGCGGCGTCCATCCCTCGCCCGTGCCGCACGCGCATGTTGTGACGTCGACCACGCACAAGTCGCTGCGCGGGCCGCGCGGCGGCATGATCCTGACCAATGACGAGGACATCGCCAAGAAGATCAACTCGGCCGTGTTTCCGGGCCTGCAAGGCGGGCCGCTGATGCACGTCGTCGCCGCCAAGGCCGTGGCGTTCAAGGAGGCGCTGCAGCCGGAGTTCAAGGTCTATGCCCGGGCCGTCGTCGACAACGCCAAGGTGCTGGCCGAGACGGTGAAGGCCGGCGGCTACAACATCGTTGCGGGCGGTACCGACAACCACCTGATGCTGGTGGACCTGACCCCGAAGAAGCTCACCGGCAAGGCCGCCGAGATTGGTCTTGGCCGTGCGCACATCACCTGCAACAAGAACGGCATTCCGTTCGATCCGCAAAAGCCGTTCGTGACCTCGGGCGTGCGCCTCGGCACGCCGGCCGCGACCTCGCGCGGTTTCGGTGCCGCGGAGTTCCGTGAGGTCGGCCAGATGATCGTCGCGGTGCTCGACGGCATGGCACGCAACGGCGATGCCGGCGACGCCCAGGTCGAGCACCGCATCAAGGAGCAGGCAATGGCGCTGTGCGCGCGCTTCCCGATTTATTGAGGGTTCACGGGGGGAGGGAAGCGCATGTAGCTTTCGGGGTGCGTTACTGCTCATCACGGAGCCGGCGTTACACTGTTTTTCAGTTGCCGCCTCCGCGCCTTTCCAAGACGAGGAACCACGAAAAATGAAATTCGGCTGGTTGACGCTCGCGCATTCTCCTTCGCCCGAAGCGGACTATGCGTCGATCGACGAACAACTCACGCAAGCTTGCCACGCCGAGGCGATGGGCTTCGACGGTGTCTGGCTGACCGAGCACAACTTCACCGGCGAGAGCGTCTACTGCGACCCCATTCCGTTCGCGAGCGCGCTGGCCGTGCGCACGTCGCGTATCCGGATCGGGTTCGCCGTCATCCAGATGGCGCTGCGTCACCCGGTACGGCTCGCCGTGCAACTGTCGTTGATCGACAACCTGAGCAAGGGCCGGCTCGACGTCGGCATCGGTCGCGGCTCGATCTTCAACGAATACGAGTATGTGGGCTACGGCTTGCGTAGCGGCGACAGCCGCGAGCGCTTGGCCGAAGGCATCGAGATTCTGCGCCGTGTGTGGACCGAAGAGCCGTTCGCCTTCAAAGGCAAGTTCCACGACATCAGTTTGCCGGCGCTGCGCCCGCGCCCCTACCAGTTGCCGCATCCTCCGATCTGGCAAAGCGTGGTCTCGCCTTCATCGTTCGAGGCGGCCGGCCGCGACGGCGTGCCGATCATGACGGTACGCCTCTCGGGACCTGCGCTCACCGACCGGCTCGCGCTCTACGAGAAGGGGCTCGCGCAAAGTGGGCTCGGCGGCAAAACGCAATCGTCGCTGCGGCACGCTGCGGCCGTCTGGCGGCACGTGTACGTCGGGACCAGCCGCGCTGAGGCCAAGGACGATCTCGCTGCTGCGCTGGCACATACCCGCGAGCACATGAACCACGCACGCGCAACCTACAATCCGCCTGACTTCGCCATTGATCCCGCCATGCTCAACCCGTGGACCAACCCGGACGTCTCCGAAGCAGCCGGCGTCAAGTTTGCGCTGGAAACCGGCGCCATCTACGGCACGGTGCGCGATGTGACAGAAGCAATGGCCGCTCTGCGTGACCAGGGGGTGCATCACGTACTCAACCAGATGAGCTTCGGCTATCTGCCGCACGCCAAGATCATGGCCTCCATGCGCCGCTTCGGCGAACAGGTGATCCCGAGCTTGCGCTGAAACACCAGCCGGGAACGGCTGATGCGGCCAGGCTCCGATCTGGCACACGGCCAGACGACAAGCGATTGCGGCCTGATTGCGCTGAATTCTGGCAGCCAACCCGAAAAAATGAAACGGCCCCGAGGGGTCCCCCGGAGCCGCATTTCGTGGTTCATGCGCCTGATGCGCGCGGGGTTGCCCAAGTGCGAAGCACGTCTTCGACATGACTAGAAGCGCCGCTTAGACGCTGTAATACATGTCGAACTCGACCGGGTGCGGGGTCATGTCGGTGCGCGCGACCTCGGCCATCTTCAGTTCGATGTAGGCGTCGATCATCTCGTCCGAGAACACGCCGCCGGCTTTCAGGAAGCCGCGGTCCTTGTCG
>JANLQP010000160.1:0-27413 GCA_031367895.1 Hyphomicrobiales bacterium
TCGCGCGTCGAGGGCACGTAATTGCCCTGCATGCGCTCACGTTGCAGGCGCAGCATCATGACGATGTCGCAGCCTTCGAGACCCTTCCACATGTCGGTGTAGATCTCGGCGCCGAGCCGCTCGATGCCCGACGGCAGCAGCGTCGAGGGCGCGACCAGACGCACACGCGCGCCAAGCGTGTTGAGAACGTAGATGTTCGAGCGGGCGACGCGGGAATGCAGGATATCGCCGCAGATGGCCACGGTGAGCCCCGCGACGCGGCCCTTGGCACGGCGGATCGTCAACGCATCCAGCAGGGCCTGCGTCGGATGCTCGTGCGCGCCGTCGCCAGCGTTGATCACGGAGCAGTCCACCTTTTGCGACAACAGCTCGACCGCGCCCGCCGCGTGGTGTCGCACGACGATCATGTCCGGCCGCATGGCGTTGAGCGTCATCGCCGTATCGATCAGGCTTTCGCCCTTCTGGATCGACGACGTCGAGACGTTCATGTTCATGACGTCGGCGCCAAGCCGCTTGCCCGCCAGCTCGAACGAGGCTTGGGTTCTGGTCGAGTTCTCGAAAAAGAGATTGATCAGCGTTCGCCCGCGCAGGATGTCGCGCTTCTTGTTGATCTGGCGATTCTGGTCGGCGGCCCGGTCGGCGAGATCAAGCAGTGAATTGATCTCGTTCGCGCTCAAACCCTCACATGTGAGAAGGTGGCGCTTCGGGAAGAAGAACGAGGCTGGCTCTGATGTGGTCATTAAAACGGCACTGATAGCGATAGATCGCGCATCTCGCAAGTGCGGCGCAACATGCGGCCGTGGAGAAAGTGACTTGCGCCGCCGCAATCGGCCGCTTCCAGACATGACAGGCGCACCCGGAGATGAGACCTTGGACACCACGTCGCCGAGGCGCACACCGTCCGTTTCGGCAGCACCGCAACACCACGCACGCCAAACGAGGGCAACGATGACGCAACGTTCAACCCGCATTCTGCATCGCCAGATCGCCGGCGGCGACGCCCTGCCGGTGGCCGTCGGCGGCGAAGGCATCGAGATCGTCGATGCCACGGGCAAGCGCTATATCGACGCCAGCGGCGGCGCCGCCGTATCCTGCCTCGGCCACGGGCATCCAGCGGTCAATGCGGCGATCGTCGAGCAGGTGGGCAAGCTTGCCTACGTGCACAGCTCGTTCTTCACGACCGAGGTTTCCGAACGTCTCGCCGATCATCTGATCGCACATGCGCCGGACGGGATCGCACATGTCTATTACGTCTCGGGCGGCTCGGAGGCGATGGAGGCTGCGCTCAAAATGGCGCGGCAATACTGCATCGAGATGGGCGAGCCGCAGCGCCAGCACTTCATCGGCCGCCGGCAGAGCTATCACGGCAACACGCTCGGCGCGCTGGCGGTCGGCGGCAATGCGTTCCGGCGCCAGCAGTTCGCCCCGATGCTGTTTCCAAGCCACCACGTCTCGCCGCCGTACGCCTATCGCGACCTTGGCGCCGGCGAAACGCTCGCCGCCTACGGTGAGCGCCTGGCGGCCGAACTCGACGCAAAAATCAAGGCGCTTGGCCCCCAGACGGTGATCGCCTTCGTCGCCGAAACCGTCGGCGGCGCCACGCAGGGCTGCACGACGCCACCGCCCGGCTACTTCAAGCGTGTGCGCGAGATCTGCGACCGGCACGGCATCCTGCTGATCCTCGACGAAGTCATGTGCGGCATGGGACGCACCGGCACACTGCACGCATGCACGCAGGAAGGTATCGCGCCCGACCTGATGGCGGTCGCCAAGGGTCTCGGCGCCGGCTATCAACCGATCGGCGCCGTGCTGCTGTCGGAGAAGGTCTACGCCGCGTTCCGCGACGGCTCCGGCTTCTTCCAACACGGGCACACGTATCTGGCGCACCCGATCGCCTGCGCAGCGGCGCTCGCGGTCCAGGACACAATTCAGCGCGACGACCTCGTCGCCAATGTTGGCCGGCAGGGCGAGCGTTTGGAACGCCGGTTGCGCGAGCGGTTCGG
This sequence comes from Hyphomicrobiales bacterium, assembly GCA_031367895.1. Lineage (GTDB taxonomy): Bacteria > Pseudomonadota > Alphaproteobacteria > Rhizobiales > Hyphomicrobiaceae. Next base: position 2,004 of record JANLQP010000160.1, read on the forward strand.
CAACCACCACCACGTCGGCGATATCCGCGGGCGCGGGCTCTTCTGGGCGATCGAGTATGTCACCGACCGCACCAGCAAGGCGCCGTTCGCACCAGAACTCAAACTCAACGCACGCGTCAAGCGTGAGGCGATGGCGCGTGGCCTCGCCTGCTACGCGATGCCGGGCACGATCGATGGCCGGCTCGGCGACCACACTATGCTGGCGCCGCCGTTCATCGTGACCAATGTCGATGTCGACAGGATCGTCGAGCGCCTCGGAGATGCAGTGGACGCTGCGATCGCGTCGTGCGGGAGGCAGGCCTGACACGGGTTCAAGTTGCAAGCGCATCAACAGGGAGGCATGGTGCAGTCCGACGTCCAGTTCAATGTCGTCAAGGGCCTCGCCCAGTTCAAGGACGGCGGGCCGGGCGCCGATCGGCGTGCGGTGTTCTCCGTGCACCCGAACCGTTCACGGTGCTCGCCCGCAAGGAATGGAAGAACTGCTCGCCCGGCGCCGGGGGCAGGTTGCACAGACCGCGCCGGTCGCTGCCTGACATGACCGCTGCCTGACATGAAGAGGCCCGCCACCGGAACCGGTCGCGGGCCTCTTCGCATTCAGATCCGGAAAGCCGCGATCAGCGCGCGCGCTTGGCCTGCTCGAACGACTTGGTCGCAACCGAGTTGGCAGTCTCGAACGACTGCTTGGCGACGCGGGTCGAGAGCTCGAACAGCTCCTGCACCTGCACGCCGGCGAGCGCGAACTGCTTCTGCATGAACTCGGCCTGCAGGCGCGTTGCTTCCGGGATTGACTTAGCGCGAGCGATTGCCTGCGCGGCGTCGAAGACGGCCGTGGTGTTCGACACCGTGTTGTCGACGATCCTGGCGCTGATCGCGCGGGCGCCGGCCTGCGTCGCGAGCATCATGTCCTCGGCGACCTTGGCCTGATCCTTCGCCGCCGAGCTGATCTTGTCGAACGTTTCGCGGCTCTTGTTGACGCCTTCCTCGGCCATTGCCTGGAACTGCTCGGGAATGCGTGCGTCCTTGGCGGCATTCATGAACTGCTCGGTCTGGCGGCGGATTTGGTCGTTCACGGTATCTCTCCTGGTTGAGGTAGTTTCAGTATGGATGATTTTTGCGTCGGTGAGTTTGCTGGCCGCAGGCTTCCCATCGGCCACCGCCTTCACCTTGATCGTCGACTTCGTCGGCACCCGGCCACTGTTGAGCGCCTTCGCTCGCCGTGCCGCGATTGTCGGTGATGATCTGCTGGTCTTCGTGCTGCTCGTGCGTGCCATGACACTTCCCAAGCTCTTGTACCTAGGCATCGTATAGACGAAAGAATGCTGCGACGCAACCAAAATTGTGCATCGCAGCATAAATGAGGAATATCAATGACCAAGAACTGTCAGATGAGCGACGGAAAAATATCCCGGTACCCCATCGCCGAACGATCGAACAGGATGTCGCGCGGCTTCAATGCGCGAGCCAGCGCCAAGCCTTCCAGTGTGCGGCAGCGCGAGAGGGCAACGTAGGCCTGCCCGTGCGCGAACGTCCCGCGGCCGAGATCGATGTAGACCTTGTCGAGCGTCAGGCCCTGGCTCTTGTGAATGGTCAACGCCCAGGCCAGTCGCAGCGGCAACTGCTTGAACGTGCCGGCGATTGTCTCGACGATCTTCTGCGCCGTCTGGTCGTAGGCATAGCGCCGCTGCTCCCAGGAAGCCGGTTCCACCTCGTACTCGCGGCCGCCGATCTCCACATGCACGCTCTTTTCGCCGAGCCGCGTGACGCGTCCGATCGTGCCATTGACCCAACGCCGGTCCGCATCATTGCGCAGCAGCATGACCTTGGCGCCGACCTTGAGCGCGAGCTTCGGCTCGGTCGGATGCGCGCCTTGGCCGAACTCGCCGGTGACCGCTGCCGCATACTCAGACGCCTCACCGGGGATTGCCTTTAGAAATGCGGCGTTGATGCGATGTGCCGCCGCATTCGTCGGCGTCAGGATGACGTAGGGCTCGCCCTCCGACAACGTGCGCACCGGCGAAACGCGGGTGTTGAGAACCTCCAGGTCTTCCTCGCTGGCATCGCCGTCGCGGACACGGTTGAGCACGTCGAGCAGCGCGCCGTCCTTCTGGCGGAACACCTGGCCAAGCTCGAGACGGTAGGTACCGATGTCTTCCTTCAGCGCCGGCACCGAGAAGAAGAACGGACCGCCATGCTCGCTCTCGAGATGGCCCGCGACCTCGTTCTCCTGCACCACTGGCGGCAACTGATGCAAGTCGCCGAACATGACCAGACGCACGCCGCCGAATGCCTCGCGCGGGCGGCCGCGATTGACGCGCAACGACTGATCGATCCCCCACATCATGTCTGAGCGCACCATCGACACCTCGTCGATGATGAGGAATTGCATCTTGCGCATGATGGCGCCGTTGCGGCTGCGGCGGATGTCGTCGCGGCCGATCAAGCGCGGTGGGAAGCCGAAGAACGAGTGGATCGTCTGGCCGCCGACGTTGACAGCCGCAAGGCCGGTCGGCGCCACGACCACCTTGGCGTCCGGCATCAGGTCGATCAGCGCGCGCAGCAGCGTCGATTTGCCGGTACCGGCGCGGCCGGTGACGAACAGGTGCCCCTTGTCCTCACGCAAGAATGCGAGCGCCGTCGCGTACTCCTCCGTCGGCGTCACGCCCGCCGGCCAGACATCCTTGGCGTCGAGGCCGCGCACGGGCACGACCTCCGGCGATGACGCCGTCGCGCCCGACACGAGGGCGTTTCGTGCGTCGTTCTCTGACTTCGATGACGGCACGAATGGCTCCGATGTGTTCTGCCCGGCCGGAGCAGGCATCCGCTCGGGCCGGTGTCTGGCTTCAGCCTGGCACCTCTGCGATCCTCTACGGTGCCAGGCTGAAGCCGGCACCCCGTCATCGCCACGTTACGTCTTGCCAGCCACGTCGATCGCGAGCGCCTGCGTGATGAACTTGTGCGTCGGCGCTTGCACGCCGTGCTTCTCGCCGATGCGCACCACGGCACCCGAGAGATAGTTCACCTCGAGCGGCTTGCCGGCCATCCGGTCGTGCGCCATCGACGACGTCATGCCGGCCGGGTTGCCCTCCACGGTCTTCATCAGGGACTCGAAATCGCCGTCCTTGAACCCTATGCCGGCAGCCTTGCCGACCGCGATCACTTCTTTCACCGCCGCCTCGATCAGCGCACGCGTGCCGGGCGTCGTGCGGATCGGACCCGCGCTGTGGCCGGTCAGCGCCGTCATGCCGGAGAACGGCGCCAGCATCGCGAACTTAATCCACACGTTCCGCTGGATATTCTCGGAGACGATCGCGTCGATGCCGGCGGCTTTGCACGCCGCATGGAATGCGTCGAGCTTCGGCGACGAGCCACCCGTGGCCTCGCCGAATTCCAACCGCGCGAAGGGGCTGCGCTGCTCGATCACACCGGGCTTCGAGATATGCGAAGCGATGCGCGCGACACCCGGCACGACGTGGGCACCTGGCAGCACGCGCGAAAGGATTTCCGGACCTTCGACCCCGTTCTGGAACGTGATGATCGTCACGCCGCCGCGCACGATCGGCTTCAGCTGGTTGGCCGCGCCCTCCGTGTCGCCCATCTTGGTGGCGAAGATCACGATCTCCGGCACGCCCGGGCTGGCCGGATCCGCTGTCACCTTGGCGGGCTTGACGGTGGCATTGCCGAGCTGGCTGTCGAGTGTCAGGCCATCTTTTTCGATTGCCGCCAGATGGCTGCCGCGCGCGACGAATGTCACGTCATTGCCGGCCGCTGCCAGCCGCCCGCCGAAGTAGCCGCCGACGCCGCCCGAACCCATTACCAGGATTTTCACTTTTTTGCCTTTCTTCGTTTCAGCGCGTCGGCCGTCGCATTCGCGTCAGGCGGCAGCGGCACGCCGTCGTAGATGCCGGCAAGAGTGATTGCCGCCGTCGTACCTTGCGGACGCACGCAATCTTCCGGGCGCTCCAGCCGCTCGGTGTCCCAATCGCCTGTGCTGGAGCGATGATAAACGAGAACGTCCATCAAATCCGGATCGATGTGGACGATCGTTTTCAGGGACGGATGCCGCATGTACTCCTGCAGCTTGACATTGCGATCGATTTTGCGCGTCGTCGGCGACAGTACCTCGAACACGGCCAGCGGCTGGCGCGCCTCGTAGGTCTTGGAGTCGGGCGGCGCGCATTCGATCATGACGTCGGGCCGGCGGCTGCGCTTGATGGCGGTGCGCAAGGCAACATCAGCCGTTGTCGGCCGGCACCCGGTGCCGCGCAACATCTGCTTGAGTGCGGCTATCACATTGACGACGATCTGATCATGCGTCGTGCTGGCGCCGCTCATCGCACGCAGCGGCACCGGGAAGCCGTCGACCAACTCGAAGCGTTCTTCCTGGTCGAGACACCAGCGATAGAACTCGTCGGCGGTCATTTCTTTCTGTCGTGCTTCGGCCATTGCTTACCCCAAGGCTGGACCAGCACTCACTGCTCGATCGCGATTCACCCAGCGCCTGCCCGTTTCGCATATTCGTCGAACAGCGCATGCGCTTCGGAGCTGAGAAGCGGTGCGGCCGGCATCTGCCGTGCGCCAATTGGCAGGGCCACTTCGCGCTGCAGGTCTTGCGCACTGAAGCGCCGTTTCAACCGTGGATCGCGGCTGGCAAGGCGGGCCAGGAACGCCGACGACTCCGGCGCCGCACTCGCATAGTACACCCGCGCAATCCCAGACTGGTACATGGTTGCGACACACATCGCGCAGGGTTCAGCGGTCGTGTAGAGATCGCAGCCCGCGAGGTCGTTCGTCGCCAGATGTTTGCAAGCCGCGCGGATGGCTTCCACCTCACCATGGGAGGTCGGGTCGAAGTTGGCGATGGCCCGATTGAGGCCCTCGCCAACGATCTTTCCGTCCTTTACCACGACCGCGGCATACGGCAGTGCACCGGGAATAGCCAGACTATCGCGAGCGATCGCCAACGCCCGCCGCATGAATGTTTCCTGCATACCACCGGCTCCTCGTTTTGACTGTGGTTGAACGCTCAATGATTATCCCGCGGTATCCCCTTCGTCTGGGCGACGCGCTGATACTTTACCGCCGGCTTCAGCACCATGCCGTCCGACAACTCGCCGACGATGCCGCGCTGGATCTCCTGCCACGGCGTCTGGCTCTCCGGATACTTGTAGCCGCCGGCCTTCTCCAGCGCCTCGCGCCGCTTCTTCAACTCGGCATCGCCGATCATAACGTTGGCCGTGCGCTTGTTGAGATCGATGCGCACTTTGTCGTTGGTCTTGATCAGCGCCAGCCCTCCGCCGGTCGCCGCTTCCGGTGACGCATTGAGGATCGATGGGCTTCCCGACGTGCCCGATTGCCGTCCATCGCCGATGCACGGCAGCGACGTGATGCCCTTCTTCAGCAGATAATCGGGCGCGCGCATGTTGACCACCTCGGCCGCGCCCGGATAGCCGATCGGCCCGGTGCCGCGCATGAACAGCAGGCACGTGCTGTCGATCTCCAGCTTCGGATCGTCGATGCGCTTGTGATAATCCTCCGGCCCGTCGAACACGATGGCGCGGCCCTCGAACGCGTTCGGGTCCTTCGGGTTCGAGAGATAGCGTTGGCGGAACTCGTCCGAGATCACCGACGCTTTCATGATGGCGCTGTCGAACAGGTTGCCCTTGAAATTCAAGAATCCAGCCTGCGTCTTCATCGGCTCGTCGTAGGCTTTGATGACCTTACGGTCCCAGGCGAACTTGCCCTCGCAATTCTCGTACAGAGTCTTGGCGTTCACCGTCAGCGCGGTCTTGTTGATTTTACCCTTGCCGATCAACTCGGCGACGACGGCCGGCACGCCACCGGCCCGGTGATACTCCTCGCCCAGATACTCGCCGGCCGGCTGCAGATTGACGAGCAGGGGCAGGTCGTAGCCGATCCGCTCCCAGTCGTCGTTGTCGAGTTCCACGCCGATGTGGCGCGCAATCGCGTTGATGTGGATCGGCGCATTGGTCGAGCCACCGATCGCGGTGTTGACGGCGATCGTGTTCTCGAAGGCGTCGCGCGTCAGGATGTCGGAGGGCTTCAGATCCTCCCACACCATCTCGACGATGCGCTTGCCCGTCAGGTACGACATCTGCTGGCGCTCGCGATAAGGCGCCGGGATCGCCGCGCAACCCGGCAGCGACATGCCGAGCGCCTCGGCGAGCGAGTTCATCGTCGAGGCCGTGCCCTTCGTGTTGCAGTGGCCGGCCGACGGCGCCGACGAGGCGACCAGCTCCAGGAACTCTTTGTACTCGATCTCGCCGCGCGCCATCATCTCGCGGGCTTTCCACACGATCGTGCCGGAGCCGGTGCGTTCGCCCTTGAACCAGCCGTTCAGCATCGGCCCGCCCGAGAGCACGATCGCGGGGATGTTGACGGTCGCTGCCGCCATGATCTGCGACGGCGTGGTCTTGTCGCAGCCCGTTGTCAGTACGACGCCGTCAAGCGGGTAGCCGTAGAGGATCTCGACCAACGACAGGTACGCGAGGTTGCGATCGAGACTGGCGGTCGGCCGCTTGCACGTCTCTTGGATCGGATGCAGTGGGAACTCGAAGGCGATGCCGCCGGCCTCGCGGATGCCCTCACGCACGCGATCAGCGAGGAAGATGTGATGCCGGTTGCATGGCGATAGATCGGATCCCGACTGCGCAATACCGATGATCGGTTTGCCCGACTGCAGCTCATCGAGTGTCAGACCGAAGTTCATCGTGCGCTCGAGATAGAGCGCGGTCATGTCGGCGTTGGCAGGATTGTCGAACCAGGCTTTCGAGCGCAGTTCCGACGGCTTGATCTTGTGCTTGCGGCCGTTCGTTTTCGCGCCGTTGGCAGGCTTCTTCGGGTCCTTCATGGGGCGTTCCTCGGTAACGGGCAGGTTGCGCCGCCAGCTTAGGAGGCACTGCGCGCGCATGCAACGCTGCTGCTGACAGGCTGCTGCTGACAGACCGGCGACGTTCGAGTTTGTTGCGCGTCGTGGCGAAGCCGCGCTTCCGGCACGGGGGGGGGGCGAAGCCGCGCTTCCGGCACGGGGGGGGCGAAGCCGCGCTTCCGGCACGGGGGGGGGCGAAGCCGCGCTTCCGGCACGGGAGGGGGGCGAAGCCGCGCTTCCGGCACGGGAGGGGGGGGGCGGAGACGAGCCCCGGGATGACATCGTTGGGTTTTTCTCCGCCGAGAATTGATGCGCCCCCCTTCGCGACCACCCCCATCGCGCCCGCCCGCAAGAATTCCCTGGTTGCGCTTGGGCGATGCCCATATAGTCCGCCTCGTCTCGAACTGGCTGGCACATGGTGCTGGCCGGTCGTGACGCGTATTGCGGCGGCGTTCGATGTTCAATCGCAGAGCTTCGCAAGCGCTGAAAGACCAGAAACTGAAAGCGTCCAAGCGCTTGAATTAGTCAGGGAAGTGGGAATGTCGCTGCAGTCCCGGATCCGCAACGTCACGGCTGTCCTCGGTCCAACCAATACCGGCAAAACCCACCTGGCCATCGAGCGTATGCTCGGGCACGCGACGGGCATGATCGGTCTACCTCTGCGCCTGCTCGCGCGGGAGGTCTACGACAAGATCGTCGCCCGTGCCGGCGCCAATAGCGTCGCCCTCATTACCGGCGAGGAAAAGATCAAGCCGGAGAACCCGCGCTTCTGGGTCTCGACCGTCGAAGCCATGCCGCGCGAGGTCGAGACCGACTTCCTGGCCATCGACGAAGTCCAGCTCGCCGCCGACCCCGAGCGCGGCCACGTCTTCACCGACCGCTTGCTCAATGCACGCGGCCGTGAGGAAACGCTGCTGCTTGGCGCCGGTACCATGCGCGATGCGATCAGCGACCTGGTGCCGCACGCCAACTTCATTTCGCGGCCGCGGCTGTCGAAAATCACCTACTCCGGCCAAAAGAAAATGACGCGGTTGCCAAAGCGCTCGGCGATCGTCGCCTACTCCGCAGCCGAGGTCTACGAGATCGCCGACCTCATTCGCCGCCAGCTCGGCGGAGCCGCTGTCGTGCTCGGCGCTCTGTCGCCACGCACGCGCAATGCCCAAGTCGCGCTCTATCAGTCGGGCGATGTCGACTATCTCGTCGCCACCGATGCGATCGGCATGGGCCTCAACCTCGACGTCGATCACGTCGCGTTTGCCGGCGTTCGCAAGTTCGACGGCCAGACGCACCGCAACTTGACCGCGGGCGAACTGGCACAGGTCGCGGGCCGCGCCGGTCGCCACATGAACGACGGCACGTTTGGTGTCACAGGTGATTGCGAACCGCTCGACGCCGACATGATCGAGCGGCTGGAAAACCACACCTTCGATCCCGTCCGCACGCTGCAGTGGCGCAACCCGAAGCTCGAGTTCGCGACGCTGGAGCGCCTGCGCGAGAGCCTGCGCGAAATGCCGGGTCACGTCCGCCTGCAGCGCGCCCGCATGGCCGACGATGTGCTGGCGCTCGAAACACTGTCCGCCGACCGCCAGATCGCCGAGCAGGCCGGCACACCGGACGCCGTGCGCAAGCTGTGGGACGTCTGCCAGGTTCCCGACTACCGCAAGATCTCCTCGCAGAACCACGCCGAGATCGTCGCCACCCTGTTCGGCTTCCTGATGAGCGACAAGGGCCGTATTTCGGAGGACTGGTTTACCAAGCAGGTGGAGCTTGCCGATCGCACCGACGGCGACATCGACACGCTGTCGACACGCCTCGCCCACATCCGCACCTGGACGTTCGTCGCCAACCGCGCCGATTGGCTGGCCGACCCCGCCCATTGGCAGGCCCGCACGCGCGCCGTCGAGGACAGCCTGTCGGACGCCCTGCACGAGCAACTGACCCAGCGCTTCATCGACCGCAAGACCAGCGCGCTGATGAAAGGCCTGCGCGACAAGGACGAGCTCAGCACCGAGATCGCCGCCGACGGCGCCATCCATGTCGAGAAGCATTTCGTCGGCCGCCTGAAGGGCTTCCGCTTCCAGCCTGACATGCAGGCCGACGTCCAGGGCGTGCACGGCAAGGCGGCCCGCGGCGCTGCTGCCCACGTGCTCGCCGGCGAGATGTCGATGCGCGCCCGCCGCGTCGCCGCCGCCAAGACCGACGCGTTCAAGCTGACCAAGTCGGCCCGCGTGCTCTGGCGCGACGAGGAAATCGCCCGCCTCGAGCCCGGCGAGGACCCGCTGAAGCCCAACGTCATCCTGCTTGCCGACGAGCATCTGACCGGCCCGGACAAGGAGAAGGTGCAGGCCCGTCTCGACACCTGGATCACCGAGATCGCGGCTGAGCGCCTGAAGCCGCTGCTCGACCTGAAGAACGCCGAGGACGTCACCGGCCTCGCGCGCGGCATCGCCTTCCGCCTCGTCGAGAACTTCGGCGCCCTGAAACGCGAGACCATCGCCGACGATATGCGCCAGCTCGATCAGCCGGCGCGCGGCCAGCTGCGCAAGTACGGTGTGCGGTTCGGCGCCTTCAACATCTTCCTGCCGCCCTTGTTGAAGCCGGCTCCCGCCGAGTTGACGCTGACGCTGTGGGCGCTGAAAAACGCCGAAGCCGCGGGCCTGAAACTCGACCAGCTGCCGGAGCCGCCGCGCCCAGGCCTCACCTCCGCCGCCGCCATGCCCGAAACGCCGGAGCCGTTCTACCGCGCCGCCGGCTACCACGTCTGCGGCCCGCGCGCCGTGCGCATGGACATGCTGGAGCGTCTCGCCGATCAGATCCGCCCGCTGCTCGCCTGGCGCAAGACCGAGATCGGCCAGACTCCGCCGAAGGGCTCGAGCGGCGATGGCGGTTTCATCGTCACGCCCGAGATGATGTCGGTGCTCGGCTGCTCGTCGGAAGAGTTCGGCAATGTGCTGAAGGCATTGGGCTTCCGGCTCGATCGCCGGCCGGCGCCGGCCAAGGAAATCCCGCCAGCTGAAGCGGCGATTGCGGCGGCTATTGCGCTCGCCAGCCCAGTCGTCGTCGCCGCCGAGCCGGCACCTGCCGCCGACAGCGATGCGGCAGTCAACGGCGCCGATGCCGCCGCCAAGCCCATAGCGGCACCCGAACCCGAGATGATCGACATCTGGCGTCCACGCCGTCGCGATCGCGAGCATGGCCCACGACCCGTGCGTGGCGAACGTCGCGGCAGCGACCGGCAAGGCCAAAGCCGTGGCGAGGGACGTGGTGACGATCGCGGCGAAGGGCGCGGTGACAGGGGCCGCAACCGCAACAACCGCAACCGTGGCCCGCGCCCTGATGGCGATCAGGCCCAGGTTGCCGCTGCCTCCACCGAGGCCAGCACGCTATCGCCATCGGACGCGGCCCTCGCGGCGGCTGTACAAGCCGCAACTGCCAACGGCGCCACGCCAGCCGGCAGTGAGCCCCGCCCGCCGCGCCGCGACGACAATCGCAATCGCGACAACCGCCCAAATCGCACCGAGAACCGCGACCGCCGTGACGATCGCGGCAAGCGCGAAGGCGAGGGCCCCGGCCAGGGACAGCAACAGGGACAAGCCCCGCGTCCGAGCCCCGGCGCTGGTCAGCACCAAGGTCGCGGCCCGCAGCGCGATGGCCCATCGCAGGGCCAATCGCGTGGTCCCAATCGCGCTCCTGACCGGGGCGGTGGCGGCGACCGCCGTGACGACCGCCGTCGTAGCGGGGGTGATCGCGACCGTCCGCGCTTCGATCAGCAGCGCTCAGCAAGTCCGCAGCGCAAGGGTGGCCCCGATCCAGACTCACCCTTCGCTGCTCTGGTCGCGCTGAAGCAGCAGTTGGAGAAACAGTCCAAAGACCGGAGCTGAGCAATGCGGCCTGCCTGCGCGACGCGCGGCTCGTCATGAGCCGCGCCGACGACGAGGACGACGAGACCGAAACCGGTGCCACCAGCCAGCGCATCGATCGTTGGCTCTGGTTCGTCCGCGTCGTAAAATCGCGCACGCTTGCCGCGGGCCTGGTGTCGGACGGCCGCGTCCGCATCAATCGCGAGAAGGCAACGAAGCCGAGCCAGACCGTCAAGCCCGGCGACGTGCTGACGATCACGGTCGGTCCACGACTGCGCATCCTGAAAGTCTTGGCGTTCGGGCTCCGCCGCGGACCGCCGAGCGAGGCGCAAACGCTCTACCAGGACCTGACCCCGCCTCCGCCGCCGCGCGCGGCGCGTCCCGAGATCGAGCTCGACGAGACGCGGGAAGCCGGCTCCGGCCGTCCAACCAAGCGCGACCGGCGCCAGACCGATTGGCTCAAGGGCGAGTAGGGTCGATGAAAAGTGGGCTGTGTATCTCGGGGCCGTCCCGGGGGACCCGTGCCGGAGCGCCCAACGCCGTGGCGCATTGCCTCCTTTTCGTCGAGCGTTCTTAGAGTTGCAAATACTCCCGAGTTGGGCAATGTTCATCATCAGCATATCAAACAGCGATTACGGTCGCGCCACGAAGGCTCATTTGGAGCAAGACCATCCTGACTTGGCCGCTGGAGGCGTCCCCGCACGCTTTCCACTCGACCGAGGTTTTTCTTTGGTATGAATTTGAGAGGCGATAGAGTGTCAGTGTCCCCCAGATCTCGGCTGCTCGGACTCGTAAGCCGCGCTATGCTGGTGATGACAGCGTTGCTCGCGCTCCCCAGCGCATTAGATGGCATCGTCATCGTGAACATGCCGCAGCCTTCACGAATCGAGGCAGCCGAGCCTAACCCCGACAACAACAGCGTGGGCTGGCAAGGCGCCCATAGCCTTGGGGATGTGACCGCGTCTTCGCCAGTTGCAGCTGTCGGCAAGCCACAACATCACAGCAGTGACGAGCTACCAATCGTATCCCTCCAACCGGAGAGGTGGCGACCGACGGTTGGCAGTTGGCATTATCAGCTGCAAAACATCGATGTCGCTGTACTCTCTAATCTCGACACCGATCTGATCGTAATCGACCATGCCGAGGCGACTGGAGAGGGGCCACCTGTTGAGTTTTCAAGAAGCGAAATTGAAGCCCTCAAGACAAGACCCAATGGTGGTCGACGCATTGTCCTCGCCTATCTGTCGATCGGAGAGGCAGAAGAGTATCGTTTTTACTGGAAAAGCACATTCGCCAAATCACGACCGAAATGGCTTGCAGGCGCCAACAGGGAATGGCCCGACAATCATCGCGTCCGATTCTGGATGGACGAGTGGAAGGCAATCCTTCTGCGCGGTCCCGGCTCATACCTGGAGCGCATCCTCGATGCCGGGTTCGACGGTGTATACCTCGACCGACTTGACGTGCATGCTAGTTTTGCTTCCGAAAAGAAAGATGCACGCGATCAAATGTTGAAATTAGTCAAGGAACTGATTGGCAGATCGCGAACAATAACCCGGGATTTTCTCGTCGTTGCTCAAAACGCCGAAGAGCTTCTCGACGATATCGAGTATCGCTCGATGATCGACGGTATTGCGAAGGAGGATTACATCTTTGGAGCCGAGGGTGAAGCAAAAGGGAACACCGGCGAACTCGTTCACTGGAGTACGGAGAAACTGCGCCTTTTGCAACGCGACGGCAAGATGGTCCTGGTCGTCGAGTACCTGATCGATCCCCTCAAGCAGTCTATTGCGCGGGCGCACATAGATCGCGAAGGGTTTATTCCAATTTTTATGCCCCGTGCGCTGGACGGTTCAGGTCTGGAACAAGCTACCAAGGCGCGCAACCGCTTGACGGTCGTCGAAAACGGACTGGGCCTGCCGAGGTAACTGATCGACTGGCGAGGTGCAACAAAGCCGTGGAGTTGCGTATGGGCAAGGCAACAACATTAACTCTGCTTGTCATCTGCAGCGCAGCAGCGGGGTACGTTTGGCGCGTTCCCAATAGCGGACAGGCATCAACCGAGAACCTCGCCACGCTCGTTCGGGTTGCGGCCGAAGGGACGCGAGCAATTGCACACGGACTTTCGCTCCGCTCGCATCGAGAACCGTCCCAAATAAATACGGCGATCGAGCCGGTTGCAGGAAGATCATTCGAGCCAGCCGATAGTATCGGGGCTCAACACCACCCAGACGCATTGACTAAGGCCCACGATGAACGGGTTCGGCGACGACTGGCGAAGTCGATCCAGGTAGAGTTGAGGCGCGTCGGCTGTTTCGAGGGTGAGATCGACGGGCAATGGAGTACCGCAACGCGGGTGGCAATGAAGGCGTTCACGGATCGCGTCAACGTAGGACTGCCTCTCGAAGGGCCGTACTACATTCTTCTCACCCTGCTTCAGGGCTATAAGACAAAGGCCTGCGGGCACAGCTGCCCCTCCGGACAGTTGCAAATGGGCGATGGCAGTTGCGATCTGCAGATTGCAATTGCCCAGTCGGTCACTAATGGGGTGGGGGTCGATCAACGGGTTTTCACGCGAGACGCACAGCGTGGACCTGTGACCGACGGCACCGATCCCTCGCGCACGAACACAGTCGAGGTGCAGACGGCTCTCCGCGCGACAAAAACCGCTCCGCCCGACCAGCAACTCGATGCAGCTACGGCAAAGGCCCGTGCCCACGTCATCGGCTGGCTCCACAGGGTGCCCGTGTCGGAGAGACCGGTCGCCCCGCGAGCAACGGACGACCCAGGTCCACCAACTATTCCGCGAGTGCAGGGCGTTGCCAGAGACGCCAAGGCCGTGGTTGATCCCGAAAGTGCAATCGCCCATTTGCACCGCGGCATCGAGCACCGGCGAACGGGACAATTTGACTTGGCAATCGCCGAATACAATCGCGCGCTCGCGATCAATCCCAATCTTGCTGCCGCCTATAACGCTCGCTCGTGGGCCTATTTCAAGCATGGCAGGGCGGCAGATGGATTGGCCGACGCGGAGAAAGCGCTAAAGCTCAACCCCGATGATCCCTCGAGCCTGGACACGCGCGGACACATTCTGGAGGCACTCGGGCGGAAACAAGAAGCGATCACGGATTTCCGCCGTGCACTTGTCAAGGACCCGAGCAGGAAACAGAGCAGTGATGCGTTGGACAGGCTCTTGGTCGGATTGTGAGGCGCTTGCGTCGCTCGGTCACTTCGCCGTTACGTGGTGCGGGCAATAGCGCTACTTAGTCACAACACGACAGTCCGGAGACGTCGGGAATCAGATGTCCCTTGAGATTCGATCGAAGCACGTTGGCAAGCGTCATCGGGCATGATTTTGACCAGCACGACCCTCCGCACGGCAATGGTGCCGCTTGCAGGGGCGTGCAACCCGTGCAAGCTTGAACCTTGCGATAAGATCTGCCCACCAGCAATAATCACGCCGCTGCTGGTGTGATTGTCGGGTGGCGGAAATGTCAGACAATGGCTGCGAGGGGTGATCTTGGCTTCAATGGAAAACCGCGCCATCAATGGGTGTTTTGCCCAGGAGATCAGAGGTCTCGATTTATGGGCACCCCTCCCTGACGCCACCATATCCGCCTTGTGTGAGATTTGGGCTAAGTCCGGTGTTCTGCTCTTTCGTCGGCAAGCCATCTCCGAGGAGGAACTCGTCGCATTCTCCGCCCGGCTCGGCAAACCTGAGATCATTGTGCGGACCGACTGGCAATCTCAGAACCGGCCCGAGGTAATCCAGATCTCGAACATGAAAAGCCAGTCAGGCCAGTCAATCGGGGGGCTCGGAGCTGGCGAACTCGATTGGCACTCGGACCAATCCTACGTGGCTACCCCGGCGACCGGTGCCGTGCTCTATATGGTCGAAATGCCGAAGGACGGTGGGCGGACATATTGGGCAAATCTGCAGCTCGCCTATGCGGCGCTGCCCGAGGCAACCAAACAGCGCATCGAAGGACGTCGTGCGGTTTTCGACTATCTGAAACGCCAGGCAACCTATGACAACGAGAAACCGATGTCCGCGGAACTGCGTCGCAGAACGCCGCCAGTCATGCATCCGCTGGTCAACGTCCATCCCGTGACCGGGGTTAAGTCGCTCTACCTCGACCCCTCAACGACTGTCGGAATCGATGGCATGAGCCCGGCAGAAGGCAAAGCATTGCTCGATGAACTGTCGGCCCATGCGACAGCTCCAGAGTTCGTCTATACGCACGAATGGCAAATCGGCGACGTCGTGCTTTGGGACAATGGATTCACGCTGCATCGCCGCGATCCCTTCGAGGCGCGTTTCAATCGGTTGTTGAAGCGCACAACGATGCGGCTCTCACCGGAGCGACACATCGTTCCAGCGTCCGAATTGGTCGCCGTTTAGGCACGTTGCAATGGCAAGAGGACGTACATGAGCAAGATAGCGCTGATCGCCGAATTCGAGATCAAGTCCGAGCATCGAGAAGCTTTTCTGGCCCTGATGCGGACCCACGCCAAAGCCGCGCTCGACCATGAGCCAGGCTGTTTGCAGTTCGACGTGACCGTGCCACGCGACAACGCGAACCAGGTTTTTCTCTACGAGATCTACAAGGACGCGAAGGCGCTCGACGACCACATGAGTTCATCCGGCCTCGCCGCCACCCGCGAGACATACGCGCATATGATAGCGAAAAAGCGCGTGACGATCTGCCGGGTCGTCTGAAAACATGAGCAAGGACTTCACTGCCAGGGCGGCCTCACTGCTCGCGCATCGCATTCGTCCGTCACATCTTCAGCCTTCTACGCAGCCTCGACCATATCCGCCGCCTTCGCACCGGCCGTATTGCACGCCGACAGGATCACCCAGCGGCGTCGAGCTTGAGGCAGGCGATCTTGCACGCCGACAGATAGCCGTCGTCCTCCGGCGTGGCGTTGTCGGGCGGCGTCAGGATCAGGATCCGCCACACGTTGAAATCATGAATTGAATTGCCGCAATCGCGCAGCGCCAATGCATCGATGGAGCGTTCGTTTTATGTCGATCCGCGCAATGCGGCGCTATGCGTCGCGCTTCGGTGGCCGTCGTGCCGTGGGCGCGCCTTCGGCACGACGTCTTGGCGGAGGCAAGCTACACTTGGACGCAACCGCCCTTTGCGCCCTATGCCCGGCGCCAGGATGCGAGGCGCATCGAAAGGAAGCGGATTGCGACGTAGAAGACCGGCGTCAGGATCAGGCCGAACGCAGTTACGCCGAGCATGCCGAAGAAGACGGCGGTGCCGAGCGACTGACGCATCTCGGCGCCCGCCCCCGTCGCCAGCATCAGCGGCACCACGCCGAGAATGAAGGCCATCGCCGTCATCAGGATCGGGCGCAGGCGCAGCCGGCAGGCCTCGACCACGGCTTCGATCGGACCGAGCCCGGCGTTCTCCTCCTGCTGGCGGGCGAACTCGACGATCAGGATCGAGTTTTTGGCGGCAAGGCCGACCAGCACGACGAGTCCGATCTGCGTCAGGATATTGTTCTCCATGCCGCGCAGCATGACACCGGTCAGCGCCGAGAGCACGCTCATCGGCACGATCAGCAGGATCGCCATCGGCAGCGACCAGCTTTCGTACTGCGCCGACAACACCAGGAACACGAACAGCACCGACAGCAGCAGGATGAAAGCGCCTGTGTTGCCGATCAGCTTTTCCTGGAAGGCGAGTTCGGTCCACTCCGAGCCGACGCCTTGCGGGCTCAACTCGTGAGCAAGCTTTTCCATCAGCGCGATCGCCTGGCCGGAGGAGACGCCGGGCGCCGCCGCGCCTTGCAACGGCACCGAGGTGAACATGTTGAAGCGCTGTACGAGATCGGGGCCGGAGGCGTTCTTGATTTCGGCCAGTGAACCGAACGGCACCAGCGCGCCGGTCGACGAGCGCACCTTCAAGCGTGAAATGCTGTCGCGATCGAGGCGGAACTGTTGGTCGGCCTGCGCGCGCACCTGATAGACGCGCCCGAACGTGTTGAAGTCGTTGACGTAGGAGGCGCCCAGATTGACCTGCAACGCGTCGAAGATCGAGGGGATCGGCACGTTCAACATGCGCGCCTTGATGCGGTCGATCTCGAGATAGACCTGCGGGCTGGACGCACTGAAGGTGGTGAAGACACCGAGGAGGCCGGGCGTCTCGCGGGCGCGACCCATGATCTCGCGGGCCGTTCCGAGCACGCGGCGCACGTCGGAGGATTCGCGGTCCTGCAACTGCAGCTTGAAGCCGCCAGCAGTGCCGAGACCGCGCACCGGTGGCGGCGGCAACGCGACGATGAACGCTTCCTCGATCACCGACAGCCGCTTGATGATGTCGCGCACGACGACGTCGAGCGTGAGGCCCTTCTCGGCGCGTTCGCGGAACGGCTGCAGGCGCGTGAAGATGGCACCGGCATTGGAGGCGTTCGTGAAGGTGGCACCGGAGAAGCCGGAGAACCCGACAGGGCTCCACACGCCCGGCGTCTGCAGCAGGATCTCGGTCGCGCGCAGCATCACGGCGTCGGTGCGCGCCAGCGAGGAGCCCTCCGGAAGCTGGATGACGACGATGCAATAACCCTGGTCGAGCTTCGGAATGAAGCCACGCGGCAACGTGGTGTTGAGCCAGACGGTTGCGCCGATCAGCAAACCGTAGAGCGACAGCATCGCGAACCTGTGCTGCACCACCAGGGCAACGGTGCGTGCATAGCCGTTGCTGATCGCGTCGAACATGCGATTGAAGCCGTTAGCGAAGCGACGGCCGAGCCGCACCGGCCAGGACCCTGCTGCAGCATGCGCCGCGTCGTGCGGCTTCAACAGCAGGGCGGCGAGAGCTGGCGAAAGTGTAAGCGAGACCGCCGCCGAGATAATCGTCGAGACGGCGATGGTCAGCGCAAACTGGCGATAGAACTGGCCCGTGATGCCCGGAATGAATGCCGTCGGCACGAACACGGCGGACAGCACGAGCGCGATCGCGATCACGGCGGTGCCGACCTCGTCCATGGTGACGTGGGCGGCCTCGGGAGCAGCCATGCCTTGCGCCATGTTGCGCTCGACGTTCTCGATCACGACGATCGCGTCATCGACGACGATGCCGATCGCGAGCACCAGGCCGAACAGCGTCAGCGTGTTGATCGAGAAGCCGGCCGCCGACATGACGGCCAGCGTGCCGATCAGTGATACAGGGATCGCGACGATCGGGATGATGGCGGTGCGCCAGGACTGCAGGAACAGCAGAATGACGAGCACGACGAGAATGCAGGATTCGATCAGCGAGCGATAAACAGCGCTGACCGATTCCGCGATGAACTCGGTCGGGTTGAAGATGATGGCGTAGCCGAGGCCCGGCGGGAAATCGCCTTTCAGGCGTTCCATCGCAACGCGAATGTCGTTGGCGGCGGCAAGTGCATTGGTGCCCGGCCGCTGAAAGATCGCCAGCGCTACGGCTGGCTTGCCGTTGAGGTAGGAGTTCGTCACGTAATCGCGGGCGCCAAGCTCGATCCGGGCGATGTCCTGCACGCGGACGAGGCCACCGGTGGCGCCGGTCTTGACCACCACCTGCTTGAACTGGTCGACGTTGTCGAAACGGCCTTGCGTCGTGACGTTCAGCTGAAACGGCACGTCTGAGGGCGTTGGCGGCGCCCCGAGTGTGCCGCCGGTGACCTGCACATTCTGGTCGCGCAGGGCGGTCACCACCTCGGTTGCCGAAATGCCGTAGGAGGCCAGCCGTTCCGGATCGAGCCAGATTCGCAGTGAATATTCACGCTCGCCGAAGATCGTGACGTCGCCGACGCCGTTGAGACGCAGCAGCACGTCGCGCACGCGGATCCGCGAGTAGTTCGAGATGTAGAGCTGGTCGAGGCTGCTGTCGGGCGACAGCATGTGCACGACCATCATCAGGTCGGGCGAAGCCTTTCGGGTGGTGACGCCGAGACGGGCAACCTCCACCGGCAGGCGGGGCGAGGCCACCGCGACGCGGTTCTGGACGAGGACCTGGGCCTGGTTGAGATCGGTGCCGAGCCGGAACGTGATGGTCAGCGCCATGCTGCCGTCGCTCGACGAGTTCGACGACATGTAGAGCATGTCTTCGACGCCGTTGATTTCCTGCTCCAGAGGCGTAGCGACGGTGGCCGCAATCGTCTCGGCATCGGCGCCCGGATACTGCGCGCGCACGACGATGGTCGGCGGCACGATCTCGGGGTACTGCGAAACGGGGAGCGTCGTAAAGGCGATCAGCCCGACTAGCACGGTCAGCAGCGAGAGCACGCTCGCGAAAATCGGCCGGTCGACGAAGAAGTGCGCGAACCGCATGCACCTACTCCTTCGCCAGCGGTTGGCCTGCGACCGGGGCCAGCGCCGTCACCTTGGGTGTAACCTTGGCGCCCGGACGCACACGCATCAGCCCGTTGACGATGATCTGCTCCTCGCCCGTGAGGCCGCTTTGCACCACGCGATAGCCGTCGATACGGGGGCCGAGCGTGACCGTCGTCGCCTTGGCGGTGTTTTCGGGCGTCAGCGTGTAGACGATGCGGCGGTCCTGGTCGGCGCCGATGGCCTCGTCGGGAATGAGAATGCCACGACGGGGCACGGCCGCGGGAATACGGATGCGGCCGAAGAGGCCGACCTGCAGAGCACCATTGGCATTGGCGACGACGGCGCGTGTCCGCAAGCTGCCGGTCGTTTCGTCCAACCGGTTGTCAATGAAATCGAGCGTGCCCGCGTGCTTGGCTTCCGTCTCGTCGGCGAGCGCGATCAGCACATTGCGGGGCGGTACGGCCGACGGTCCCCCGGCCGCCGGAAACTGCAGCCGCATGGCCTGCAGCACCGAACGTTCATCGACATCGAAGTAGAAATGGATCGGATCGACCGCCACGATCGTCGTCAACACGGTATCGTCCACCTTGACGAGATTGCCGATCGAGATGTTCTTGCGGCTGACGCGCCCTGCGAACGGTGCCCGGATCTCGGAATACTCGATGTCGAGCTTCGCGCGGCCGGCCGACGCTTGCGCGGCCTGCATGTCGGACTGCGCGATCTGCATATCCCGTTTGCGCTGATCGGTGACAGTCTGGGCGATGACGCCGGTTTTAGTCAGCTGGTCGGCGCGCGCCATGTCGCGGACGGTGAAGTCGATGCGCGACTGCGCGTTCTTCATGGCGGCCATCGCCTGCTCGAGCGCGAACTTCGCTGGCCGCTGATCGATGGTGAACAGCTGGTCGCCTTTCTTGACGAGCGCACCGTCCTTGAAGTGGATGGCGTCGATATAGCCGGCGATCCGCGAGCGGATATCGACCTGATCGGACGCAACGAAACGGCCGGTGAACTCCTGCCACTCGATCACGTCCTTGACGATCGGCTTGGCGACACTCACCTGCGGTGGCGGCGGAGCGGTGGCGGCCGTCTGCGGGACGGCGGGCGCGAAATAGGCGCGGTTCGCGAGCCAGGCGGCCAACCCGAGACCAGCCAGCGCCAGCAGGAGCCACGGCTGCCGGGCGAAACCAGGGCGGATCTGCGTGCCCGATGGCGCGACCGGCCGTTGGCTGGCGTCCTGAGCCCGGGCCTCTGCCTTGATCGATGTCTCACGCTGTTGCAACGATCTACCCCTGGTAAGCGGCTTTCACTGCCGACGACGGCCGGAATGGCCGACATAACTCTACAATCCCACTTCCGGTCGGAAGGGTGATAGAAAACTACAATATTCGGCCAGGCCCCCGCATCAAGTTCCCGTTAGCGTTAAAAGCAGCGTTCACAGCGCCTGGCGATCCCGGGACTGGCTGTGCATAACAGGCCGTGGCATGGGACCGGGCTTGAATACGTGGATAGCCGTGGATCGGCCGTGCATTGCCGTTGGCGACGGGTGCGATAGGCTGTGCCATCGCCACCGTCACGCAACCCAGCCTTCCGATGGAGTGCCGTCATGACTGCACCTGCAACCGCATCGCCCGCATCGCCCGCGCCGGCTCGCTTCAAGGAGCAACCGATCACGTTTGCAAACGGCGCTGTCGGACAAAACGTCGACATCCCCTCTGCATCTCCTCGCAACTATCATCAGGTCGCATCGGCACCTGGCGACATGCCGCGCGTGACGGTCGACGGCAAGCTGTTCCTGCCACCCGCGGACAAACGAGCAACGAAGGGCAAGTTGCCGCTGGTAATCGTGGTACCGGGCAGCCTCGGGGTGGCGCCGTCACATGTGGCGCACGCCGAAACGCTGACCAATTCAGGCTATGCGGCCTTCGTGCTCGACAGTTTCGGCGCGCGCGGCGTGACCTCCACCGTCGCCAAACAGACGCAGTTCTCGTTCGCAGCCAGCGCCTACGACGTTTTGGCGGCCTGGACCGTGTTGGCCGCACACCCCCAGATCGACGGCACCCGGATCGGCGCACAGGGCCACAGCCGCGGCGGCTCCGCGGTACTGACGGCGGCAACGCGACGGTTCGCTGACCCCGTGCTCGGTCGCGGGCGCGGCTTGATCGGTATCCTCGCCGGCTATCCGTGGAGCGGGCATCAGTTTCTCGATCCCCGTGTTGGTATGACCGAGGTGCGCGTGCTGATGGGCGACGCCGACGAATGGTGCTCGCCGATGCAGGCGCAGGGTCATGTCCAGGCGATCCGGCTGGCGGGCGGCACCACAAGCATGCGCCTTTTTGCTGGCGCGCATCACAGCTTCGACCGGGGAACGCCGATCACCGACGTGCCCGATGCCTCCGTCTCGCCGGCCGCGCCGACGACCTACCTCGCCGATGATGGGGCCTTCATCCATCCGCTGGAAGGGGCGCCGAACCCGAAGCTCACCGACCGCGACGTGATGATCTATTCGCTGAAGGCCGGCTACGGCAAAAAGGGCGCCAAGATCGGCACCAGCGGAGGCGAGGCGAAAGAGTTCCGCGAAGAAATGGTGGCGTTCTGGCAGCGCGTGCTCGGTGGTCGAGGATTGCCAGCTTGAGCCGTGATATCAGGCAATTTGCGCCAGCCGCCACGCGTAACCGTGATCCCATCCTCGACGTGCTTGGGCGGCATTTGCCGACGCACGGCCTGGTGCTCGAAGTCGCCAGCGGGACGGGCGAGCATATCACGCATTTCGCCGCGGCATTCGGAGCGGGCCTTGAATTCCAGCCGAGCGATCCTGAGCCCGGCGCCCGCGCAAGCATCGACGCCTGGGTTGCAGAACTCGGGCTCACGAACGTCCGGCCGGCGATCGCGCTCGATGCAGCGTCGGCGGCATGGCCGATTGCGAATGCCGCCGCCGTGCTCTGCATCAACATGATCCACATCGCGCCGTGGTCTGCGGCCGTGGGGCTCGTGCAGGGCGCAGCCCGCATCTTGTCGTTTTTGGATGCGCCTTCAGTTGCCCACCAGCAACCGGCGCGCGGCGGCCTTCTGTATCTCTACGGTCCGTTCCGGCGCGACGGCCGCCATACGTCGCCGGGCAACGCGAGCTTCGACCAACAATTGCGGCAGCAGAATGAGGCATGG
This sequence comes from Hyphomicrobiales bacterium, assembly GCA_031367895.1. Lineage (GTDB taxonomy): Bacteria > Pseudomonadota > Alphaproteobacteria > Rhizobiales > Hyphomicrobiaceae. The sequence goes on from JANLQP010000160.1 coordinate 24,220, forward strand.
GGAATCCGCGATCTCGAAATGGTCGCCGATCTCGCTGATGCCGCCGGGTTCGCACAGCCGATCATCGAGACCATGCCCGCCAACAATCTGTCGCTGATTTTTAGGCGCATAGAGTCGCTCCGGGGAATGCGGTTCATAGCTCCCGCAACGGCCAGCGTACGGGGGGCCTGATCGCGACGCCGTTCTACAATGCATGGACCGTCGGGCGGATCGTGCGTAAGAAGGCAACCAAACGTCCACAATTCGGACCACCGAGCATACACCATGGCAACGTACAAATCGGACTTCCTCAACGTCCTGACCGAGCGCGGGTTCATCCACCAGTGCTCCGACTTTGACGGCCTCGACGCGCTTGCTGCCAAAGGGGAGGTCGTCGCCTACGTCGGCTATGATTGCACGGCGCCGTCGCTGCATGTCGGCTCGCTCATCTCGATCATGATGATGCATTGGCTGCAGCAGACCGGGAACAAGCCGATCACATTGATGGGCGGCGGCACCACCCGCGTCGGCGACCCCTCCGGCAAGGACGAGACGCGCACCATCCGCACGATCGCGGAGATCGACGCCAACAAGGACGGCATCAAGGGCGTGTTCGCCAAGCTCTTGAATTTCGGCGCGGGCAAGACCGACGCCGTCATGGTCGACAATGCGGAATGGCTGGCGCCGCTCAACTACATCGAGTTCCTGCGCGACGTCGGCCGCCATTTCTCGGTCAACCGCATGCTGTCGATGGATAGTGCCAAGCTCCGCTTGGACCGCGAGCAGGAACTCTCGTTCATCGAGTTCAACTACATGCTGCTGCAGTCCTACGACTATGTGGAGCTGGCCAAGCGCTACACGTGCAACCTGCAGATGGGCGGCTCCGACCAGTGGGGCAACATCGTCTCCGGCATCGATCTCGGCCGGCGCATGCTGTCGAAGACGGCTTCGCCTAGGGGCACGCATCAATTATATGCACTGACCTGCCCACTGCTGACGACCGCCTCCGGCGCCAAGATGGGCAAGACTGCTGACGGGGCCATCTGGCTCAACGAGGCGCAGTTGTCCGCCTACGATTACTGGCAGTTCTGGCGCAACACCGAGGATGCCGACGTCGAGCGGTTCCTGAAGCTCTTCACGACGCTGCCGATGGGCGAGATCGCCAAACTTGCGGCCTTGCAAGGCGCCGGCATCAACGAGGCGAAGAAGGTGCTCGCGACCGAGGCGACGGCACTGCTGCACGGGCGGCCTAAGGCCGATGCCGCCGCTGAGACCGCGCGGAAAACGTTCGAGCAGGGCACGACCGCCGATGACCTGCCGACGATCGAGGTGCCGGAATCCGACATCCGCAATGAACTCGGCGTGTTGGCCGCCTTCGTGACCGCCGGCCTCGTCAAATCGAACGGCGAAGCACGCCGCCAGATTCAGGGCGGCGGCTTGCGCGTCAACGATGAGCCGGTGAAGGACGACAAGGCGAAGCTGCGCACCGGCGACGTCAAGGACGGCGTCATCAAGCTCTCCTTCGGCAAGAAGAAGCATGTGCTGCTGAAGCCTGTAAGCTGACGGTCAACGCGGAGCGTGCATCGTGCTCATTAAAGTCCTTGGTGCGGGTGCGGGTGGCGGATTTCCGCAATGGAACTGTGCGGCGCCGACCAGCCTCAAAGCCTGGGTCGGAGACCCGACAGCCACGCCGCGCACGCAAGCTTCGCTCGCGGTCAGTGCCGATGGCGAGCGCTGGGTGCTGCTCAATGCCTCGCCAGACTTGCGCCAGCAGATTTTAGCGACGCCGGCGCTGCACCCAGGAGCAGCCGAGAGCAAACGCAACAGTCCGATCCGTGCGGTCGTGCTGACCAACGGCGACGTCGATGCGGTGACGGGACTGCTGACGTTGCGCGAGCGCCAGCCTTTCACGGTATTCGCCAGTGACCGCATTCTCGACACGCTTGCCGCCAACAGCATCTTCAACGTCCTCGACCCGGCCGTGGTCGACCGGCGGCGCCTGCCGATGGAGCAGCCCATCCCGGTCCTCGACCATGGCGACGATCTCGGCCTCACAGTCGAGGCAATCTGGGTCCCGGGCAAGGTGGCGCTCTATCTCGAGGAGCGCGACAAGCCTGTCACGGTCGGCGGCCGCACTGGGGATACCATCGCCGTGCGGGTCGCGGAAAAAGCGACCGGCGCGGCGTTCTTCTATATTCCGAGCTGCGCGCGCCTCGATTGGTCCATCGAGAAGCAGCTGCAGGGCGCCGCGCTCGTCTTCTTCGACGGCACGCTCTTCACTGACGACGAACTGGTTTCGCAGGGCCTCTCGGACAAGACCGGTCAGCGCATGGGCCACATCAGTATGAGCGGCCCAGCCGGATCGCTTGCTGCTTTTTCTGGCCTCGATGTGGCGCGGAAAGTCTATATTCACATGAACACGTCGAACCCCGCGCTGATCGCTGGGAGCCCTGAGCGGCAAACCATCGCGACCGCCGGCTGGGAGGTCGCCTTCGACGGCATGGAGATACGCCTGTGAGCAAACTTCTCACGCCCGATGGCCTCGAAGCGGCACTGCGCGCGATCGGCGCCGAGCGCTATCACGACAAGCATCCGTTCCATCATCTGCTGCATGGCGGCAAGCTCGACAAAGGCCAGGTGCAGGCGTGGGCGCTGAACCGCTTCTGCTATCAGGCGGGCGTGCCGAGGAAGGACGCGGCGTTGATGAGCCGCACGCTCGACCGTGAACTGCGCCGCGAATGGCGGCATCGCATCGAGGATCATGACGGCGCGCCCGAGACCGGCGAAGACGGCGGCATCGAGCGCTGGCTGGTGCTGACTACGGGCCTCGGCCTCGACCGAGATTACGTCGTCTCGATGCAAGGCGCGCTACCGGCGACACGCTTCGCCGTCGAAGCCTATGTGCGCTTCGTGCGCGACGAGACGCTACTCGAAGCCGTCGCGTCGTCGCTGACAGAGCTGTTTGCCCCGACCATCCACCAGCAGCGGATCGCCGGCATGCTCGAAAACTATCCGTACATCACCGAAGACGTGATGCGCTATTTCCGGCGCCGCCTGGGGCAGGCGACGAGGGACGCCGACTTCGCGCTCGCCTACGTCAAGCAGCAGGCGCGCACACCGGAGCAACAGGCGGCGGTCCTCGACGCGTTGCGGTTCAAGTGCAGCGTACTGTGGGCGCAGCTCGACGCACTCTATTTTGCCTACGTGGAACCCGG
>JANLQP010000021.1:0-13140 GCA_031367895.1 Hyphomicrobiales bacterium
ACCGAGGACTACACGGAGGGCGTCGCTCCCACCCCCCCGCGCCGCCCGCCTAACTTCTTGGCAGGGTGCGTGCGGGCTCGCAAGGGGGTCTCACCCTTGGGTCTGACCCCCACTCTTGATGCCGCTGTCGGGCAGGCGCCAGATATGAACCGGGATATGCGCGATGCCGGTCATGGCGGCTGTTCCGACGGGGAATTCCGTGGGGTGCAGGTCGAGCATCATCAGCTTGGCGAGCGCGTTGCGTACGTCGGGGCCGGTCAGATGCAGATGGACGCGGGCGTCGGACTGATCGGTGATCGAGGCGAGGCCTGTGAGTTTGCGTGCAAGCTCGGTTGCGGCTTTTGCGTCGCGCGGTCGGATCAATAGCCACTGGTTTGGGCCGGACCAGACGATGGCAGTGTCACCGCTGGCGGCGCGCATGGGCTTTCGTGGTGGCGCAATTCCGACAGCGTCGCGCAATGCGGCGGCAACAGTGTCAGCCTTGCCGCGCCGCGCGATGATCTGCGTGATGCGGCCAAGTGTGATCTCCGCGAGCACGACGCCGCTGCGTTTTCCCGTGGCGGAAACGGTGGAAACTGGCGCCGTGCCTGCCAGCGCGGAGCGCGCCATGGGTTGGTCAAAAGCGTTGCCGTCAAGCACGTTGGCGTCCTCCGTCCTTGTCGTAGAAAACGGGGTCGCAGATCTCGACCTCGATATCCTTGCGACGCACGGGATCGTAAGCGCGGACGATCTCGCCGTGCCGTTCGTGTCCGCGAGTGATCAGACCCAAGCCGATCGAGTGACCGAGGGTCGGCGAATAGCACACTGATGTCATGTAACCCTGGTCGTCGTCGGCCGACGGTATCTTGCCGAGCGGCACGAAGTGGGCGCCGGCTGTCAGGCGTGCGGCTGAATCGAGAGGGATGAAGCCGGCAACGCGCCAACGACCGGGATCGAGGAGGCCCGCACGTTGCGCGAGCGTACGGCCGATGAAGTCCTTGCGGCGGGAGACAAGCGATTCGAGGCCAAGGTCGCGCGCGGTGGTGGTGCCATTGAGTTCGTTGCCGGCGACGTGGCCTTTCTCGATGCGCAGGACGTTCAAGGCTTCGAGGCCGTAGGGCGTCAGGCCGAACGTGCGACCGCGCTGCGTCAGCGCGCGGATCAGGGCGTCGCCGTGCCTCGCGGGAACCGCGATCTCGTAGGCGCGTTCGCCGGAATAGGAGACGCGGAAGAGGCGGGCTTCGACGCCGCCGAGCACGGAAACGATTTTGAGGGCGAGATGTGGAAGCGCGCCGCTGGAAATGTCGTGGCGCGGATCGACGACGCGTTCGAGGACATCGAACGATGCCGGGCCTGCGACCGCGAACTGCGCCCATTGCTCGGAGACGGTGGCGAGCTGCACATCGAGCGTTGGCCAGATGACCTGGCGCGCATGCTCCATGTGCTGCATCACCTTGCCGGCGTTGGCGGTGGTCGTGGTCAGCACGAAGTGGTCGTCGCCGAAGCGTGCAACCGTGCCGTCGTCCATGACGAAGCCGTCCTCGCGCAACATCAAGCCATAGCGGATGCGACCGACGCGGAGCGTGGACATGGTGCCGGTATAGAGGCGGTCGAGGAAGGCGGCGGCGTCGGGCCCCTGCACGTCGATCTTGCCGAGCGTCGAGACATCGCAGACGCCTGCTGCCGTGCGCACGGCGGTGACCTCGCGGTTGCAACTTTCGAGCCAGTCGGCTTCGCCCGCGCGCGGATACCATTGGGCGCGGAGCCACGGCCCGCTCTCGATGAATTGCGCGCCCTGCTCGCGGGCCCAGGCGTGTGATGGCGTGAGGCGCGTCGGTTTCAAGTGCTTGCCGGTGTGGCTGCCGGCGAGGGCGCCGATCGTGACCGGCTCGACAGGAGGGCGGTACATGGTGGTGCCGGTCTCGGGGATCGAGCGTTGGCTGAGGGCGGACAAAATCGCGAGGCCGGTGACGTTGGCGGTCTTGCCCTGGTCGGTGGCCATGCCGAGCGTGGTGTAGCGCTTCATCAGCTCGACCGTGGCGTAACCTTCCTGATGCGATTGCGCGATGTCGGCGACGGTGACGTCGTTTTGCAGGTCGACGAAGGCTTTGCTGGTGCCGCCGACGTGCCAGAGCGGCGTGATGCGGATCGGATCGCTGGCGGCGGTGGGGGCTTTGCCAGTGGGTACTGCGCGGCCGAGGTGTTCAACGGTTGCTCGGGCGGCGGCGTTGCCATTGGTCAGGCAGTCGCCGAGCGATAGATCGCCATTGGCGGCGCCGGCGGCGATGATGCCGGGTGGCAAGGATGCGCCGGGCACGAAAGCGGCGATGTCCTCGCGCCATTGCGGGCGGCCGCCGTGATGGCAGGTGAGCGCGACGTTCGGGTTCCAGCCGCCGGAAACGGCGAGGCAATCGACAGGCAGCACCTGCGTGCCGCCATCGTTCAGCGCGACGTTGACGCGTTTGATGCCGTCGCGGCCGCCGTCAACGCTGGCGACAGTGCCGTTGACGATGCGGGCGCCAGATCGCTTGGCCAGCATGAAGTGGGCGTCCGATATGTCGGCGCGGCTGTCGATGATCGCGTCGACCGTGCGGCCGGCGTGCAGAAGTGCGGCGACCGTTTGCCAGCCGTCGTCGTTGTTGGTGAAGACGGCGAAGCGGTGGCCGGGCGCAACTGCGTAGCGCGCGAGATAGGTGCGCACGGCAGACCCGAGCATGACGCCCGGGCGGTCGTTGCCGGGGAAGACGATCGGGCGTTCGATGGCGCCGGCAGCGACGATCGCGCGCGTGGCGACGATGCGCCAGAAGCGCTGGCGCGGCTGATGTTCGGGCGGAACCGCGACGTGATCGTTGACGCGTTCGAGGGCGCCGAACGTGCCATGGTCGTAGACGCCGAAGACGGTGGTGCGCTTGAAGATGCGGACCTCGGGCATGCTGGCGAGTTCGGTTTGCGTTACGTGGAGCCATTCGCAAGCGGGTTTGCCGTCGATCTCGCCGCCGTCGGAGAGCAGGCGGCCGCCGAGACTGCGGTCAGTTTCGCAGAGGATGACGCGCGCACCGGATCGGCCGGCGACCAGTGCGGCGGCGAGGCCCGCAGGTCCGGCGCCGACGATCAGCACGTCGCAGTGGGCGGTGGCTTTCTCGTAGATGTCGGGGTCTGGGGAGTCGGGGGGGCGGCCGAGGCCTGCGGCGTGCCGGATGAGCGGCTCGTACAGGCGTTCCCAAAGTTTCGGCGGCCACATGAAGGTCTTGTAGTAAAAGCCTGCGGCAAAGATCGGCGCCAGCAGACCGTTCATGGCCAGCGCATCGTGGCGCAGCGAGGGCCAGCGGTTCTGGCTGTCGGCGGTGAGGCCGTTATAGAGTTCGATGGTCGTGGCGCGCGTGTTCGGTTCGCGGCGTGCGCCGGTGCGCAATTCGACGAGCGCGTTCGGTTCCTCCGGGCCGGCGGTGACGATGCCGCGCGGGCGGTGATACTTGAACGAGCGGCCAACGAGGCGTTCGCCGGCTGCGAGCAACGCCGAAGCGAGCGTGTCGCCGGGATGACCAATGAGCGCGCGACCGTCGAAGACGAAATCGAGCGTGCGCGTGCGGTCAATCTCGCCGCCGTGGGCGAGGCGGAACGGTTGCAGATTGCGGCTCATGCCGTGCTCCCGTTTGCTACGTCAGCGACAGCTTCGATCTTGTCGATCGCGTGCGTGCGGACGTCGCGGGAGACCTTCAGCCAGCTACGGCAACCGAAGGCGTGATACCAGAGTTCGCTGTGTGGGCCCGCGGGGTTGGTGCGGACGTAGGCGTAGGCGACGTGTTTCTCCAAAGGCTCGGTGACGGACGGCCGCGTGACAGTCGCGTCGCCGAGATAGGTAAACTCGCTCTGGTCGCGCGGGCCGCAAAACGGACAGGTTAATCGCATTGTGTCGGTCTCTTGGTTGGCCGTCGGTGTCGGTCCCATGGGTCCGACACCATGAACAAAATTATTCAGTGCAGGTTTGGTTGGGCGCCGGCGCCTTTCTCGTCGATCGTGCGGCCGCGCTGGAAGCGATCCAGACGTAACGCGGATGCGGCGGTATGTGGTTCGTCGCGCGCGAGGAGATGCGCGAAGGTCAGGCCGGAGGCCGGTGTCGCCTTGAAGCCGCCGTAGCACCAACCGCAATTCAGATAGAGCCCGTCAATGCCGGTGCGGTCGATGATCGGCGAGCCGTCCATCGACATATCCATGATCCCGCCCCAGTGGCGCAGGACGCGTGCGCGGCTGATGCTCGGTACGAGGGCGACGCCTTCCTCCATGACAGCTTCGATGATGGCCAGGTTGCCGCGTTGTGCATACGAGTTGTAACCGTCGATATCGCCGCCGAAGACGAGGCCGCCCTTGTCGGACTGGCTGATGTAGAAATGGCCGGCGCCGAACGTGATGACGCCCGGGATCATCGGTTTCAGGCCTTCCGAGACGAACGCCTGCAACACGTGGCTTTCAATCGGCAAGTGGAGGCCAGCGAGTGCGGTGACGCGCGATGTGTTGCCGGCGACGGCGAGGCCGATTTTGTCCGCGGCGATGGCGCCACGCGTGGTTTCGACGCCTGTCACGCGGCCGGCGCTGTCGCGACCGAAGCCGGTGACCTCGCAATTCTGGATGATGTCGACGCCGAGCTGGTCGGCGGCGCGGGCGTAGCCCCAGACGACAGCGTCGTGACGGGCGGTGCCGCCGCGCCGTTGCAACAGTCCGCCGTGGATCGGGAAGCGGGCGTTGTCGAGATCGAGCATCGGCGCCATGCGCGCAACCTGGCCGCGATCGAGCAGTTCGGCATCGACGCCGTGCAGGCGCATGGCGTTGCCGCGGCGGGCGTAGGCGTCACGCTGCGCGTCGGAGTGGTAGAGGTTCAAGACGCCGCGCTGGCTCACCATCGTGTTGAAGTTGAGGTCCTGCTCCATCGTCTCCCAGAGCTGCATCGACAATTCGTAGAGCGGTATGTTGCCGGGCAGCAGATAGTTGGAGCGGATGATCGTGGTGTTGCGGCCGGCATTGCCGGAGCCGATGTGGTTCTTTTCGAGCACGGCGACGTTGCGGACGCCGTAGCGCTTGGCGAGGAAGTACGCGGTTGCAAGGCCGTGACCGCCACCGCCAACGATGACGACGTCATAGCGCGGTTTCGGCTCCGGATCCCGCCATGCGCGGGTCCAGCCCTGTTGTCCGGCGAATGCTTCGCGAATGAGTGTCAGAATCGAGTATCGCATGCCCGAACTTTGGCGGTAACCGGTAGCTGTTGACAAGGATCGAATCCGCGCAGCGTGAATGTGCCCATTGCACCATCGCCATCGCTCTGCACCATCGCCATCGCTCTGCACCACCGCCATCGCTCCGCATCACCGCCATCGCTCCGGATCACCCCCATCCCCGGCCCTTCCCCTGTCGCGGGGGAAGGGGGAAAAGAGGCGTGTTGACCGTGCCGGGAACGCAAGATTTGGATCGCGACTGATTCAACTCAATCGGAGCTTGCTCTAGCCGGGCGCTCAAGCCGTCGCCGACTTCTCCAAGTGCTCGTGGATCTTGGGGTAGACGTCGATCGCGGCGTTCTTGCCGAAAATGCAGTCGATGTGGCCGTAATTGGGGATCAGATGGCGCTCGTAGAGGCGGCCGCCGTTGCGGGCGACGAGCTTTTCCATGGTGCGGGCAGTGCTTTCCGGCTTGAAGCAGCCGTTCTCGGCGCCGTGGATGAAGCATATCGGGAACGCCAGCCGGTCAAGGTGCGGCATGTAGCTGTCCTCGCCGTTGGCGTCGACGAGCACAGTCTTGCGCGCGAACCGAGCCAGCTGTTTGAACGCGTCGATGTTGGCCTCTCCGAACATTTCCGCGAGGCCTGAATCGAATGTCAGCGCGTTAAGCTGATCGAGCTCGTAAAGTTGGCCATAGAGTGCGGTGATGCGGTTGGATGTGGCGTTGCGCGAGCGTGCGTCCCGCTTGAACGGGACGGCAATGCGGATCAGTGCGTCGACGGCGCGATTGGCGAAGCCCTGTTCAGTCGTGGCGCGGGCATTGACGAAGCCGATGCCGAGCTTGTCCAGCAAGGACGGGAGCCGCAGGAACGCGAGCAGGCGTTGCGGGAGGAGCGGGACCAGCACATCGGCAGCGATCTGCGAGATGACGGCCGAGCGGACGCCGGTCAGATGACCGCCGAGCACGGACATTACGAATGTCGTCGAGCCAAAGCAGTGCGCCATCACCTGAACGCTGGTGGCGCCGGAATGGGCGAGGATGTGATCGACGGCGGGTTGATAGTCGAAACGTGCGCAGTCGTCGGCGGTCCAACGATCCTTCGCGTAGGGCAGGTCGATACTGGCGCGGAAGTCGAGGAGCCAGCAGTCGAAGCCGCGCTCGCAGAGGTATTCGAGCAGGTTGGTGTCAATGGTGTCGATCGAGAAGATCTGGCTCGAGACACCGAGGCCGTGGGTGAAGAGAACGGGACCTTTCTTGGCGGCACCGTCCATGTTGTAGCGGGTCAGCCGCAGTGTTTTTCCGTCGCGGGCCGGGAAGAAATGAATTTGCGGCGTGCCGGCGCGCAAGCCGCGCTTCTTGCGCGCACGTTCCGGATTGAAGCGCTTCAAGGGGGCGAAGATGTTGCCGTAGACGTCGAACAGGGTGCCAGCGAACAGGGCGCCGAACTTGACGACGCCAGCATTGCGGTCGATCGCCGAGGTGCCGCCGAAGCCGCGCAGCGTACGGATCTGCTTGGCGAAGTCGTCAGGCTTGATGACTAGGACACCGCGTGCGGAGCGGCCTGAGCTGCTGTTCTCGACGATGTCGATGAAGAGCGTGGTGGTATCGACGATCAGGTCCGCGGGGCGGAGGTCGTCGTGAACGTTCTTGTGGCCGCGGAACGTGTAGCTGCGTCCGTCGCGGGCGGTAAGCTGCATCTGGTATTCGAACAGACGCGTTTCGACGGCATCGTCGGCCTTGCGCATGAGGCGGAAGACGCCCTGGCTGATGTCGAGCGGCTCGGGCGACAGCCATTTGCAGATGGCGGTGCCCGTCAGCGTTCCCTGATGCATCGGATCGAGGATGAACTTGTCGACGTCGGCGATGTGGACGTCGACGGTGAAGTCGAACTGGGTGTCGAAGGTCCGCCCGACCGTTTCGGCGGCGCGATAGTCGGCACTGGCGCGGTCGGAGATGAAGCCGGCCATGCGTTCGGTGAATTCGACGCCGACCGGCGCGTGGCGGTTTTGTGGTGCGGTGTGGGGTGTCGCTGCAGGCGCGGTGTTGGTGGTCGTGGCGGTTGTCTTAGCGTGTTCGATAGCAGATTTGGCGACGCTGGCAGTGGCTGCAAGCTCCGCGGCTTTGGCGGTGATCATGGCACCGAGCGCGCTGGCACCACTGGTGAGGTCCGTGAAGATGGCGCCGGACTTGACCTTGCGGACGAGGCGTTTCGCGATTGCGGCTGCGTCGGGTTCAGCGACCAGATGCATTAGCGGTTTGTCGGCGCTTTTGGTAACGTCGAGAGGTTTGCCGATGTCGGCTGCGAGATGGATCATCGCGCGTTCGGCGATGGCGGTGATGGTCAGCAGCGGATTGACGCCGAGCGCCCGTGGAACAGCTGCGCCATCGACGACGTAGAGGCCGTCATGCACGGTGTCGGGCGCGGCGCCAGGGGAGGCGTCGAATACCCGGCATTTCTGATCGACAACGCCGTGGGCGCGATCGGTGCCCATGCCGCAGCCGCCGAGCGGATGCACGGTAATCAGCGTCTTGCCGAGGAACGTGTTCTGGATGGGGTTGCGGATATAGGTCGCCGAGTTCGCCGTCGCGATCTCGATCAGCTTCTCCTCGATGCGTTTGAAGACCTGCTGCGAAGAGGCCTCGGGCCAGTGGACGTGCGGGCGGTCGTCGTCCAGCGCGATGCGGCCGGCGGCGCCGTCGTGGGCCATTACAAGGTAGGTCGCTGTGTGATTCATGGCACCGCGATAGGCGCCGAGCAGCCAGCTTTCGTTACGCCGGATCGACTCCTGGAATTCGTCCATGAAGCCGCTGGTGGTGTTCTTGCCGAACAGCTTGCCGCCAACGTTAAAGATGCCAGGGAGGATCTCGGCGAGGCCGGACGGCATGACGCCTTCCTCGATGATCATGCCGTCGTTCAGCGGGCCGCTGCCACGCAGATCGAGCGCGCCGGCAATGCAGGGGCCAGGCGGCGTGGTGTTGGCCTTCGGCGGCTCGCCGATGCCGATGGCGTCGACCGGCTTCTCGCCGTTCCAGGCGAAGGCCAGAACGTCGCCGTTTCCGGTGAAGCTGTGTCCAAGGCGATCGGAGACGGCGAGGCCCTGTGCCTGCGAGCGCAGCAGGATCTCGGTCGAACCGAGGCTACCGGCGCCGAGCACGATGATCTCGGCGGTGACCGTGCGGTCAGGCTGCTGGAAGTGGTCGCGGCGCTGGCTGGTCACGGCGTAGGCGACGCGCCAGCGCCCGCCTTCCTTGCGTAGATGCCGGACGGTGGCGTCGGTGAAGATCTCGGCGCCGTGATTGACCGCGTCGGGCAGGTAGGTCATCTGCACGGTCGTCTTGGCGCCGACGTTGCAGCCGGAGCAACAGTCACCGCAGCCGTTGCAGGCCGGCTGGTTGACGCCGGCGGCATTGGGGCCGGCGGTGAAGGCGACGTTGATCGGCGGATTGCTCAGGGGCACATCGAGGCGTTTGGCGGCTTCGGCCATGCGCTCGAGCTTCGGCAATTTGGGCGTGCCGGGGTAGGGCAACGGGCGCAGCATGGCCTTGGCGCGGTCGAAGCCTTGGTTGAGCGTGTCGTCGGTGAACAGGTCGTGGGGCCAGATGGGGTCTTCCCAGACACGCGGATCGGGCGGCAGCGAGACGTTGGCGTTGATCAGTGACGTGCCACCGAGGCCGCAACCGACGAGCGCATGCATATCGCGGCCGAAATGAAGGTCGTAAAGGCCGTTCCGCCGGCCGTGGTGCGTGCCCTCCAGGGTGTACTGGAACTCCTGCAGAGCGTCCGGCGCGCTGTCGGGGAACTCGCCGATCGGGAATTCGCGGCCACGCTCGAGAACGGCCACCGCCAGTCCCATGCGTGCCATGCGCGAGGCGGCAACGCCGGCGCCATAGCCCGAGCCGATGACGATCGCATCATAGTGCGGCTTCAGTTGATCCAGATCGCGTGACAGGCGCATAGGGGCCTCGAATGCTCCGCAGTCATGAAAAGAGCCGGGGACTTCAGCCGGCACCACGCAAGCGACTGAGCCAGCCGGTTTTCGGCGGCTTGTTTTCGACGAACGTGCGTTCCGGCGCGTCTGGCTTCGGTGCGACATCGAGCGGTAACGACCGATCCAGCGCCAGCAGCAGCATGGCGCGCTCGGCGACTGCCGTGATGGTGAGCAGCGGATGCACGCCGAGCGAGCGCGGCATCACCGAGCCGTCGCAGACGTAAAGGCCGTCGTAGACCGCGTCGGCGCGCTTGGAGGGGTCGGCGTCGAAGACGCGGCATTTGTGGTCGACGACACCATTGCTGCGGTCCTCGCCCATGGCGCAGCCGCCGAGCGGATGCACCGTGAGGAGGTTGCCACCGAGGAAACGGTTCGAGACCGGATTCGGCACGTATTTGCCGCCGGTTGCAGCGACGATCGATCGGAGCGTCTCGTCGATGGCCTTGAAGACAGGCTCGCTCAGGGCATTGGGCCAGTTGAGGGCGACGTGCTCGCCTTCGAGCGCGATCTCGCCGGTGCCGGAGTCGTGCCCGACCGCGAGGAAAATCTGGGTCTTGTGTACGGCGCCCGTGTAGGCGCCGGCAAACACGCTTTCGGCGGTACTTTTGGCGTCGGAGAAGATGTCGGCGATGCTTTTGTCAGCGTTGCCGCCGGGAGCCAGCGCGGCGCCGGCCGGCAGCATGAACGGGAGTACGCTGGCCATGGCGCTTTGCACAGAGGCTTCGACGATGGCCAGGCGCTCGTCCGGGTTGCGGCGGCGGCGGAAATCGATGAGGCCGGAGACGGCGGGGCCGGGCGGGGGAACCTTGGCACGGTTGGCGGTGCCGACGCCGATCGCGTTGACGGGCATGTCGTTGTCGTAACCGAAGGCGATCGAGTCGGCGTTGGTCGAGACGCGCTTGCCGAGCTGGCCGGAGATTTTCAGGCCGCGCTCGCGGGAGCGGAGCATGATCTCGTTGGAGCCAAGCGTTCCGGCCGCGACGACGACAATGCGGGCGGTGACGGCGCGGCGCGGGACGATGCGGGCGGCGTCGTCGGCGGTTTGATAGGCGACGCGCCAGAGGCCATCGGGCGCGCGTTCGACGAAGCGGACGGAAGCACCGGTGAAGATCTCAGCGCCGAAGTTGACGGCGTCGGTCAGGTACGTGGAATGCACGGTCGTCTTGGCGCCGACGTTGCAGCCGCCCATGCAGTCGCCGCATTCGGTGCAGGCTGGTTGGCGGACACCGGCGCGGTTGACTTTTTCCGCGAACGTGATGTGCAGGGGCACACGCTCGGCCGCGCGACCGATCGCTTCGGCAGCCTTTTCGAGTGCGGCGAACTTCAGTGGCGTCGAGGTTCCCGGCAGTTGTTGGGGGCTCAGCATCTCGCGGGCGCGGTGGAAACCCAGATGCAGGTAGTGATCCGTGCGCAGGGCCGATGGCCAGCGCTCGTCCTCAAAAACGAGGTTGTCGGGGCTCAGACAGACATTGGCGTTGATCAGGGAGGTGCCGCCGACGCCGCAACCGACGAGGCAATGCACGTCGCGGCCGAGCCGCACGTCAAACAGGGCATCGGCGGCGCCGACGCGCTTGCCCATGGCGCTGATTTGAGTCTGGCGCTGGGCGGCGAGCAATCCTGTGGGAAATTCGCCGGGCAGATGCTCCTTGCCGCGCTCGAGCACAGCGACTTTCAGGCCAGCCCGGGCCAAACGCGATGCTGCAACTCCACCCCCGTAGCCCGAACCAATGACCACGGCATCGTATTGCGGGCGCACCTCTGAGGCCGGCCGCGCAAGGCGTGCCATACGCACTACTCCCTCGTTATTCCCCGGCTGACAGATGGTGATCCATCAAAAAGACCGCCGAACTGAGCCGAAGCTCGGTCAAGCGGCTACCGCCTAATTGTACGCCAAGGTTGTGTTCTTGGCCGTCGACTTTTCTCAGCCGGGCATGGCTCCCACTCGCGCTTGAACGCGCCCATTTTCCCGACAATCCGTAAGGCTTATCTGCTGTGCCTCAGACTAGCCACCCTGAACAGCTAACACGGTCGAGCCATTTATTGCCAGAGTGGCGGAAATGCCGCGAGGGATCGGGTGGTTTTGTGGTGGCGTGTCATCGTGCAGGCGGCCACCGTCCCTTGAACACTGGCTTGCGCTTGTCGACGAAGGCGCGGACGGCTTCCTTGTGGTCGTCGGTGCCTTGGGTGCGCAACATGCGCTCGGCCTCGCGGTCGATGGCGGTCGGGTAGGAGACCTCCAGGGCTTCGTCGCGGAGTGTTTCGTCCGGCACAATGCGATGGACGAGGCCGATCTCGGCGGCGCGAGCGGCACCGATCGCGTGTGCGGCACCATGGATCCCGGGGACAAGCCCCGGGATGACACCGGTGGTTGCTTCATCGTTGAATTCCAATCCACTGTCTACGGCATAGCGCATATGTGTCGTGCCGAATAGACGGCAGCGTCAGCGGCTGCTTAAGCTTGCGTGTTCGGATTCGGGGAGAGAGCCACGTGCAGGCGAACGACATTGCAACCTACGACTACATCGTTGTCGGCGCCGGTTCGGCTGGCGCGGCCGTCGCGAACCGGTTGTCGGCCGATCCGCGCAACCGTGTCCTGCTGCTGGAGGCAGGGCCTGCCAGTTATCCGTGGACGCGGATCCCGATCGGTTACGCCAAGATGCTGTACAATCCGAAGGTCAACTGGCTCTACAGCGCTGAGCCGGAGCCTGCCACCAACGGGCGCCGCTTGCCGGTGCCGCGCGGGAAGCTGCTCGGTGGCTCCAGCGCGATCAATGGGCTCGCGTTCGTGCGTGGGCAGAAGCAGGATTTCGACACCTGGGCGCAGCTGGGGAATCGCGGCTGGAGCTACAGCGAGGTGCTGCCGTTCTTCAAGCGCATGGAGAGCTATGAGGCCGGGGGAGTTAGCGAGTTTCGCGGTCGCTCGGGGCCGTTGCGGGTGACGAACCCGAGCCCGAGCGATCCGCTGATGCAGGCGCTGATCAAGGCGGCGGGCGAGGCCGGCATCCGGCACAACCCGGACTACAACGGCGCCGAACAGGACGGCATCGCCATGAGCCAGGCGACGATCGCCAACGGGCGGCGGATGAGCACGGCGGCTTGTTATTTGGAGCCGATCCGCAAGCGGGCGAACCTTCGCATCGAGGCGGACGCGCTGACGGAAGGCGTGGTGTTGGAGGGCAAGCGCTGCACCGGCGTGCGCTATTCGGTCGGTGGTGAGAAGCGCGCGGCGCGCTGCACACGCGAGGTGGTGATTTCGGCGGGAACGATCAACTCACCGCAGTTGCTGGAGCTGTCCGGCATTGGCCAGCCGGAGCGGCTGCGCGGATTGGGCGTCGAGGTGCGGCACGCGCTGCCGGGCGTCGGCGAGAATTTGCGCGACCACTATGCACCGCGGACGCGCTGGGCGATCGGTGCGAAGGGCTACACGTTCAACGATCGTGGGCGCGGGTTTGGGCTGGTGCAACAGGCACTCGAGTACGCGCTGACGGGCAAGGGGCTGCTTGGCAATGTGGCGGCGCCGATCCGGGCGTTCGTGTTCTCGCGCGAAGGGCTCGAGGCGCCGGATCTGCTGCTCGGCTGGGTGCCGATGCTGACGGAGCCGGGAAAACATGGCCCGAAGATTTCGAAGCAATCCGGCATGACCTGCTACGCGCATCCGATGCGGCCCGAAAGCAAGGGGCACGTCCACATCGCCTCGGCCGATCCGCGTCAGGGGCCGGCGATCAACTTCAATTTCCTGTCGGCCGAACCCGACGCGGCGCTGACCGTGCGGGCCATTCGCATCGCGCGCAGCGTTATGACGGCGCCGTCGATGGCGGCGCTGGGGTCCAGCGAGATCGCGCCGGGTGCGGCTTTGGTGTCGGACGCCGAGATCGTCGATTGGGTGAAGCGGGCGGGCGAGACGACCTATCACCCGGTCGGCACGTGCAAAATGGGGCAGGACCCGATGGCCGTGGTCGACGAG
>JANLQP010000029.1:0-32843 GCA_031367895.1 Hyphomicrobiales bacterium
TCGGGGTGAGCCGGCCCTTCGGTATCTGCGTGCCGAAAACCAACCCGGCGCAGACCGGCAGGTCAGGCGCCATCGGTAAAGCCGTGCATCGCCGCTCTACTTCCCCGCGATCCGGCCTCGCATCACCGCCAGATCGACCGCCATGCCCATCGCGAGGTAGCCGACGCGGTTGGGGTGCAGCTTGTCTCCGGGGCCGCCGGTGGTGCTGTCGGGGATGAACTCGGGTTTAATGCCGCCGGTCGCGGGATCGAGCAACGCCGCGTCGAAATCGACGACGTTGTCGAACAGCTTGCCGGTGCGCAGGAATGTGTTGAGCGTCCGCCGCCGCTCGTCCTGCTCGACAAAGCCGTGATTGGCGTTGGTGGCGCCGAGTGCGCTGGTTACGGTTGCCGCGATCAGGCGGATGTCCGGCCGCTTGCCGCGGATGTGGCCGACCACCTCCTGCAAGGTCGCGATCACCTTGTCGGCGTCCTGCACGCCGTTCTTCGAGAAGTCGTTGATGCCTTCGAGCCAGATCAGCGCGGCGACGCCCGACAACCCCAGCACATCGCGGTCCATGCGCGCCTTCGACGATGGCCCGCCCGGGAACGGTTTGGCCGGGCCATACTCGGCTGGTCCTGCGATCTGGTTTCCGCCGATGCCGGCGTTGACGACGGCGATGCGGTTGCCGTGCACGGCGTAGAGGCGGCGCGCCAGCACGTCCGGCCAGCGGTCGTCGCCGTTCATGGTGGAGAGCGTGCCGTCGGTGATGGAATCGCCGAAGCCGACCACCGCGAAGCTTGCCGGTCCCATGCGCATCTCGACGGCGTCGAGGAAGAACCACGACGCGGTCGGATACGGGAACGCGGCCTCGCCCTCGTCGTTGCCTCTGGACCCGGCCTTCGGTGGCGTCACGTAGGACGTCTGCAGGGCTTTGGCGTGCCACGTCATCGGCCCGCTTGTGTCGGCGACGTGGAAGCTCACGGCGAGCTTGCGGCCCATCAGTTCCGGCGCTTCCGGGTCGCGGATGCCGAGGTTGACGGGATCGCTCCAGACCATGCCGCCGGGCGGGATCGTGACGGACGCTTTGGCGCCGAATGTCACGGGACGGTTGGTGCCTTTCAGGATCGCGGCGCCACCCAGTTGCAGGCCGACGTGGACGCCGTCGAAGGTGACGGGCTTGGTGCCGAACGCGTTGGAGAAACGCAAGCGCGCCTGCCGGCTCCAGATCGTCGGCCGCACGATCAGGCGGAAGGATTGGTCGTTGGCGCCGTCTGCCGGAACCGGAAATGCGAATTTCTGGTCGGGCTGCGCGGAGGGATTGCCGGTCGGGTACGGTCCCTGCACGGACGCGGCCCAACTCACCACCCATTTCTGTTGCGCCTCAGCGCTTTCCGTCGTCATTCCCAGCCCCCAAACGATCGCGATCACCACAGAGATGAATGTCCGCATCCTAGGTCCCCTCACGTGCCTCGGTGTCAGTTCCGCCAACACACAGGCCTAGCCGTATCCACGCGTCGGTTGGCACTGGGCAATCGAAGGCGCCAGCAATTACGCCCGGTATTCCTGCTTGCCGGTGCCGCGATAAAGCACCTTCACCTGCTCTTCGCTCACCATCTTGTGGAAAGCGAGTGCGTCCGGATGCAGGTCGGCGACGGGCCGTGGTTCCGGCTCGAAGTTCCGGTGCTCATCGACGCCGCGCACCAGCGTCGCCCAATCGCGCATGCCGACGGCCTGCTTTACATGCGTCGGGATGTACCGGATGGCGAGCCCGATGCGCCGGTCGTCGGAACGGTTCGGCTCCGAGCCGTGCGCCAGCAGCACGTGATGCAGCGACGCCTGCCCCGTTTTCAGTTCGGCCAGCACCGCGTCCTTCTCATCGACGTCGACGGCGATCTCCTGGCCGCGCGTCAGCAGGTTGTCCTGGTGGAACGTATCCTTGTGACTCATCTGCGACTTGTGCGTGCCGGCGACGAACTTCATGCAACCCGATACCCGGTTGGCCGGCGAGAATGCTATCCAGACTGTCATCACGTCTGGGCTCGAGAGGCCCCAATAGGTCGCGTCCTGATGCCAGGAAACGAAACCCGGATCGCGCGCCTCCTTGATGAAGAAACTGGTGTTCCAGCAGTGGAGGTTGGGGCCGAGCACGTCCTCGACCGCGTCCAGGATCCTCGGGTGGCGGACGATGTCGTTGACCCAGGTGAACAGCACGTGGCTTCGGTGGCGCATCTCGCCCTTGATCGGGCTGCCGGACGTCTTCTCGTAGTCCTCAAGCTTGGCGCGGAAGTTCGCCACCTCGCTTTGGCTCAACACATCGACTGGAAAATGGTAGCCGCGCGCATTGTAACTGGTGACCTCGGCGGCTGTCAGAACCTTGCCCATGTAACCCTCGTCCGCTTGGCTGAATTGAAGATGGCGGCACCCAAACGGGGATCAGGCCGCCTGAACCTTCAGCATGGCACGGCTCTGGCGGGCGCGCCAGATCAGGCCGAGCGCAATGGAAACGTTCAACAGGTTCCATGCGATACCGTTGACGAACGCCGCCTGATAGCTGCCGGTCCAATCGAAAATCACGCCCGAAAGCCAGCCGCCGAACGCCATGCCGAGCAGGGTCGACGTCAGCACGACGCCGACCCGCATGCCGGCCTCGGCGGCCGGGAAATACTCGCGCACGATGATCGCGTAGCTCGGGATGATGCCACCCTGGAAGAGGCCGAACAGCGCGGAAATGACGTACAGCGACATCAGGCCGTCGAACGGGATGTAGAGCAGCAGCGCCACGCCTTGCAGCGTCGAGCCGAGCAGCAGCGTGTTGAGCCCGCCGATCTTGTCGGCAATGAAGCCCGAGGCCAGGCGGCTGAAGATCCCAAAACCCAGCATCAACGACAGCATCTCGGCCCCCCGCGCCGGGCCGTAGCCGAGGTCGCTGCAATAGGCGACGATGTGCACCTGCGGCATCGACATGGCAACGCAGCAGCCGATGCCGGCGACCGCGAGCAGGATCTGCAGCGTCTGCGTCGACATCACCATCGCCGGCCGCGCGGCAGCAGCGGCTGCACTGGCGGCGGCGGTGAGCACGGGCGATTGGCGGCGCATCGTGAAGGCCAGCGGCACCATCACGGCGGCGCAGAAGAGCCCGATGCCGACATGCGTATGCCGCCAGCCGTAGGTGGAGACGAGATACTGCACGATCGGCGGCCAGATGGTTCCGGCGAGATAGTTGCCTGCCGCGCAAATCGAAACCGCAAGGCCGCGCCTTTTGTCGAACCAGAGCGAGGTGTCGGCGAT
Organism: Hyphomicrobiales bacterium; assembly: GCA_031367895.1. Classification (GTDB taxonomy): domain Bacteria; phylum Pseudomonadota; class Alphaproteobacteria; order Rhizobiales; family Hyphomicrobiaceae. The sequence goes on from JANLQP010000029.1 coordinate 3,271, forward strand.
CAGCGGCGCGAAGCTGATGGAGCTGCCGAGCAGTCCGATCAAAAGCCCATGTGCAATTGCGAATTGCCAGATGTTGGTCGCGTGTGCGGTTGCGAGATAACCAAGGCAGAGCACAATGCTGCCGCCGATGAGCGGCTGGAAGATGCCGAACCGGTCGGCGAGGCGGCCCATCAGGATGCCGCCGAAGCCGAAGCCGAGCATGGTCATCGTGTAGGCGATGGAGGCGTCGGCGCGCGAGATGCCGAAATCGGCCTGAACGAAGGGCAAGACGACGACCACGGACCACATGCCGACGCCGCCGATGGTGCCGAACGTCAGGGCGATCATCAAGCGCATCCAGGCGTAGCCGGAATCGATACCCGACACTGCGGCGTGACTGTTTGCAGGCAAAGCCTTTTGCACGGCCGCCCCTCTTTTGTTTCCATTCCGGTAGCCCGCGTACCACGCCGACCTGCCAGCTACAATGTTCAGCCTTGCCGCGTTTGTGCAAATCAGCTGCGCTGAAAATCGCCTGCCGCTTCTTACTGCTGGGGCAAGGCGGCTGAATTGGCGATGAACAGAGCGGGCCTTGGAGATGGTCGCCGAAACCGCTAAAAGGACCCCCATGAGCCTCTCACCGCCAGAAATCGACCGCTACAAGCGCCACCTGGTTCTCAAGGACGTGGGCGGCCAGGGCCAGCAGAAGCTGAAAGCTGCGCGCGTGCTGCTGATCGGCGCTGGCGGTCTTGGCAGTCCGCTGGTGATGTATCTGGCAGCGGCCGGCGTCGGTACGATCGGCGTCGTCGACCACGACACGGTCTCACTGTCGAACCTGCAACGCCAGATCGCGCACGACACGCCGCACGTCGGCTCGCTCAAGGTCGAGAGCGTGCGCGAGATGGTGGCGAAGCTCAACCCGCACGTGACGGTCGAGACGCACGCGCACCGCATCGATGCGTCGAACGCGATTGATCTCATTTCCCGCTACGGCATCGTCGCCGACGGTTCCGACAACTTCGCGACGCGCTATCTCGTCTCGGACGCCTGTTATCTGGCGAAGCGGACGCTGGTGTTTGCCGCGGTCGGCCCGTACGAAGGCCAGATCACCACGTTCAAACCGCACGAGAAGCGCGCCGACGGCACGCCGTGGCCGTCGTACCGCTGCATCTTCCCGGAAGCGCCGCCGCCGGGCACGATCGCCAACTGCGCCGAGGTCGGCGTGCTCGGTGCCGTCGTCGGTGTGGTCGGCACGTTGCAGGCGACCGAGGTGTTGAAGGAGATTCTGGGGATCGGCGACAGTCTTGCTGGTCGCCTGATGATCTACGATGCGCTGAGCGCCCGCTTCGACAGCTTCAAGTTCGGCTGGGACCCGGACAATCCGCTCTCGGGGAAAAACCCGAGCATTCGCGATATGAGCATTCATGCCACGGGCGTAGCCGAGCCGGCCTGCGCCGCGCCGACGGCCGCGTGAGCCCCATGCGCATCCGTGGCGTGTTGCTCGACAAGGACGGAACGCTGCTCGACTACTGGCGCACGTGGGTGCCGATCAACCGCGAGGTCGCGCTGTTCGCGGCGCGGGGCGATGCCGTGATCTCTGCCGAGTTGCTGGCGCTTGGCGGCCATGATCCGAAGTCTGACGAGATAACGCCGGGTTCGGTGCTCGCCGCTGGCAGCCACGACGAGGTGGCGGAGTTGTTCGCGGGCCGCCTCGGTCGGCAAACGCCGCCGCACCTCGCACGCGAAATCGAGCGCATTTTCCGCGAGGGCGGTGCCAAGCATGCAACGCTGATGCCGGATGCGATAGCGGCGCTCGATGAGCTGGCGAGGCTTGGTCTGACACTCGGCGTGGCCACGAATGACTCTGCCGGCGGCCTCGCAGCTTCCTTCGGCCGCTTTCCGGGGCTCGCCGACCGATTTCAGTTCCTCGTCGGCTGTGACAGCGGTCATGGCGTCAAGCCCGAGCCCGGTATGGCGCTGGCGTTCTGCAAAGCGTTTGATTTCGAGCCCGGTGAAATCGCAGTCGTCGGCGACGCTATCCACGATCTCGAGATGGGACGCCGCGCCGGCGCCGGACTCAAGGTCGGCGTGCTCGGTGGTACGAGTGCGCGGGACGATCTTGCGCCGCATGCGGACGCCGTGCTCGAACGGCTCGGGGATTTGGCGGCGCTGATTGTCGGGCTGCCGTCGTAGGGTGCAACAACCGAAGCGCCGTATTGCACCGATTTAGCACTCGTTTGACGTCCAGTCGGCGCAATACGGCGGCAACCGCACGCCGCCTATCGACGCCCTACAGTAACGACCCCCGCTTCGCCAAAAACGCGCTGACCGCCTCCTTGTAACTCCGGTCACCGACTGCTTTCATGTGGTCGCGTCCGACGATGACGTGCGCCTCAGCGCCCGGAATGAGCGCAGCCAGGGCGTCAGCCGTACCGCCGATCACGTCCTGATCACCGACTGCCACCAGAACCGGACAGGTGAGAGCCGCCAGCGCTGCGGCCGTCAAAGGATCGCGGGCCGAACGGATGCAGGCAGCGAGCGCTTTCAGGTCGCTTTTGGTCGCCTCGGCGAAGGCGCGGAACGTGCGCGCGGTCTGGTTGGTGACGGCGTCCATGCTCGGCGCTTCCAACGCGGCAGCGATCGGGCCGGTGCCGGCCATCGGTCGAACCATGTTGCCGCCGAGCCCGCCGAATACGAGGCTGCGCACGCGGGTCGGATGCGCCAGCGCCAGGAAGGCCGAGATGCGCGCGCCCATCGAGTAGCCCATCACGTCGGCATTTGCGATGCCGAGGTGATCGAGCAATCGTCGCGCGTCCTCGGCCATGATCGGAGCGCTGTACCGGGCTGGGTCATACAACTTGGCCGAGGCACCGTGGCCGCGGCAGTCCATGGCGATGACGCGGCGGCCTTCGCGCACGAGATGGCGCACCCAGCCGGTATCGACCCAGTTGACCGTCGCGTTCGACGCGAAGCCGTGGATCAGCAGCATGGGCTCGCCCGTGCCTTCGTCGAGGAACGCGATCTCGACACCGTCGGATTGAAACGTGGGCACGAGTTGCTCTCCTACTTCGCCGGCACCGGCACCGGCAGCGCGCGTGCAGCGCCGGGCTCTGGTACTTCGCAACCCGTCGCGCAGCAACGTCCGGGTTGCTTCGAGACCTTGCGGCCGTCGTCGACGACGCCACGGTCGAGCAGCTTCTCCACCAACTCCGCCTTTTCGCCGACGGGATAGTTGCGCCAGATCTCGCGCTTCATGGCTTCGGGACTGCCGCCGCCGTGCAACGAAATGAGCGACATCCACCCACCCGTGTAGGAGGCGGTGAGATCCTCCATCAAGCGCGCCACCTCGAGCCGCGCGGAAGCCGGCACATCGGGCCTTCCCGCGAGCACCGCGGACAGCGACGCGGCCGTTTCGGGATTGTGGTCTTCGTCGGGGCCGGGCAACGCGACGATCAAGCCGCCCGAAACGTAGTTGGCGAGGCGGTGCATGTCGTAGATCTGTGTCGCGAGCAGCAGTTTGCCAACGTTGGCGAACACGGTGTCTGGCATGATCGAACCGGCCGGATCTTTCATACCGTAGACGGACGCCGCAACACCGCAGGCGAAGAAGCCCTCGACGATCTTGATCAATTCGACCATGGCATCGCGGATGTGGCCGTGCTTGTCGGCGTCGAGCCCGTTCGCTTTGAACATGAGCGCGCCCGCGCCGATCAGCAGGTCGCCGAAGCCGGCGCGCGCTCCGATGCAGGAATGGCGGTGATGCGTGGCGTAGGAGGTGGTGAGGAAGCCGCCCTCGTCGTACTGGCCGTCGATGAAGACGCGGTCCCACGGCACGAACACGTTGTCGAACTGCACGACGCCGGTGGACTGGCCGTACTTCGAGCCGTAGGGCGCAGCCTTATCGCCCGGACGACCGGCGGGGCGCGCGATGATCGTGACGCCTTCGGCATCGCAGGGGACCGCGCAGCAGACGGCGAAGTTCGCGTCCTCGGGCGTCATCGTCCGGCACGGCATCACCAGGAACTCGTGCACGTAGGGCGCCGCCGTCACGATCGCCTTGGTGCCGCGAATGACGATACCATCCGGCCGCCGTTCCTTGATGTGCACGTAGACATCCGGGTTCTCCTGCGCGCCCGGACGTTTCGAGCGATCGCCTTTCGCGTCTGTCATGGCGACGCCGATGGTCAGATCCTCGTCCTGCACGCGATGCAGATAGGCGAGGAAACGCTGATGGCGATCTCCGCCGTGGCCCAAGTCCACGCGTTGGGTCGCCTGGAACAGCGCGTTCAACGCATCGTGGGAGAGATACCGCATGGCGCAGCCGGACTCGCGGCAGGTCAGCCGCACGGCTTCGAGCTTGAAGAGCAGGTCCTGCGAGGTCTCGTCGATGTGCAGCATGCGGTTGACGGTCTTGCCCGACGTGCCCTGCCGCGCCGTCATCAGGGGCGCGTGCTCGGCAATGTGGGCAAAATCGTAGGTGACGCCGACGGCGGCGATGCCCGGTGCCAGCAACGGTTCGTCGGCAACCGATTCGATGCGTTTACCGTTGACGAAGACGCGGGGACGGTAGCGGCGGAGCGAGTTCCGATAGTCGGCGGCGGTCATCAGCATGGCAGGCTCCAGCGAAGCATTTCGTGCTGCGACGTTGCTATCGCGCGCGGCGGATTGCAAGCGCTGCTCGTAGGGATTGGCCAAAGAGTGGACAACCGCCGTTGCCACGTGGTCCAGTTGTGATCAGAGGCAATGGAGGCCACGCATGCCAGAACCCGTCGATCCCATCACCGTCTCGGTGGTGCAGCACCGTCTCCGCGCCATCGTCGAGGAGATGGGCGAGGCGATGCTGCGCACGGCCTACTCGCAGATACTGAATTCCAGCCGCGATTTCTCGACCGCCTTGTGTGACCCGGCCGGCCGCCTGATCGCGCAGGCCGAGCATGTGCCGATCCACGTCGGAGCGCTGCCGTTCGCGGCTCGCGCGGTGACGGAGTTTTTCAAGGGGACGATAAAGCCCGGCGACGTTTACCTGCTCAATGATCCCTACTGGGGCGGCAATCATCTGCCGGATCTCACCGCGTTCGTGCCGGTGTTCGACGGCGACAAGCACGTCTTCTGGTCGATCAACCGTTCGCATCAGTCCGATATCGGCGGCGCCACGCATGGCGCCTACAACGCGAGTGCCACCGAGATCTGGCATGAGGGCCTGCGCGTGCCGCCCTTGAAGCTTTACGACCAGGGCGTGCGCCGCGAGGACGTCTACGAGATGATCGTGCTCAACGTCCGCCACCCCAGAGATTTCCGTGGCGATCTCGCGGCGATGATCGGATCGGCGCGAATCGGCGAGCGGCGCTTGACGAAGCTGATGGCTGAGTTCGGCTCGGAAACGGCGCACAACGCGATCGAGGCGGTGCTGGATGGCGCCGAACGGCAGGTGCGCGCCGTGATCTCCGCCTGGAAGGATGGCGTCTACATGGGCGAGGCGTTCCTCGACGACGACGGCCACAAGTACAAGGACATCCCGATCCGCGCGCGCGTGACGAAGTCGGGCAGCAACCTGGAGATAGATCTCACCGACAGCCACCCGCAGGTGATCGGCTTCATCAATTCCTCGTTCGCGAATACGCAGTCGGCGGTGGTCGTGGCGCTCGCCTACCTGATCGATCCCGACACGCCGAAGAACGATGGTGCTTTCCGGCCGATCACGGTCAAGCTGAAGGAGGGCACGATCGTCTGGCCGCGGCCCGGCGCACCGGTGACGCTCTGCACCAACCATTGCGGGCAGGAGGTCATGGAAGCGATTATTCGCGCGCTGGCACCTGCGTGTCCGGACCGCGCCATGGCCGGCTGGGGCCGCCGTTTCCGTATCGCCATCCAGGGCGTTGATCCACGCACCGAGAAGCCATTCATCTGGCATTTGTTCCAGGCGCGGCCTGGCGGCGGCGGATCATCGGCTGGCGACGGCTGGCCGGGTGCCGGCGAATGGCAGGCAGCAGGCGGTATCAAGTTCGGCTCCATCGAGGTGCAGGAAGTGCGTTTTCCCCTGCATTTCCGCCGCCACGAGTTCCGCGCCGACAGTGGTGGCGATGGACAATTTCGCGGCGGTCCGGGCGGCGAACTGGAGCTGGTGATCGAGACGCAAGCACCCGCCGTCGGCAACACAGCCGGCGACGGCATCAAGTACGGCGCCTGTGGATTGCTCGGCGGCGCCGATGGGCAACCGCACACGTATTGGCTGCAATCGGCGGGACAGTCTGACCGCATGTTGAAGACGAAGGAAACCGGCGTCGTTCTCAAACCCGGTGACGTGATCCACGCGCATTCCGGCGGCGGCGGCGGTTGGGGCGATCCCGCGAAGCGGACATCGGATGCGCGCGCCGAGGACGTCGCGTTGGGGTTCGTGAACAAGGAGCGCGCCTGATGTATCGTATCGGTATCGACGTCGGCGGCACATTCACGGATCTGGTGGCCGTCGACGCTCACGGCAAGGTGACCCTGGCCAAGGCGGAATCGACGCCGGAGGATCAATCGCTCGGCGTCATGGAAGGCTTGGCGCGCCTCGCGGAAGCGTTGGGGCTCGAACGCGGCCAGATGCTGCGCGAAACCGAACGCATTGTGCACGGCACCACGGTTGCGACCAATGCGCTACTGGAAATGAAAGGCGCCCGCGTCGGGCTGCTCACCACCGAAGGACATCGCGACATCATCGAGATGCGTGAGGGCCTGAAGGACGACCGCTACAACCTGCGCCAGCCGCCACCGGTGCAACTCGTGCCGCGCAACCGGCGCCTCGGCGTGCGCGAACGCATCCGTCCGGATGGCCGCGTCGAGATCCCACTCGATCGCGCGTCGCTGGCGACGGCGATCGACACGTTGAAGCGCGAGCGCGTGGAAGCCGTCGCGATCTGCTACCTGCACAGCTGGCGTGACGCCACCCACGAGCGCGCCACAGCCGAAGCCGTGAAAGCGGCGATGCCCGGCGTTTACATTTCGGTTTCGTCGGCGGTACTACCGCAGATCAAGGAGTACGATCGCGTCTGCACGACGGTGGTCAACGCCTACGTCGGTCCGGCGCTCGATCGCTATCTGACGCGCCTCGAAGGCCGGTTGAAGGACGCCGGTTATTCAGGCCCCGTGCTGATCATCCAATCGCACGGCGGCGTCGCGACCGTTGCGGACGCCGTGCAACTCGCAGCCGGCAACGTGCTGTCAGGCCCAGCCGGTGGCGTCGCCGGCAGCCGCTACGCCGCAAAGCTGATGCAGCACGGCGATCTCATCCCGTTCGACATGGGCGGCACGTCGACCGATATTTCGCTCGTCGTCGGCGGTGAAGCCGCGATCGCGTCGGACCGGCGCATCGCCGGGCAACGCGTGGCCTTGCAGAGCCTCGACATCGCGTCGATCGGCGCCGGCGGCGGTTCCATCGCACGCGTCGATTCCAGTGGCGTGCTGCACGTCGGCCCGGAGAGCGCGGGTGCGGTTCCCGGGCCAGCTTGTTACGGTCGTGGCGGCACCGAGCCCGCCGTTACCGATGCCAATCTGGTGCTGGGGTTCCTTGACCCCGACAACTTCCTCGGCGGCCGCTCGCACCTGGCTCGCGCTGCAGCCGAGGCCGCCGTCGACCGCGTCGCCAAAGCGCTGGGCGTCGACCGCATGACAGCTGCGGAGGGCATTTACCGCATCATCAACACGCGCATGGCCGAAGGCATCCGCCTCGTTTCCGTGCGTCGCGGCGTCGATCCGCGCAGGTTCGCGATCCTCTCGTTCGGCGGCGCGGCCGGCCTGCACGTGTCCGACGTCGCGCGCCAATTGGACCTCGATCGCGTGATCGTGCCGCGCCTGTCGGCCGTGCTTTCGGCCTGGGGTATGCTCGCGTGCGATCTGCGCTACGAGTTGGCGCGCACGCACATCGGCGACGCCAGCCGCCTCGACGTGGTGGCGCTGCGTGGCGCGTTCCGTGACATGGAGGCGGCCGGCCGCAAGCAGCTCGTGCAGGCGTCGTTCAATGGTCCCGTGCGCATCGAACGCTCGGCCGACATGCGCTACGGCGAGCAGATCTTCGAGGTCGCGGTGCCGATGGCGGGCATCGACATCGATGCGGGCGATCTCCTCCAGCGCATGTCGGCGGCGTTCCACGACCGGCACGAAGCGCTCTATACGTATGCGCTGCGTGATCAGGAACCGGTGCTGGTCAACGCCCGCGTTGCCGTGGTCGGCCTGTTGCCGGCGCTGCCGCAGGAGCCCGATCTCGGGGCAAGGAAAGCTGTGCCACCACGCGCGATGCGGCGCATCTATCAGGGCCAATGGCTCGAGGCGCCGGTCTACGACTTCGACGCGCTGGCGCCAGGGCAGGCGATCAGCGGACCGGCGATAGTCGAATCCGCCACGACCACGGTGCTGCTGCGCACCGGCGACAACGCGACGACGACGAGCTTCGGCTGGCTGGACATGAGTGTGGGCAAGAGGTGAGCAGCTGCCACTATTCCGCTGCCGCCGGTCGTTGCCGCATGAGCTGGCTCAACAGTGCGCGCAGCGCTGCCGCTTTCAGCGGCTTGCGCAAGAGGCCGCTATCGCTCTGGCGGATGTGGCGCTGCACCTCGGCGGAATGGTCGGCGGTGATCACGATTGCAGGGATGTCGGCGCCGGCTGCCTGCCGCACGGCGGCGATCGCATCGAGGCCGGTTTCGTTGTTGAGGTGATAGTCCGCAAAGATGATGTCCGGCCGGCGTGGAGTGCGGGCCAGCGCCGAAAGGGCTTCGGACGTATTTTCGGCGAGGATGACGCCACAACCCCAACCCTCGAGCAACTCGCGCATGCCGTCGAGGACCTGTCGCTCGTTGTCGATGCACAGCGCCAGCGATCCAGCAATGTTGACGCCGATGACAGCGCCCGCGGCAGGACGCAGCGGTCTGGCGCCGGCAGCAGCGCGTGGTAATTGCAGCGAGAACGTCGAGCCCTTGCCGGGCGTCGATCGAACCTCGATCGTGGTGCCGAGCACGCGTACGATGCGCTCGACGATCGAGAGCCCGAGACCGAGGCCGCGCACACTGGCGGCCGTCTCTTCCAGGCGCTGAAACTCCATGAAAATCAGCGCCTGCTTCGCGGCTGGAATGCCCGGGCCGGTGTCGAGCACCTGAATGACGACGCAGGCACCGCGTCGCCGGCATCCGACCAGAATGCGCCCCTTGCGCGTATATTTCACGGCATTGGCGATGAGGTTCTGCAGCACACGCCGCAACAGCGGCCGGTCGGTGTTGATCCACAGGCCCGTCGGGATCAGCTCGAGCGCCAGCCCTTTGCCGCGTGCCATCGGCTCGAACTCGACGCGAAGCTGATCGAAGAGGTCGGCGAGGCTGAACGCGTGCGGCTCGGGTGCCAGATGTCCGGCATCGAGCCGCGAAATGTCGAGCAGCGTGCCGATTATCTCCTCGACGGCTTCCAGCGAAACATCGACATTGCGGGCGAGACGCGCTTCGTCCGTGCCGTGCTGGCGCTCGACCAGACTTGATGCGTAGAGGCGGGCAGCGTTGAGCGGTTGCAGGATGTCGTGGCTGGCTGCTGCGAGGAAGCGCGTCTTGTCGAGGCTGGCGGCGTCGGCTTGGGCTTTCGCCGCTGCCAGCGCTTCGTTGACTTGCGTCAGCTCGGCGGTGCGTTCCTGCACGCGGCGTTCCAGCGTTTCGTTGGCACGCTCCAGCGCTTGCGCCGCAGCCACCCGATCCGTGATGTCGGAGTAGGTCGTGACAATGCCACCCTGCGGCATGGGTGTTGGGCGGATTTCGATGATGCGGCCGGAAGTCGCCATCTGCTGGCGGAAGACTTCGCGCGAAACGGCAAGCTTCGTATAGATCTCGGCGATCTTCTGATCGACCGGGCCGGGGCCGAGGTCGCCCTGCTCGGCAACCGTGCGCAGGATCTGATCGAGCGGCACGCCCACCCGGCCAAGGTCGGAGGGCAGGTTCAAAAGCTCGCGGAACTGCCGGTTCCAGCAGATGAGCCGCATATCCTTGTCGAAGACGGTCAGGCCGTGGCGCACCTGGTCGAGTGCTGATTGCAAGAGGTCACGGTTGTACTGGATCGCCTCGGAGGCATCATCGAGCAGGCGGAGCGCTGATTGGCTCGAAATGTTGCCGCGTTTGAGCAGCAACGCCAGCACGAGCCGTGCCGAGGCCGCACCGATGGCGCTCGTCAGCAGGTGCTCGGTGAAGGTCACCGTACCGACGTCGGCCTCCGCCTGCGGAAGCAGAGGCGTATTGCGGCTGGCGGCATACTCCGCAAACGAGCGCTCCACGCGCTCCGGCCCGAGATAGCGTCCAGCCGTCTGCTGCAGATCGCCGACGGTCAGCGATGTCCGCCAGATGCGGAAGGCGGGTGTCGCGACCGGCCGCGGCGGATCGTCGAGCACGAACACCTGCGCCTGCAGACGCTCGATCGGCACCGGCGGGCGCAGCAGCGAGACGAACGTGTAAGCCAGGATGTTCGCCATCAGGCTCATCAGCACGCCGTGCGCCAGCGGATCGAACTGGAGGTAAAGCAGCTCCTGCGGCTTCAACAGGCCGATCCCGAGTGGACCATTCTCGATGAAGCTCATCGGCAGCCAGCCGGCCTTCGTCATCCAAGGCATCAGCAGCGTGTAGGCCCAGATCGAGAAACCTGCGACGATGCCGGCAATCGCGCCGCGCGCCGTCGCCTGTCGCCAGATCAGGCCGCCAAAGAATGCCGGCGCCAGCTGCGCGATAGCCGCGAACGAGATGAGGCCGATCTGGGCGAGGCCATGCACCTGGCCGAGCGCGCGATAGACGCCGTAAGCCAGCATGAGAATCGCGAAAATAGCGATGCGGCGTACGTTCAGCAGAAACGCCGTCATGTCGCGGCTGAGCATCTCGTCGGCCGGCTGCCGGCGCACGAGCCAGGGTACGACGAAGCCATTGCACACGAGGATGGCGAGCGCGATGCCGTCGACTATGACCATCGCCGTTGCTGCCGACAGGCCACCGATGAAGGCGACCACAGCGAGCCACTTGGCGCCGACGGACAATGGCAGCCCGAGTACGAACATGTCGGGTTCCACTTCGCCCGGTCGCAGCAGGATCAGACCCGCTGCCGCGATCGGTACGACGAACAGGTTGATCAACACGAGATAGAGCGGGAAGAGCCAGGCCGCACGACGGATCTCGGCTTGCGAATAGTTCTCGACGACGGTGACGTGGAACTGGCGCGGTAGCAGCACGATGCAGACGAGGCTCAACAGCGTCGTTGTCAGCCAGACGCTGCCGTTGAAGCCTTGGCCGAAGAGATCCCCGAGGCCGGGATGGGCTGCGGCGCGGGCCATGAACTGGACTGGGCCGCCGAACAGTGAGAACACGACGAAGGCGCCGATCGCCATGAAGGCGGCGAGTTTGATCAGCGATTCCGCAGCGATCGCGAGCATCAGCCCGTCCTGATGCTCGGTCGCGTCGATGTGGCGGGTGCCAAACAGCACGGCGAAGGCTGCGAGCGCGATAGCGATCAGCAGTCCCGTATCGAGATTGAAACCGGCGGCAACGTTCAGGCCGATGAGATGATCGGGCCCGAGCAGCGTGTCGATCGAGACGGCAACGGCTTTCAGCTGCAGCGCCATATAGGGCAGGCTGCCTGCAATCATGACACCGGTGACGATGGCTGCAACCGCCGGGCTTTTGCCGTAACGTGCGGCGAGAAAATCCGCGACCGAGGTGATATTCTGGCTTTTCGCCAGCCGCACGATGCGCGAGATGACCGGCCAGCCGACCGCGAACATGAGGATCGGCCCGAGGTAGACGGGCAGAAAATCGTAACCCGTCGAGGCAGCCAGGCCGACACTGCCGAAAAACGTCCAGGACGAGCAATAGACGGCCAGTGACAGGGCGTAGATCAGCGGCCGTCCGGCCTCCTTGCGCCGCGGCCGGATGAAGCGGTCACCTACCCAGGCGAGCGTAAACAAGGCACTCACGTAGCCGAATGCCAACAGCGCGACGGTCCAACCTGCGATCATGCCCAGAACCTGTCCGACCCTGCTCGAAACCCGATGAGCATAGCGCAAGCCAATAAAAACACAGAGCTTTCTTGTGGTGGCGTCCGGGATCAGCGTGACCGGGATCGCGCCGTCTGCCGGTGCGGCAATCGCTTTGGCCGCAGTACTCAGCGTCTTTCGGAGAAACTCCTTGGCTAGAAGACAGTGGTATTACCAAGTCTTTGTATTGCTCCGATCAAGGCGAATGCCTAGCCTTGGCGGATGATTCGCCGGCGGACCAATCCAAGCGGGTGCCGTGTCGGTTGCGGCGAATCAAAACCGAGACCGTAATTTGGCCAGACAGGATGTGCATCCGCTACAGGAAACAGGGCAGGGTAAAATGTCACTCGTCAAGGAATTCCAAGAATTCGCCATGAAAGGCAACGTTGTCGATCTCGCCGTCGGTGTGATCATCGGCGCGGCTTTCGGCAAGATCGTCGAGTCGATGGTCGCCAACGTACTGATGCCGTTCATTGGCATGCTGGGCGGTGCGCCAGATTTCAAATCTCTGGCGATCGGAACGATCAAATATGGTGCCTTCGTGCAGACCGTGGTTGATTTCGCAATCATCGCCGCCTGTTTGTTCGGCGTGATCAAGGCGATAAACATGGCGAAGAAGCGCTTCGAGAAGCAGGCGGCGACCGAAGCCAAGTCGGCTGCGCCACCGCCGATCTCGGCGACCGAGACCTACCTGAAGGAGATCCGCGACGCGCTGGTCAAGCGCTGACTGATTTCACGCCGAGCGATTTCATGAAGTCTGTAGTCGCAGCCCTCGGACCGCAAGGTCCAGGGGTTTTTCGTATGGTCCGCGCATCGACCTCACAGCGACTGCCGCCAGGCCTCCGGCACGAACGCGTAACCATTACTCTGCCGGGCGACGGTTCCGGATTGGTTGCGAACTCACGGAATGCCCATCAGCTTGTGCGTTTGCAGGCTGATACGCCAGGGTGGATTTTCGAGGCAGAATGCAATCGCAAGCTCGGTGTTACGGGCACGATCCGGGCCATCCATCGGCTGTAGGAAGAAGTGGCGGAAGTCGAGGTTTCCGTATCGCTCCGGCTCGCCGCCGTGCTGCGGATAGACGAGCTTCAATTCCTGGCCGCTGGTTTGCAGCAACGACGCGCCGGCCTTCGGACTGACACAGACCCAGTCGATGCCGGCAGGCGCTGCAATCGTGCCGTTGGTTTCGACCGCGATCACGAAGCCTTGCGCGCGCACGGCCACGATCAGCGCGTCGTCGAGCTGTAGCAACGGTTCGCCCCCCGTGAACACGACGTAGCGGTGCGCCTCACCCAATCCCCACGTGGCAGCAATCGAACTGGCAAGATCGCTGGCTGTGCGAAAGCGCCCGCCGCCGACGCCGTCCATGCCGACAAAATCGGTGTCGCAGAACTGACAGACGGCACGTGCCCGATCCTGTTCGAGGCCACTCCACAGATTGCAACCTGTAAAGCGGCAGAACACGGCGGCACGGCCGGCTTGCCCGCCCTCGCCTTGCAGCGTCTTGAACAGTTCTTTGATGGCGTAAGTCATGATGCTCGATGTCAATTTGGGCAAGTGGATCGAAAACGATCCGCATCAAACACCAGCCGCTTTGAACTGGGCGTCTAGTCGCGCTTTGACATTTTCGCAGGCGACGCCCCAGCCAGATGCCAGTCGCGCAAGGGCTGCATCAATCAGCGCCTTGTCCTCGCCGGAGAGTGCGCGGGCGTCGAGCCTGGATTTGATCTGGTCGATGGTTTGATATCGTGTCATGTGGGTAGGCTAGCAAAATGTGATGTCGAAACAAAGCCCGTCCATCAATGTCCCAACGTGCTGCCATGCCAAGCGCTCACGCTTCGAGTGAGCATGCAATTCGATAGGATAACCCGCCGCGTGGTGCTGCGGCTCGGCGCCGTGGCGCTGTTGCCAGCCCGGGCGATGGCTCAGGCCGACGTCATCGTTGCAGCAGCGGCGGACCTGCGGCATGCGTTGGAGGCGATCGGCGACGCGTTCGCGAAAGTGCAGGCAGTGCGGCTGCGCGTCACCTACGGTTCGTCCGGCAACCTGGCGCGCCAGATCGCGCAGGGCGCGCCGTTCGAGCTGTACCTCTCGGCGGACGAGGTCTACGCTGATCGGCTTGTCTCGGAGGGCTACGCAGAAGGTCCGGGTCTCACATACGGCATCGGGCGACTGGCGCTGATCGCGAGGAAGGACACCCCGATCCCCGTCGAGACCGGGCTGCAGGCCATTGCCATGGCGCTGGCTGGCAACGGCCTCGCACGCTTCGCCATCGCCAACCCCGAGCACGCGCCCTATGGTGCGCGGGCAAAGGAGGCGCTGGAGCGGGCGCTGCTCTGGGAGCCACTGAAAGGCGGGTTGGTGCTGGCCGAGAACGTCGCTCAGGCCGCGCAATACGTGACGACCGGAGCCGCGGCGGCCGGCATCACCGCGTTGCCGCTGGTCAAAGCCGGGCCTGCCAGCGATGCACTCAAGTACGGACTGATCCCGGCCAACATGCACACGCCGCTGCGCCAACGCATGGTACTGACCAAACGCGCGACGCCGGCCGCGCGGGCGCTCTATACCTTCATTGCCAGTCCCGAGGCCCAGGCTATTCTCAGTCGGAATGGATTCGAGAAGCCTTGAAAGGCAAATCGCGTGGATTGGACGGCGTTCGGACTCTCACTGAAGCTGGCGCTCTGGACGTGCGGACTGCTGATTCCAGCCTCGCTTCTGTTGGCGCGCTGGCTTGCCTGGTCGGGCGCGCGCGCAAAACCTTTGGTCGAAGCGCTGCTGATGTTGCCGCTGGTGCTGCCCCCGACTGTTCTCGGCTACTACCTGCTGGTCGGGCTTGCACCGACCAACGTCGTCGGCAAGCTGCTCGGTGGTATTGCCGGACGGCCACTCGTCTTCACGTTTCCGGGCATTCTGTTGGCCTCGCTGATCGTCAACCTGCCGTTCGCGGTGCAACCCATGCAACGCGCGTTCGAGTCGATCGAGCCGAACCTGCGCGAAGCCGCCTGGGTGTCCGGGCTCTCGCGCTTCGACACCTTCCGCCGCGTCGAGTTACCGTTGGCATGGCCCGGCGTCGTCTCGGCGCTGGCGCTGGTTTTCGCGCACACCCTCGGTGAGTTCGGCGTCATCCTGATGGTCGGGGGCAGCATTCCCGCCGAGACGCAGACGCTCTCGATCGCCATCTACGATCGCATGCAGGCGTTTCGCAACGGTGAGGCCGCGGCGATGGCGGCAGCACTGCTGGCGTTCTCGTTTCTGGCGATCGCGGTAGTACACTTGGCGGCGAAACGCGGCCGGCAGGCGCGCGATGCCCGCGAGGTCCACCGGTGACGCTCGAGGTCATTTTGGCACAAGACGCGCCGATCACGCTGCATGTGGGCCTCACGTGCGCGCCGGGCGAGTTGCTGGCGCTGATCGGCCCCTCGGGAAGCGGCAAAACCAGCGTGTTGCGTGCCATTGCCGGCCTGTTGCCGGTCGCCAAGGGCCGTGTCACCTGCAACGGCGCACTTTGGCTCGATACCACGACCGGCATTGCACTGCCGCCGCAAGCGCGTCGCGTCGGCCTGGTCTTTCAGGACTACGCGCTGATGCCGCATCTGACGGCGCTCGAAAACGTGGCGCTGCCGCTCGTTGGGCTCGACAAGTCCGCGACTGAAAGCCGAGCCCGCGAACTGCTTGCCCTCGTCAATCTCGAAGGCCTCGAAGGGCGCCGGCCTGCAGCGCTCTCGGGTGGTCAACGCCAACGCGTCGCCATTGCCCGCGCACTCGCCCGCGATCCGGCCGTGCTGCTGTTGGATGAGCCGTTTTCCGCCGTCGATCAAATGACGCGCGAACGCCTGAAGCGCGAGCTGGTGGCACTCAGGTCCCGCGTGAAGATCCCGATCGTGCTGGTCACGCATGATCTGGACGAAGCCATGGCGCTCGCCGACAGCGTCTCGATCATGCATCGCGGCCGCACGCTGCAGACGGCCGCGCCGGAGGACGTGCGGCTACGTCCGGAAAGTGCCACCGTTGCGCGGCTGATGGGACAGTCGAATATTTTCCGTGGGCAACTCGTGGCTGCGGCGACCGCGCATAAACCCGGCCGGCTCGCCTTCCGAGATGGTATCCTGGAGGTCGCCGCGACCGGGCCGTTCAAGGCAGGCGATGCCGTGAACTGGCTCGCGCCGTCGGAGTTCATCGTGCTGCACCGCCGCGGCCGGCCTTCGCAGGGCGAACGCGAGAACCCGCTTTTGGGCAGCGTCACGACACTGACCGTTCTCGGCGAGCAAACGTCTGTGGCCATGCGCTTGGATGGCCCGGACGAGCACATCCTGAATTTCCGTCTCGCCACCCACGCCGCGCGTCGAAACGAACTCGCCGTCGGCGCAGAGGTAACCGTTTCCCTGCTCGCCGCAGGGATACACGTGATGCCGACCGAAGCATAGGACACCCGTAGGGCGTCAATAGGCGGTCTGCACTTGCCGCCGTATTGCGCCGTCTTGAGCGCCGGATCGGCGCAATACGGCTTCGCCTATTGACGCCCTACGGTTTCGCGCCCTACGAAATTGCGCCGGACTCGCCCCCTTACACCACCGCAGCTGTCCCCAGCACCACCGTCGCCTGCGACGACAGCACGCCGCCGTTGCCGTGTGCGATCGCGGTTTTAGCGCCAGCCACTTGCCGCGCACCGCATTCGCCGCGCAACTGGCGCACCGCCTCGATCAGCAGGAACAGGCCGTACATGCCGGGATGGCAGTACGAGAGCCCCCCGCCGTTGGTGTTGACGGGAAGCGCGCCTTTCGGAGAAATACGGCCGCCCGACACGAACGCGCCGCCTTCGCCTTTCTTGCAGAAGCCGAGATCCTCGAGGAACAGCACCGTGTTGATCGTGAAGGCGTCGTAAAGCTCGAGCACGTCGATATCCTTCGGCCGCAACTTCGCCATCGCGTACGCCAACTCGCCCGACCGCTTGGCGCCGGACACCGTCAGATCCGGCATCGAGGAAATCGTCGCGTGCGTGTGCGATTGCCCGCAGCCGAGCACGTAAACCGGCGCTTTTGCCAAGCCTCGCGCGCGCTCCGCCGAGGTGATGACGATGGCGCCGCCGCCGTCTGTCGAGAGGCAGCAGTCGCGCACCGTGAACGGATAGCTGATCATGCGCGCGTTGAGCACGCCCTCGACCGTCAGCGGCTTCTTCTCCCACGCGGCCGGATTGAGCAGGGCCCATTGCCGCGCCGCCACCGCCACCTCGGCCATCTGCTCGCGTGTGGTGCCGAACTGGTGCATGTGGCGCGACGCCGCCATCGCATAGGCGCTGGCCGGCAGGAACGGCTTGAACGGCGTCTCGTAGGGATTGTACTCGCGCACCGACGCCTGCTTGCGTCCGACACTGCGCTGTGTGCTGCCATAGGCGATCACCGCGACCTTGCACAGGCCCGCCGAAATCGCCGCCATCGCATGCGCGACGTGGATCTCGAACGACGAGCCGCCGACGATGGTCGAACCGATGAACGGCGGATCGATGCGCAGATATTCGCACAACGCGAGCGCCGAGGTGCGCACCTGCGTCGTCGCCGAGAACAGGCCGTCGACGTCCTTCAGCGCCAGCCCGCAGTCGGCGAGTGCGCGCTGGATGCCTTGTGCCATCAGATCGATCGGCGTCAGCCCGTCCGCGACCTGGCCGATGTCGGATTCAGCCGCGCCGACGATCGCGACAGCAGCCCGTTTCAAGCCGTCCATCAGAGTGCCTCAACCGGTGCGAAAACGGGGATCGGATCGGCGTCGCCGCCGGGTTTGTGCGTGCGGAACTTGACGCGCATGCCGATGCGCACCTTGTCCGGCGCGATGTCCTCCACGCGGCTCATCAGGCGGAAACCTTCGTCGCAATCGATCAGCGCGACATTGAACGGTTGGCCTTCCACCGGATGTACGACCGTTGTCGCGTAGACCGAACCGAGCCCGGCGCTGATCCGCCATTCCAACCGGTCGTTACCGGTAAACGGACAGATGACGCGCGGGAAGAACACAGCGCGCTGCGCCTCGGTGCTGAACTGATAGGCGAGTTCCCCCTTCGCGAGGTGTTCGTGATAGATGCTGATCGGCGATCGCATCGCCGCCTTGGCCGTGTCTGCCATTGCGCCCTCGAACGTTGCTGCGCCCCGCGACGACTTTACGCGAAGTTCCGCGTTCGCCAATGGCCATGATAGATAGGCTTAGTCCGTCACGAATTCACGCAAAAGAAGTCGGGAGTACGAGAGGACGCAATCCTTGCGTTAAGCATTCACGCATTCACCAATTCAAGACTTCACGCACTTGTATCCTCGCAGCGCGCCGCGCCCGAGGTGACCTCATCATTTCCAGGCGCAGGGCGGCGCCAGGAACCTCTTGCACAAGCATGCGGTAAGCCCGCCCTGCCACGACGTGACCGGTAGAATCTTTGCCGCCGTGGGTGGGCCCACGAACGACGCCGGAAAGTTCCGTCCCCGCTCATTGGCTGAGGAGTCCGGGGCTCTTTCGAGACGCGAGCGCTCGATCTGGTTCCGGCGAATGGCGCCCGCAACGCATCGCCGCCCCCAATCGGCAGCTACTACAACGCATTAACCCTGTGGCGGGCTCGAAAAACTTATCCTATAAGTCCGGGCTCATGCGAAAGTCGGCAGCGTAGGGGCCGCCGCGGTTCCGGGCTTTGGGCGAGACCCCGGACCCCGGCAAAATCGGCGGCGGCTCGCGTAAGGCATTGAAGGAGTGCGTTTTATGGGCGTTCCGTGGTCCCCCGAGAGCTGGAGATCGAAACCGATCGTTCAGGTTCCCGATTATCCCGACAAAGCGGCGCTGGCCGACGTCGAGGGAAAGATCGCGAAGTTTCCGCCGCTCGTTTTTGCAAATGAGGTCAACGCCCTGAAAGCGCGCCTCGGCAAGGTCGCGAAGGCCGAGAGCTTCCTGTTCCAGGGCGGCGACTGCGCGGAAAGCTTCAAGGAGCACACGGCCAACAACATCCGCGATTACTTCCGCGTCTTCCTGCAGTCGGCGCTGGTGATGACGTTCGCGGGCGGCATGCCGGTGGTGAAGATCGGCCGCATCGCCGGCCAGTTCGCCAAGCCGCGCTCCTCCAACATCGAGAAGCTCAATGGCGTCGAGCTGCCGAGCTACCGCGGCGACATCATCAACGGCTTCGAGTTCACGCCCGAGAGCCGCATCCCCGATCCACAGCGCCAGTTGCAGGCCTACCGCCAGTCGGCCGCGACCTTGAACTTCCTGCGCGCGTTCCTGCAAGGTGGTTTCGCCAGCCTCGAGAACGTCAATCGCTGGGCGCTGGACTTCATGAAGGATAAGCCGATCGAGTCCAGCTACGAGAAGCTTGCCGCCGAGGTCACGCGCACGCTCGAGATCATGCGCGCGCTCGGTATCGACGAGAAGAGCACGCAGGCGCTGGTCACGACCGAGTTCTTCACCAGCCACGAGGCGCTTCTGCTCGGCTACGAGCAGGCGATGACGCGGCGCGACGAGGTGATGGGCTCGGGACGCTATTATGCCACCTCCGCGCACATGATCTGGATCGGCGACCGCACCCGCCAGCCGGACCACGCCCACGTCGAATTCTGCCGCGGCGTCGAGAACCCGATCGGCCTCAAGTGCGGCCCCTCGCTGGAGCCGGACGGCTTGTTGAAGCTGATCGATATCCTCAACCCGAAGAACGAGCCCGGCCGCCTGACGCTGATCTGCCGGTTCGGCTCCGACAAGGTAGAGGCGCACCTGCCGAAGCTGATCCGCGCCGTCGAAAAGGCCGGCCGCCAGGTCGTGTGGTCCTGCGACCCGATGCACGGCAACACGATCACGGCGACGGGTGGGTACAAGACACGGCCGTTCCAGCGCGTCCGGGACGAGGTCGAGCACTTCTTTGCCATCCACGGCGCCGAGGGGACGCATGCCGGCGGCGTGCATCTCGAGATGACCGGCCAGAATGTCACGGAATGCACTGGCGGCGCGGTCGCGATCGTCGATTCCGACCTGTCGCGCAGCTACGAGACGCTGTGCGACCCGCGACTCAACGCCGAGCAGTCGCTGGAGCTGTCGTTCATGATCGCCGAGAAGCTGAAGCTCGAGCGCGAGAGCCGCGTCGGCAAGCAGGAGGCGGCGCGCACAGCCGCCGAGTAAATTGTTGAAATTTCTGGCATTTACCGCTGCCACGCCGGCCCTGTTTCCACAGCCCGCCGTGCATTGGTTTGCCGCCCGCCAGTTCAGCTTGCATTCATGTGCCGGGGTATAGCACTCTGACGCGGCCGGAGGGTTGATCGAGCAAAGGTCTTGTGCGGAACCGGCATTTGCTGGGAGCGCTACCGCTTGCTGGTTCGGACGTTCCGACCGCACGGCTCACGAGGAGTGCGCGCCATGGTGCTGCGGATCTTAGCTGGCTTGGTCGTCTCCGCCTGTCTCGGGCTGGCTGTGCATGCCGCCGAGACGGCGGAACTGAAGCCGTCGCCGCATGCGTTTCCGGCCGAGCGAGCGCCGCACGTCCTCGTGCAGGATTCCTGCGCCAATCTGTGCCAGCGTCAGCACGACCAGTGTCGCGTGCAGACGAAGGGCAGCCCCAGCTGCGACCGGGAGCGTCAGCTCTGCCTGCAAGGCTGCATCGCCAAGAAGAGCGGCAAGTGACGGTGCCGTGGGGTTACTGGTTGCAGGTGACAGGGAAGCCCTGAAGCCTTGATTCCTGTAACCTGTCCCCTGTAACCTCACTTGAGCTTACCAAGCTCGAAGGTTGCGCGGGACGAAACGAAGGAGCTCTGGGAGACTGGCACCAAGTCGGCATCCGCCGGCAACGTGGCCACACCCAATCGGGACCGGACCTGAAGCCCTTCGAGGAGAATGAATGATGCCTGTCGATCCCATGTTCGTGTTGGCGACCGCTGCCTTCGCCTTGGGGCTGAGCCTTGCGACCTATCGCTGGTTCGCCGTCCACAACGGCTGGCCGATGGGCGAATGGCAGGCGCACCGCCCAGGCTTGCCGATCGCCATCGGCCTTTTTTGCGTCCTGCTCGCCATGCTGTTCGCGATGGCCCGCGGTGGCGCCACCATGTTGATCCTGCCGCTGCTCGGCGTGCTCTGTGCGCTGACCTGGACCTCGCTCTTCCGCGTCGGCGCCCAGAGCGCGCTGCTGCTGGCGCCATTGGCTCTCGTCGGTCTGCTCGGGTTGTGGTACTCAGCCGCGCCGACGGTCCGGGTTGATTTCGAACCGGAGCGTTCGCGGACGTTCGTGCCGGGCCAACTCGAGGGCGACCGCCCGCTGGAGCGCCCGATTCTCCCGTCCGATCGCCTACCGCTTCCGAACCCGCCAACACGCTAAGATCCGGAAAAATCCGCATGGCCGTCCGCAGACTCCACCATGAGCAACCCAAGTCGTTCGCCTTCACGCCGGAGAACCTGGCCTGGGCCAAGGCGACGGTCGTCAAGTATCCGGCCGGCAAGCAGGCCTCGGCCGTGATTCCGGTGCTGTGGCGCGCCCAGGAGCAAGAAGGCTGGTGCACGGAGCCGGCCATTCGCGCCGTCGCCGATCTGCTCGGCATGGCCTATATTCGTGTTTATGAGATCGCGACGTTCTACACGATGTTCCAGCTGGTGCCGGTCGGTACGAAGGCGCACGTCCAGGTGTGCGGCACGACGCCGTGCATGCTGCGCGGCTCCGAGGCGATCATCAGCGCCTGCCAGAGTCGCATTCATCACGACCAGCATCACCTATCGGCCGACGGCGCGTTCTCCTGGGAAGAGGTCGAATGCGTCGGCTGCTGCGCCAACGCGCCCGTCGTCCAGATCGGCAAGGACACCTGGGAAGACCTGACGCCCGAAACCTTTGGCAAGGTGCTCGACGGCTTTGCCGCCGGCAAACCGCCGAAGCCTGGTTCACAGAGCGGGCGCCATTCGTCAGAGCCGGCTGGCGGCCCGACGACGCTCGCCGCGACGACGAAGCGCTGAAGGAATGGGTGCGGGCAGTTCCGGTTTGCGCGTTGCCCTAAATCCCGCGTCCACCGGCGACGTCGATCGTCATGCCGGTGACGTAGGACGCGGCATCCGACAGCAGCCAGAGCGCCGTTTCCGCCACTTCGTCCGGCGTCCCGCCCCGCCCGATCGGCACACTGGCCTGCAGCCGCGCCACGCGTCCGGGCTCGCCCGCGCTGGCGTGGATGTCGGTCAGGATCAGCCCTGGCCGCAGCGCATTGACGCGAATGCCCTCACCTGCCAGCTCTTTCGCCATGCCGACGGTCATCGTATCCATGCCGCCTTTCGAAGCGCCGTAATCGATGCATTCGAAAGCGCCGCCCAAGCGCGCCGCCAGCGACGACATGTTGACGATCACGCCGCCCTTGCCGCCAAGGCGTGTCGACATCCGTCGCGCCGCTTCCTGGGCGGCGATGAACGGCCCTGTGAGATTGACCGCCAACGTCCTCTGCAACTGCGCGAGCTTGATGTCGACGAAGCGGCTGTGCGGGTTGAGGATGCCGGCGTTGTTCAGGAACGCGTCGAGCGTGCCAAGCTCGCGATCGACGGCCTGGAATAAGCGCGGAATGGCTCCGGGATCACCCATGTCGGCAGGAATCGCGACGGCGCGCTGGCCGCACTTGTGGATGTCCGCGACGACCGCCTCCGCCGCCTCGCGGCTGCTGTTGTAATTGACGGCGACATCGTAGCCGCGCTTGCCCGCAAGCCGGGCTGCCGCCGCGCCGATGCCGCGCGAAGCGCCGGAAACGAGGAGGATTTTGCTCATGAGGAAGTTCCAGGATGGAAATGAGGTTGCAGGTGACAGGTTACAGGTGACCGTGAGGACGGACCAGCGCGGTAACGGTATCGATCCCTGTAACCTGTAACCTCTCCCCTGTAACCTGATCCCTCATTGCCCCGCTTCCGCCCCGATCCGGCCATCGCCCCACCTGAACGCGTGGCTAACCTGACCCATCGAGCGAATCACGGTTAACCTGTCGTTAAGGTCCAGGGCCTAATTTTGTCCCATGTCGTGGGTGCGTAGCGTACAGTTTGCGTCGGTTGTCGTTGGTTTGCTCGCCCTCTGGGGCTGCAGCAAGCCATCATCGCCGGAGTTTGTTTCCAAGCCGGAGCCCTGGCGCGGAAGCGAAGAAAACCAATGCCTGACGAACAACTACGTTCGTTCGAGCCCGTTTGTCGTGCAACGCGCAGCACTCGGCGGCCCCGGTCATTGCGGCGCGGCCAATCCCTTCGAAATGTCGGCAGCCCTCGGCGGTCAGGTGCAGATGCGCCCGCCGGCCCTGCTGATCTGTCCGATGATTGCCTCGGTCGATCATTGGACGGCGAAGGTCGTGATTCCTGCCGCGCGGCGTCATTTCGGTATGCCAATCGTCGAGATCAAGGTTGCCGCCTCCTACGGCTGCCGCCCGATCAACCACGTGCGCGGCGCCAAGCTTTCCGAGCACGGCCACGCCAACGCGCTCGATGTGGCAGGCTTCCTGCTCGCGGATGGCCGTTGGGTGATGGTGAAATCCGGCTGGTACGGTGACTTGCGTGAGCGCGCATTCCTGCGCCACGTGCACCAGGGCTCGTGCGATACGTTCACGACGGTGCTCGGGCCGAACTACGACCGCAACCACCACGACCATTTCCATCTCGATCTTGCGCGCCATGGCCGCGACGGCATGATGCGGATTTGCAAGTAAAGGAGCTGCCAGGGACACGTAATACCGTTGTGCTGATTGTTTGACCTGTGCTTCGCCGCTGCCCGCGCCATCCGGCCGGCTTCCTGCAGGGGAGTCGGATGGCGCAAAGTAAAAGCGATACCGGCGCCTGGCTGGTCGATGACAGGTCGAACATTTTGCTCGCCGGTATAAGGTGCCAGGGACAAGCAACAGCGGTTTACCCTCCCCTTGTCCCGTTCTTGTATCTCATCCGTTACTTGTCCCTTGCCCCGACACGCTGCATCGGCTCGTTGGTCTCGTTACCGTGCAAAACAACCGTGCCGATCAGCCAAACACATTTGCAATGTTGAAGCCCGATGCCGCTTGACCGCGTCTGGAATCGCGCCCACCTTTGGCATGTGGGGAGACCAGTCCGTCCAGAAGCGAAAGGACCCTGCGATGCTGACACCACTCGAGATCTCTTTCCACGGCCTTGAGAGAAGCGATGCGGTCGAGGCCCGCATCCGCGAAAAGTTTGAACGGCTGCAGTCACATTTCGATCGTTTTACGCACGCCCGCGTTGTCGTCGAAGCACCGGCGCGGCGCGCGCCGAGACCAAAGTTTTTCCACGTCCGCATTGAAATCGGCGTGCCGGGCCATAAGCCCATCATCGCGATCCACGAGCCGGATGGCGATCACGCCCACACCGACGTGAACTTGGCCTTGCGTGATTGTTTCAAGGCCGCACAGCGCCAGATCGATGCGCTCTCGGCGAAGCTCGATCATCCCGCCAAACACGAGCGCGTCCGCCGTCGGCCACGCACACCCGAGCCCGAGGAAGCAGTGTGACGTCGATGCTCTCTGCCGGAGATGCGTGATGGGCAGGCGCCCATGATGTAAGCTCTCGAAATGGCTGAGCGGCGAAAGAGACCAGCGTCACCTGAGCAAGGCGATGCGCCTGCGCTGCCGCGGGCGATGCTTCCGGAGCCGTTTGCCGGTTGGTTCGCGCAGCGCGGCTGGGAACCGCGTGCGCATCAGTTGGCGCTGATCGAGCAGGCGAACGCGCGCCGCTCGACGCTGCTGATCGCGCCGACCGGGGCCGGCAAGACACTCGCCGGTTTCCTGCCGAGTCTGATCTCGGCAAGCGGCGCCTTGCGTTTGCCGAATGCTGGCGGATTGCGCACGCTCTACATCTCGCCGCTGAAGGCACTCGCCGTCGACGTCGCGCGCAACCTGTTGCAGCCGATCACCGAGATGGGCTTGAAAACGCGCGTCGAAACGCGCACCGGCGATACGCCCGCGAGCAAGCGTCAGCGCCAGCGCATGCGCCCGCCCGAGATCCTCCTCACAACGCCCGAGCAGTTGGCGTTGATGCTCGGCAACGAAGATGCGCGGCACATCTTCGGCGATTTGGACACGCTCATCCTCGACGAGCTGCACGCGCTGGCGCCGACAAAGCGCGGCGACCTGCTTGCGCTCGGCGTCGCCCGTTTACGCACGATTGCGCCGGGGCTCATTGTCACGGGCCTTTCCGCGACCGTCGCGCGGCCGACGGAGTTGCGCGCCTGGCTAATGCCGCAAACGGAACCGGATAAGCAGCGCCAGCTTGCCGATCTCGTCCATGTGCAGGGCGGCGCTAAGCCGCTCATCCGGATCCTCGAGACCGAGGACGAGCTGCCCTGGGCCAGCCACTCCGCTCGCTACGCGGTCCCGGAAATCCTCGCTGAAATCGCGCGTCACCGCCTCGCATTGATCTTCGTCAACACGCGTATGCAAGCCGAACTGATGTTCCAGGAAATCTGGCGCGCCAACGAAGCGAGCTTGCCGATCGCGCTGCATCACGGCTCGCTCGATGCCGGACAGCGGCGCAAAGTCGAAGCCGCGATGGCTGCGGGCAAGTTGCGCGCGGTCGTCGCCACCTCCACGCTCGATCTCGGTATCGACTGGGGCGACGTCGATGTGGTCATCAACATCGGCGCACCGAAAGGCGCGAGCCGCCTGATCCAGCGCATCGGCCGCGCCAACCACCGCCTCGACGATCCCTCCGAGGCGATCCTGGTTCCCGCCAACCGCTTCGAGGTGCTCGAATGCCGTGCCGCGCTCGACGCCGCCGAAGCCGGATCGCAGGACGCCATCATCGATCGGCGCGGCGGCCTCGACGTGCTGGCGCAGCACGTGCTCGGCATGGCCTGCGCTGGGGCGTTCGCGGCGGACACGCTGTTCGCGGAGGTGCGCAGCGCATTGCCCTATGCCGGCCTCACGCGCGCGGACTTCGACCGCGTCGTCGATTTCGTCGCGACCGGCGGCTACGCACTGCGCGCCTATGAACGTTTCGCGCGCCTGCGGCCGACCGAGGACGG
The DNA here is from genome assembly GCA_031367895.1 of Hyphomicrobiales bacterium. Taxonomy (GTDB): domain Bacteria; phylum Pseudomonadota; class Alphaproteobacteria; order Rhizobiales; family Hyphomicrobiaceae. The sequence goes on from JANLQP010000029.1 coordinate 29,241, forward strand.
GCGCCTTCGCCTCAGTCATCCGCGCTTCGCGCAGCAGTACCGCCTCAACATCGGCACCATCGTCGAGAGTCCGATGCTGAAGCTGAGACTTGTTGGCCGGCGCGGTGTTCCCGGACGATCCAGCGGCACGAGCCGTTCCGCCAATAGGCCCTTGCTCGGCGGGCGTGTGCTCGGGGAGATCGACGAGATGTTCGTCGGCGAGTTGAAGGTCGGCGATGCCTTTGTCTTCGGCGGCGAGGTTGTGCGCTTCGAGGGGCAGCGCGAGATGGAGGCCTACGTCTCGCGCGCCACGGCGAAGGACCCGATCATTCCGAGCTATCCCGGTGGTCGCTTCCCCCTCTCGACGCATCTCGCCGCCCGCGTGCGGGCGATGCTCGCGGACGACGCGTCCTGGCCGAAACTACCGCAATCCGTCGCGTCGTGGCTGCGTTTGCAGCAACGGTATTCGCTGGTGCCGGCCGCGAACGAGGTGCTGATCGAGACGTTTCCGAACGGCGAACGACATCATCTCGTCGCCTATCCGTTCGAGGGACGTCTCGCACATCAGACCCTCGGCATGCTGCTGACGCGGCGTCTGGATCGGCTCGGCGCCATGCCGCTCGGCTTTTCGGCGAGTGATTATTCGCTGCAGATCTGGGGGCTCGGCGATCTCTCCGCGATGATCCACGATGGCCGCATCGATCTGGCGCGCCTCTTCGACGAGGATATGCTCGGCGACGATCTCGAAGCCTGGCTCGCTGAAACGAGCCTGATGCGGCGTACGTTCCGCCATTGCGCGATCATCTCGGGGCTCATCGAGCGGCGGCATCCCGGCAAGGAGAAGAGCGGGCGCCAGCTCACCGTCTCGTCCGATCTCATCTACGACGTGCTCCGACGCCACGATCCACATCACGTTCTGTTGGAGGCTGCATACCAGGACGCGGCAACCGGTCTCCTCGACATCCGCCGCCTGCAGGAGTTCCTGACGCGTATCAAGGGCCGCATCCGCCACGCGAGCCTCGACCGCGTCTCGCCGCTGGCCGTGCCGGTGCTGTTGGAAATGGGCCGCGAGGCGGTCAGCGGCGAAGCACGCGAGGCGATGCTGCGCGAGGCGGCGGGTATGCTGATGCGCGAAGCGACCGAGGGGAGAGTGAGGGGTGGTTGACGTGGCGAGCACAGACTTTGCGACGCAGCGGATCTGCATCGCTGGCCACGATCTCGTCGCCTGCCGTTCGGGCGCGCTGTATTCCGATGCCGGGCAAACGCTCGTCGTCGCCGACCTGCATCTGGGGAAAGGCGCAGCCTTCGCCGCGCGTGGTCGCATGCTGCCGCCCTATGATACGCGCGAGACGCTGGCGCGGCTGGCGGCGGTCATCGACGCGTTCCGGCCGGCACGGATCATCGCGCTCGGCGACAGCCTGCACGATGGCCGCGCTGGAAGCCGCATGCTGGCTTCGGATTTGGCCGTCCTGCACGGCCTGCAGCACGGCCGGACCTGGACCTGGGTGACCGGCAACCACGACCCCGCGATCAGCCCCGCGCTCGGCGGCAGCGTCGTCGACTGTGTGACGATCTCTGGCCTGCACTTGCGGCACATTCCGGCAGCCGGCCTGGTGCACGGTGAGATCGCCGGCCATCTGCATCCGGCCGCGCGCCTTTCGGCCCGTGGTGGGAGCCTGCGCCGGCGCTGCTTCGTGGGCGACGCAACGCGGCTGATCCTGCCGGCATTCGGCGCCTTCGCCGGCGGCCTCAACGTGCTGGATGCGGCGTTCCAACCACTGTTCGGCGAGGCTGGCGCCCAAGTCTGGATGCTCGGGAGCGACGGCGTCTATCCCGTGCCGACGGCCAATCTGCGCGGCGATTGATCTCCCGTTCGACCCGCGTGCTCGGCCGCATGCAGTTCGTCCGCATCTCGCATGCAGATGCAGCGTCTGGGCAAGGCTCAGCGCAACGGCTACGACATCAAGAGCAACCGCCCGCCGGAGTCCCCGCATGCTCAAACTCATCAGCGCTACGCCGAGCCCCTACGCACGCAAGGTGCGCATCGCACTCGCCGAGAAGCAGATCCCGTTCGAGCTCGTCACCGAGGTGCCGTGGGACAAGACCACGATGACGCCGAAGTACAATCCGCTCGAGAAGCTGCCGATCCTGATCCTCGACGACGGCTCCAGCGTTTATGAGTCCAGCTACATCATGCAGTGGCTGGAACTGAAGCACCCGGAGACGCCGCTTCTCCCCACCGACGTCGACGGCAAGCTCGCGGCGCGGCGCCTCGAAGTGCTCTGCGACGGCGTCTGCGATGCGTTCGTGTTGTCGTTCTTCGAGCGCCATCGGCCGAAGGAACAGCAGAGCGCGGAATGGCTGGCGCGCCAGCTGCGCAAGATCGACGGCGGCGTCGCCGAGATGGCGCGGCTGATCGGCACGCGCACGTTTGCGGTCGGCGATGCCTTCAGCCTCGGCGATATCGCGGTCGGTACCGCGGTTGGCTATCTCGCCGTGCGTTGGCCGGAATACGATTGGAAAACGCGGCATCCAAACCTCGCCGCCTATTCCGCCGCGATCGAGCAGCGCCCGTCATTCGCCGCCACGCGCCCCGTGCCGCAGAAGATCTCCGACAAGGTGGTGTGAATGAGGGATCAGGTGACAGGTTACAGGGAGGTGCTGGCGGCAATAGGCCCCCCCTGTAACCTGTCCCCTATAACCTGTAACCTACCGCTCGATCCCTGATCGCAACAAAGGAGCCCCCATGGCAACCGACGGCAAGAACCCCGCGCGCGAGCGCTTGAAAAAAGGCGAGCTGGCGCTGGGCGTCGGCCTGCGGCAGGCGCGCACGGTCGACATCGCGCCGGCCATGAAAACCTGCGGCTACGATTGGCTGTTCATCGACTGCGAGCACAATTCGATGACGCTCGACATGGCCGTGCAGATCTCGATCACGGCCAACGCCTGCGGTATCTCCCCGATCGTGCGCGTGCCGCAAGGCCAGCTCGATATGGCGACGCGCGTACTCGACGGCGGCGCCTACGGCATCGTCATGCCGCACGTCGATACGGCGGAGGAAGCGACGGAGATCGCGGACCGTCTGCGCTATCCACCTGTCGGCAAGCGTTCGATCGGCGGGACGATGCCGCAGCTCGGTTTCGCGCAGCTGCCACCGGGTGAATCAACGAAAATCGTCAACGACAACCTGCTCGTCATCGTCATGCTGGAGAGCCCGCTCGCGATCAAGAACGCGGACGCCATCGCGGCGGTGAAGGGCATCGACGTGCTTTTGATCGGTACCAGCGATCTGACCATGGAGATGGGGCTGCCCGGCCAGCTCATGCACGAGAAGGTCGTGGCCGCATATCAGGCGGTCGTCGATGCCTGCAAGAAGCACAAAAAGTGGGCCGGAATGGGCGGCGTCTACACCGACGAGGGCCTGACCAAGTACATCAACATGGGGGTCACGTGCGTCCTCGCCGGCAACGACATGCCGTTCCTGATGCAGGCAGCGACCGCGCGCGAGAAGCATCTGCGGGGATTGAAGTGAGGGAGTTGGGAATAGGGAATTGGGAGTAGGGCTTTAGGGCTGCCTACTCCCAATTCCCAACGCCCTATTCCCTGTATTTCGGGGGAACTATC
>JANLQP010000038.1:0-44069 GCA_031367895.1 Hyphomicrobiales bacterium
CGTCGGGCTTTCTACCGGACTGGCTTCCGTCGGTGGGGTCGTCGGCGGTGGCATGTTGACCGGCATTGGAATTGCGATGGCTGCGCCAGCTGCAATTGCCATACTTGCAGGTTACGGCACCTACAAGCTTGCGCAAGCATCGAAACAAAAGTTTGGCGCCGCCGAACAGATTGCAGAAGCAACGCCTGGCGAAGTTGCCCCACCCGCTGCATGGTATATTGACCGAGGTGAAGAGCAAGCAGGACCATTTTCTAGCGGTCAACTGCTCAAATTCGCAGAAGATGCATTATTGCAGGGGCAGGATCGTTTATGGCGTGAAGGTTTTTCCAACTGGATTTCGGTCGCCGATCTTGTCCTCGCATTGCGCGACAATCCTGAGCTAAACCCTTACTTATGAAATAGGCACCGATACACGCCCACCCCTACTCCTGCAAGGTCAGCACGCCGCGGCTCATCTCGGAGCGGGTGAGGCGGCTGAGGAAGCTCATGCCGAGCAGGGTCGTAGTCATGGCGCCGCGTTCGGCGACGAAGCCGCGAACATTGCGCACCGTGACATCGTCGATGGTGATCTGATCGATCGTCACCGGGGCGACCCGTGCCTGGCCATTGGCGGTGTTGACGCGGACGGTATAGTCGGCCTGACTCGGAAAGATGCCCGCAGCACGCGCATCCTCGAAGGTCAGCGCCACCGCGGTCGCACCGGTGTCGACCATCACGTCGATCGGACGGCCATTGATGCGCGCGGTGACTTCATAGTGGCCGTTGCCGCTGGCACGAATGACGACGGTGCGATCCGCCTTCACAGGTTGCACCGACGCCGCGCGCGCGGCCGGTTGCTCGCTGTTTGCCGCATCGCTTTTCTTCGGCAACCCCAGCACATCGAGCACGTCGTCGGTGCGCAGGATGATGACCGCACCGACCGCAATGACGACGCACCAGCCCGCCATCATGCGGACGAGGCCCTGACTACCGGACGAAATTGCCATCGACGACCTGCGCGCTACGCCTGACCTGCAGGCGCGGCGCAAAACCTACTGCCTGAATGTCAGAAACTGACCCGAAAACTCATATGAGCGCAGACGGCTTAAAAAAGTCATACCAAGCAAGCTTTCCCTGAGCACGCCGGGTTGCGCCACGAGCGCATCGACGCCCCCGAGCGCGATCGGCCCGACCGTCACGTTGCGCAACCGCACATGCGCCGCGTAGGCGACGCCATTGGCCGTCTGTACCGGCACCGTGTACTTGAGGTTCGTGGTATCGACGCCGAGCTTCTTGGCGTCCACCTGCCGCAGCACCACCGTGGACGCGCCGGTATCGACCAGCATCGGCACGCTGGCGCCGTTGACCGCGACGCTCGCAGTAAAATGGCCATCGCTGCGCCTGCGGATCCGGTGCGACCGATCCCCTGTCGGTGGCGGCTCGACGGTTGCCGGACTGACAACAGGCGCAAACTCACCTGCTATCCGGAACGCGATCTGGCCGAGTTCATCGCGATAGTTGTAGCCCGTCGCCATCACCGCCGCGACCGCCGTCCAGCCGAGAATGTCCCGGAATGCGCTGCCCCAGCGACCGCGATAGGCGCCAAACAGCGCCGGCACGATCAGCAACACGAACGCGAGCCCGGTCGCCAGCACCGCGATTTCCTGGGAATCGAGGCCCCAGAGTAGTTCTCCGTCCGTGCGCAGCCCGCGAATGAGATCGGCATCCGCCCGGCTGACGTAGGCGATCGCGGCGATCACCAGGAGCACAATGGCGAGCCAGACGCTCATGCACGTCTCCCCTGGCCGATCAGCCCTGCCCGGACTGGAAGCTCGGCCATGATCTGGCGCCGCCAGTCCGGCCCGGCGCTCGCCCAGGATGCGATCTCGTCACGGCTGCGCAAGCACCCAGCGCAAAGGCCAGACGCCTCGTCGATCACGCAGACTTTGACACAGGGCGATTCCATCAATCCCTCAACCCGGCGGCGACGTCGCTGGATAGCACGACCCGGTGCTGTGACCTACGTCGTTATCACTCACGACTGTCACAGAATTCCTGCTCACCCGTCACATGCCGTCTCCAGCACGGCGCGCTGTGCAACGGCACTTCGCATATCGGAACAAGGACTTCAACTCCAGCAATGCATACTGCGCGACCGTCATCGGCAGGTGACAAGACCAGTTGCACAAATTAAATGGCAAATTCTTGATCAACGACCGCTGGTCGAGCAGCCTTGCGTGCAACGACTATATGACACAACCTCGGCGAGCCGAGCTGATGACCTTGGTTGCGCTCGACCCGGCATGCCAGCAGGCATGGCCGAACAGCTGCCGGACGACGTTGCCTTGCACACATGGACCATATATGGTACACAACGGGTGGTGATGGACGAGGCTCGATGGCGGTCGATAAAATCGATCTGGTGTTCTTTGAGACACCGGCCGGCAATCAGCCGGTACTCGACTGGCTCAAGGAGCTGCCGCTCGCGGATCGCCGTGCCATCGGGCAAGACCTCATGCGGGTGCAATGGCGCTGGCCAATCGGAATGCCGCTATGCCGCAACCTCCGCGACGGCCTGTGGGAAGTGCGCAGTTCGCTCCCGAGCGACCGCATCGCCCGCGTGATCATCTGCGCACATGCAGGCGAACTCGTCGCACTCCACGGCTTCATCAAGAAGACGCAGAGAACTCCTTCAAGCGATCTCGACCTCGCCCGCAAACGTAAAAAGGACCTCGACCGATGACCGATCGCACCAAGTCCGAGTCGCGCCGTTCCGGCCACGGGTCGCGCCTCGACGACCTCCTGAAAGAGGAGGGCGTGCTCGAAGAGTTTCAGGCCGCCGCCATCAAGGAAGTTATTGCTTGGCAAATCCAGCAAGCCATGACGGAGAAGAAGCTGTCCAAGAACAAGATGGCTGAACTCATGCAAACGAGCCGCGCCCAGCTCGACCGGCTGCTGGACAAGGACGCGGGCAACGTCACCCTCGAAACGTTGCAGCGCGCGGCCAACGTACTTGGACGCTCCATCCGGCTGGAGCTGGTCTAGCTAGCGGGAAGTCGGACGATTTCGTCATCTACCGTCCTAACGCCCGGCCGCTCGCGCCTGCGCCCCACCTGCGAGGCGCGGCAACCTCTGCCTCGGCGAGCGCGGCACTGCCACTGCCACGACTTCAGCTGGCGCACTCGCCGCCGCCTGCCCTTGCGGCCGATGCCGCTCGCGGCCGAGCGGTTGCAACGGCGGCACCGCCGCCAGAACTCGCGTCGCCGGCAGCAACACGATCGCCTCGGTGCCCTTGCGCAATTCCGAGCGCAATTCGAACGTGCCGCCGTGCAACTCGACGAGGTTTTTCACGATCGGCAGCCCGAGGCCGGTGCCGCCTTCCGCCGTCTGATGCGCCAGCGAGCCCTGCCCGAACGCCTGCATGACCTTGGGGATCTCGTCCTTCGGAATGCCAGGACCGTTGTCCTTCACGGCCAGCATCTGCCCGCCACCGGCGACCGACGACACTTTGACGATGATGCGCCCGCCCTTCGGCGTGAACTTCAGTGCATTCGACAGAAGGTTCAAGCAGACCTGCCGCATGGCGCGCTCGTCCACCCAGATCTGGGCCAAGCGATCTTCGAAATCCAGATCCAGCTGCAGGCCCTTGCTTTCGGCCCGCAGCTTCAGGAGCCGCTCGCAATCCTCGGCGATGTCGGTCAACCGCACGGGTTCCTCGTGCAGCTCGTAGCGGCCGGCCTCGATGCGCGACAGGTCCAGGATCTCATTGATCAGATGCAGCAGATGGCGGCCGCTGTCATGGATGTTGCCCGCGTATTCGTGATAGCTCCGGTTCTGCATGGGCCCGAGGATCTCGCCCTTCATTACCTCGGAAAACCCGAGAATGGCGTTCAGGGGCGTGCGCAGCTCGTGGCTCATGGTGGCGAGGAAGCGCGACTTGGCAACGTTGGCGCCTTCAGCCCGCCGGCGCGCTTCGTCCGAGGTCGCTTTCTCCTGCTCGAGCTCGCCGATCAGCGCGTCCTTCTCGGCGCGGAACTCGAGCATGGCGAGCGCCGTCGCGTTGAGCCCCTTGGCGAGAAAGATGAAATAGACGTGCACGCCGACGGCCATCGAGGCCATCGCCCAGTAAAACGGATGATTGAGCAGCAACAGCCGCGCGACGACCGCCAGCAGCATCGGGATGGTGCCGATATAAAGGATCGGCAGCACCGTCGAGGCAAACGTCATGCGGATCGCCAGCACGACGATCAGCGAGGCGAAGACGAAGACGTGGCTCGACGTGTCGGTGGTGCCAAAGCCAACCAGCGCGAAACCGGCCCAGACGATGCCGTTGCCGAGTTCCGCGATCAGCAGGCGCCGCTGCCAGTAGGGCAGGTCGACCTCGGCGCGCGGTGTCGCATCGAAGCGCCGGCAGTACTCGAGCAGGACCACCTTCGAAAAGATGATCATGAGCAGCCAGATGATCGCCTCGACCATCGGCGCCCAGAACATCGAGGCCAGCGAGAAAATGACCGCGAGCATCTTGATCGTGGCTTTGGCGCTGAGTTCGTTGCGCACGAACATCGCCATCAATTCGTACTGGAATTCGGGCCGGACATCGCTACCCTGCGCCAGACGCTGGCGGGTCTCGCGCAGGCGCTCGCTCGCTTTCTCACGCGACGCGGAGGCGCGCGTTGCGCCAGGATCGCCGGTCACGTCGATCGATGTCTCAACGCTCTTCACGTGCCGACATTCCCCACCGCAGGGCAGGCGGCCCCGGACAAAACCCATCCGGCCACCCTGCTTTTTCGCGGGCGGCACGGTCCAGTTCTGGTTAATATCCGCCCCATTCACTAAATTCGCGTTTATCCCGCTGAAGTTGCATATCAGCCTTGTCGGCTTTCCCGCCTCATTGCATTTCCGCACGGGCGGTCTAGCCTTGGCAGACCTGGATCATCTCAGCATCGACTGGAGGCTCTCATGCGCATGAAGAACAAGATCGGCATCGTTACGGCAGGTGGCTCGGGCATGGGGCGCTGCGGCGCCTTGCGTTTCGCGGCCGAAGGCGCCTCGGTCGGCGTCGTCGACATCGATCAAAAAGCAGTCGAGGCCGTGGTTGCCGAGATCAGACAAGCCGGTGGCAAAGCGCATGGGATCGTTGCCGATCTCACCCGGGACGAAGATTCCCGCCGCATCGTTCGCGAAACTGCCAAAGCCTTCGGTGGCCTCGATTTCGTCTGGAACCACGTCGGCCATCCCGGACCAGCGGCGTTCGAGGGGCTGGACCTCAAGGAATGGGACAATGCCGTGACGCTCAACCTGCGCACGGTCCTGGTCACCACGGAAGCCGCATTGCCCGAGATGCGGGCGCGCGGCGCCGGCGCACTCCTCTATACGGCGTCGACGTCGGGCATCTCCGGCTCCCAGTTCAGCCCGGTCTATTCGGCGGTGAAGCATGGCGTCGTCGGGCTCGTGCGCGGCCTCGCCAAGCGCTACGCCAAGGAAAAGATCCGCGTCAACGCCATCTGCCCCGGCCCAATCGACACGCCGATGTTGCGCGTGTTCGTCGCAAGGCCCGACCAGCAGTCGACACAAGGCATGGACAAGGAGGAACTCGTCAAGAAGCGCGCCTACCAGACACCGATGGGCCGCCCCGGCAAGCCCGAAGAAGTTGCCAACGCCGCGCTCTTCCTGCTCTCGGACGAAGCGTCGTTCATCACCGGCGCGCACTTGACGGTCGACGGCGGCGCGACGTGCTGAAATGGTGTCAGGCCCATGGGTCTGACACCACCCTTGCCATACACCCGCCCCTCCCGCATCGGTCACCGACGGCCGCCGGTTATGGATGAAGCATGCGCTTTCTCGCCTTGAACTTCCCCACGATCGATCCGGTGGCGCTGAGCCTCGGGCCGTTCGCGGTCAAATGGTACGGGCTCGCCTACGTGGCAGGCCTGCTGCTCGGCTGGTTGTACATCAAGCAGCTGGTCAGTGACGGACACCTGTGGGCCGGCGGCAAGGCGCCGATCACCACGGAAGCGGTCGATGATCTCTTCCTCTGGGTGGCACTCGGAGTGGTCGTCGGCGGGCGCATCGGCAACGTGCTGCTCTATGATGCCGGCTATTATCTCAGTCACCCGCTCGAGATCCTGCAGATCTGGAAAGGCGGCATGGCCTTCCACGGCGGCATGCTCGGCGTGGTCGTCGCCGCCTGGTTGTTCGGACGCCGCTACAGCGTGCAGCCGTTGACGGTCATGGACCTGACAGCGGCTGCCGTTCCGATCGGGCTCTTTTTCGGACGCATCGCCAACTTCATCAATGCCGAGGTGGTCGGCCGCGAGTCCAACGTACCCTGGGCGATGCCGTTTCCGGGTTATGGACCCAACCCGCGTCATCCCAGCCAGTTGTATGAGGCGGTGCTGGAAGGGCTGGTCCTGGCGCTGATCCTGCGGTGGCTGACACACTCCAAAGGTGCGCTGGCGCGGCCGGGCCTCGTCGGCGGCAGCTTCCTCGCGGGTTACGGCCTCTTCCGCATCGTCTGTGAGATGTTCAAGCACGACGAGTACCGCGCCATCCTCGGCTCGCTGCCACTGACATCCGGCATGGCCTACTGCATCCCGATGGTGATCGCGGGCTGGCTGCTGATCCGCAACGCGCGGGCGGCGCAGGTTGCATGAGCGGCGCGTCCTACGATCCCGGAGCCCGTCGCGATACGCCGCTGGCGCTTAAGCTGAAGGAGCGGATCCTGCGGGATGGACCGATCACGGTCGAGCAGTACATGACAGCGTGCCTCTACGACCCGGAGCATGGCTACTATGTCCACAGGCCTGCCATAGGTGCCGCAGGTGATTTCATCACGGCGCCGGAGATCAGCCAGATCTTCGGTGAGTTGATCGGGCTGTGGTGCGCGGCGGTATGGCGGCAGATGGGGGCGCCCAAGGTATTCAATCTGATCGAACTCGGCCCCGGACGCGGCACACTGATGAAAGACATGCTTCGGGCAACGCGGCATGCGACGGGCTTTCACACAGCCGTTCGAGTGACGTTGATTGAAAGCAACGTGTTGTTGCGAGACGCCCAAGCCAAGACACTCGGTGAGACTGGATTTGATATTCGATGGCAGCCAGGGATCGACGCGTCTGCCAGGACCGAAGGCTTGGCGATCCCGACGATCATCATTGGCAACGAGTACCTGGATTGCCAGCCGAAAAAACAGTTCGTGCGACTGAGCGAGGGCTGGGTCGAACGTCGTGTGCACATCAACGGGCTTGGCAAACTCGACTTCTGTCTCAATGACCCATTCGACTATCCGGCCGTTGCCTGGGGGCCGCACGTCACGCAGCCCGTTTTTCCGCAAGCGCGAGACGGCGACATTATCGAGACGGGTCGTGCTGAAGGCATGATCGACCTTGCGATGTCCCCTTGGCCTCGAGCAGCGGCCTTGTTAATCGACTACGGTCACACGGAGCCTCTCACTGGCGACACGCTGCAAGCGGTGCGCAATCATCGGTACGAACACCCACTGACCTCCCCCGGCGAGGCGGATCTCACGATGCACGTCGATTTCGCGGCGCTTGGGCACGGTGCGCATGTCGGCAGTAAGCTGGCTATTGACGGGCCAACGACTCAGGCCGAGTTCCTGGGCTCGCTCGGCATCATGGAGCGGGCGTCGCGGCTGATGGCGGCCAATCCAGCCAAGGCGGCCCAGATCGAGGCCGGTGTCGCGCGGCTGATGTCGCCGACGGGCATGGGCTCGCGGTTCAAGGCGATCGGTTTACGCTCTCCGCATTTGCCCCCCCTGCCTGGGTTCCCGGTGGTGGACAAGTCGCGCTCGTCTCCATAATGGGGTGCAGGGGATTGTTCCCCTGCCGGGAGTCTGAGGGCGGCGCCCTCAGCCTTGGGTGCGCCACGCACGAGGATCAATGGATATGCCGAACCCGATCACCGCCGACTGCCTCTCCGACATCAAAGGCATCGCGCACGGCTTCTTCACGCGTGAAGGCGGCGTTTCTGAAGGCATCTATGGCGGGCTCAACTGCGGGGCGGGCTCCAACGACGACCGCGCGAGGGTGATGGAGAACCGCGCGCGGGTGGCGGCCGATCTCGGCGCGCCCGTGGGCAGTCTGCTCACCAGCTATCAGATCCACAGCGCCTCAGCCGTGATCGTGACAGAGCCTTGGACGTTCGAGACGATGCCGCGAGCCGACGCGCTGGTGACCAACATACCGGGCTTGCCGGTCGGCGCTTTGGCGGCTGACTGCGCGCCGATCCTGTTCGCTGACCCGGACGCACATGTGATCGCCGCAACCCATGCCGGCTGGAAAGGCGCGCTCAACGGCGTCCTCGAATCGACGATTGCAACCATGACGCGCATCGGCGCGAAGCGCAGCCGCATCCGCGCTGCACTCGGCCCGTGCATTGGCCCGACCGCCTATGAGGTCGGTCCCGAGTTCGAAGCCACATTTCTCAAAGTCGACTCGAATTTCCAGCGCTTCTTCCGTCGGCCGAGCCCGGATGCCCGGCCCCATTTCGATCTTCCGGCCTTCATATTGGAGCGCCTGTCGGCCGCTGGCCTCGATACCGTCGAGAATTGCACTGAATGCACCTACGCCAACGAATCTCGCTTTTTCAGTTATCGGCGCGCGACGCATCGGCGGGAACCGGATTACGGCCGGCAGGTGTCCGCCATCGTTTTGCTGTAATTTTCCACAGAAAGTCGGAGGCTCTCAACCGTTTTTGGCAAAACAACCGCCAAAACCGAGCGGGACCGGCTGGACGGTGCCTGGGCGAGGGGATAAGGATTCGGAAGGGTACCGGGGGTGGATTCCAATAAGCCGCAAGGTTCGTACGACGGCTGCCGGGTAACAGCGGAATACAATTCAGGGGGGGACGTCACTGTGACGGACTTCATCGCTGCCAGGGTAGCGCACGGACTGAGAAAATCGAGCGTGTTGGCCGTCATCGGCTTGCTCGCAAGTGGCCTCGCTGGCTGCGAGACTGCGGGCTCTCTGTTCGGGGGTGGGCCTTCCGCTTCGAACGAGACGCCGCCGCCGGTGGCAGCACAGCCCAGTCCACTCGCGAAGGTCGCCTTTTCGCCTGTGATCGGTCCGCCGGACGGACTCGGCAAGCAAATGGTCTCGAATTTCAGCGAATTCGGCGACCGCAATCGTTTCACGGTGATCCCGGACTCGCGGCAGGCCGAGTACACGTTGCGCGGCTATGTCGTCGCGTCGCGGGAAAAGTCCGGCAGCAAGGTGTCCTACATCTGGGACGTCGCCGACAACACCGGCAAGCGAGTCAACCGGATCTCCGGCGAGGTCATGGCTCCGGGCCAGCCGAACGCCAAGGATCCCTGGGCGAACGTGACACCGGCGCTGACCAGATCAATCGCCGAGTCGACCTCGTCGACACTTGGGACGTGGTTGCCGGCACAGCCGGGCACGCCGGTTGCCGCCAAGCCTGCCGCGCCGTCGACCACGCCGGTTGCCGGTGCCGGAGCTGGCGCCATCGCTCCGGCATCGCCGGTCGCCGCGGTTCCTGCCTCGACCAACACGACGACGGCAGCTTTGCCGCGCAACGACGATGTGGCGGCGGTCGTACCGCTGGTCACCGGGGCACCGGGCGACGGCAATGCAACCCTGGCCTCCGCGCTGCAGCGTGAGCTGTCGCGCCAGGGCATCGCCCTGGTCGACAAGCCCGGTTCGTCATACCGGGTCGAGGGCAAGGTGGTCATGGGCCAGACGGCGGACGGCAAGCAGCCGATCTCGATCGAATGGCGCGTCAAGGACCCTCAGGGCAAATCGCTCGGCACGGTCGCCCAGAAAAACGAAATACCACCGGGTTCGCTCGATGGTCCCTGGGGCAAGGTGGCCGACGCTGCCGCAGCTGCCGCCGCGCAGGGCATCATCAAGCTGCTGCCACAGGCGAAATCGACCAACTGAACTGCAGTGGCCGGTTTATGACAACCGGCCTTTCTCACAAAGAACTTCAGAACTCGGCGGACCCGGGCGTTTAAACGCCCCGGTCCGCTTGCTATCACCCGGCCACGTGCCTGACCGTTCCGAGCCCTCCAATCATCCGAGGATGGACCGCATGCCCTTCGACTCGCGAGATCACGGCAATCGCGGCACACCTTCCCTGAAGCTCGTCGCAGGCAACAGCAATCGGCCCCTCGCCGACGCCATCTGCGCCGCGATGAACGTTCCGCTGACAAAGAGCGTGGTGAAGCGCTTCGCCGACATGGAAGTGTTCGTCGAGATCCAGGAGAACGTGCGTGGCGAGGACGTCTACGTCCTGCAGTCGACGTCGTTTCCCGCGAACGACAACCTGATGGAGCTGTTGATCGTCGTCGACGCGCTGAAGCGTGCTTCGGCTCGGCGCATCACGGCCGTCATGCCCTACTTCGGCTACGCCCGGCAGGACCGCAAACCCGGCCCGCGCACGCCGATCACGGCCAAGCTCGTCGCCAACATCATCGAGCGTGCCGGCGTCGACCGCGTCATGACCGTCGATCTGCACGCCGGCCAGATCCAGGGCTTTTTCGACATCCCGACGGATAACCTCTTTGCCGCGCCGACCTTTGCTCGCGACATCCAGGAGCGGTTCGAGCTGTCGAAGCTCGTCGTCGTCTCGCCGGACGTCGGCGGCGTCGTCCGCGCCCGCGCGCTCGCCAAACGCATCAACGTGCCGATCGCCATCTGCGACAAGCGCCGCGAGCGGGCCGGCGTCTCAGAGGTGATGAACGTGATCGGCGACGTCGACGGCATGCGCTGCATCCTGATCGACGATATCGTCGATTCCGGCGGCACGCTCGTCAACGCCGCAAACGCGCTGCTCGAGCAGGGGGCGACCGAGGTGATGGCCTACATCTCGCACGGCGTTCTTTCGGGCGGCGCCGTCTCGAAGGTGACGAACTCGCACCTGAAGCAGCTCGTGATCACGGATTCGATCGTGCCGACGGAAGCGGTTCGCGCCGCCAAGAACATCCGCGTTCTGTCGCTCGGGCCGCTGCTCGGCGACGCCATCGCGCGCACCGCACGCGAGGAAAGCGTATCGACACTGTTTTATTGATTGATGCTTCATCCTCTCCCGTGCATTGCACGCGCTCGGGAGAGGGTTGGGGTGTGGGGCGGCAACGAGCTAGCAGGGCGTCCCCCACCCGAACACTTTCCCCATTGAAGGGAGACCATGGGGGGAGTGGGCTCGTCACTCAAGGCCACTTCACCATCGGCGGCAGGCTCGAGAGGATCGACTCGACGTTGCCGCCGGTTTTCAGACCGAACGTCGTGCCGCGGTCGTAAAGCAGATTGAACTCGACGTAGCGGCCGCGGCGAACGAGTTGCTCGTTCCGCTCGCGCTCGCCGAATGGCGTCGCCCAGTTGTTGCGCACGAGCGTCGGGTAAACGCCCAGGAACCCACGGCCAACCGATTGCGTGAAAGCGAACGCTGCATCCCAGCCGCCAGCCGCCTCGTCCGGCGTCACATAATCGTAGAAGATGCCGCCCACGCCGCGCATCTCCTTGCGATGCGGCAGATAGAAGTACTCGTCGCACCACTGCTTGTAGCGGGGATAGTCGGCGATCACGTGCCCGGCGCAAGCGGCCTGGAATGCCGCATGAAACGCCTGCGTGTCCGGATCTTCCTGCGTACGGCGCCCGTCCAGAACCGGCGTCAGATCGGCGCCGCCGCCGAACCACCACTTCGACGTCACGACGAAGCGCGTATTCATGTGCACCGCTGGAATGTTGGGATTCTGCGGATGCGCAATGAGCGAGATGCCCGACGCCCAGAAGCGCGGATCATCGGCGGCACCCGGAATCTGCGCCCGGAACTCCGGCGCGAACTCGCCGTGCACGGTCGACGTGTGCACGCCGACCTTCTCGAAGACGCGGCCAGCGAGCATCGACATCACGCCGCCACCGCCCGGCTTGCCCGTATGGTCGGTCCGCTCCCAGGGTTTGCGGACGAAACGCGCGGCCGGGCGGTCGCCGAGCGGCGCGGTCGCTGGCAACGCAGCTTCGAGCGCCTCGAAGGCCAAGCAGATCTCGTCGCGCAGCCGCGCGAACCAGGCGCGGGCCGTGCCTTTCCGCTGCTCCAGAAGCTGTGCCGCGTCTATCCTCATCGTCACTCCATTTCGCTGGAATGGGCCGCCCGCAATTGACGCCTTCGCGTCGCGCCACCATCTATCGGTCGACCTTGGTGCGTAGCATAGGCGGAGCGGCAATTTATTGATCTTGATTCCGATCCCGTGCCATTCTGCGGTCACGCCCAAGGGATAGCTGGACGCCCCTTTGATTTCCACCACAGACCGCCCCGTTCGACGCCGCATCTGCTGCGCACGGGTTCCCGTTGACGGCCGCAAATATCGGATACTTTGACATGGAACGCCTTTATCGCTGGTTCGAGGGCTGGATTCCGGCTTTCCCGGACGAACCGCCGAAACAGCCGCCGGCAACGCTGCGCGCCTTCTTCTGGCACTATCTCGGCCCGGTCTGGTGGGCGTTTGCGCTGCTGACCGTCGTCACGCTGGCGCTGGCGATGCTGGAGGTCGCCGTCCTCGCGTTTGTCGGCCGCGTCGTCGACATGATGAAGGAGGCGACGTCACCGCAGTCCTTCTTCAGCGATCACGCCGTGGGCCTCTCGGTGATGGCGGGCCTGACACTGATTGTGCGCCCGGCCTTGTCGCTGGTTGCTGATCTCCTGAAGCACCAGATGATCATGGGGCCGGTCAACGTCCGCATCCGCTGGCTGTCGCACCGCTACCTGCTGCGCCAGAGCCTCGGCTTCTTCCAGAACGATTTCGCGGGCCGTCTCGCGACGCGCACGATCCAGCTCGGGCCGGCGATCCGCGACGTCGCCGCCAACACCTGCGACGTTGTCGTCTGGGTCGTGGTGCACTGGGTCGGCGCGGCGCTGCTGTTCGCGCAGGCTGACTGGCGCTTGACGCTGCCGCTGATCGCATGGCTGACACTCTATGTTTTCGCGCTCCGCTATTTCGTTCCGCGCATCGAGAAGCTTTCGGCTGCCATGTCTGACGCGCGCTCGATGCTGACCGGGCGGATCGTCGACAGCTACACCAACATTGCAACTGTCAAACTGTTCGCGCATACGGAGCGTGAGGACCAGTACGCGCGCGATGCCATGGGCGAATGGCTCGGCCGCTATCAGCAGCAGCTGCGCCTCAATACCCAGATGGAAGTCTGTCTGTGGACCGTCAACGGCCTGGTGCTGGTCGGCACCACGGGGCTTGCGATCTGGTTGTGGAGTCACGGCCAAGTCACGATCGGCGCCATTGCGGTCGTAACCAGTCTCATCATCCGGCTGATGAACATGTCCGGCTGGTTCATGTGGACGCTCGCCGGCATCTTCGACAACGTCGGCGTTGTCCAGGAGAGCATGAAGGCGATCGCGCATCCGCTGCAGTTGACGGATCAGCCCGACGCCAAGCCACTCACCGCCACCAAGGGCGAAATCCGCTTCGAGAACGTGCGTTTCCACTACGGCAAAGCCAAGGGCGTTCTCGACAACCTGTCGCTCGTCATCAAGCCGGGCGAGAAGGTCGGCCTCGTCGGCCGCTCGGGCGCCGGCAAGTCGACGCTGGTCAATCTGCTGCTGCGTTTCTACGACCTCGAATCCGGCCGCATCCTGATCGACGGGCAGGACATCAGTCGCGTCGCCCAGGACACGTTACGCGCGCAGATCGGGCTCGTGACGCAGGACACGTCACTGCTGCACCGCTCGATCGCCGACAACATCCTCTACGGCCGCCCGGATGCAGACGAAGCCGCGATGCTGCAGGCTGCGAAGAAGGCGCAGGCCCACGAGTTCATCTTGGGGTTGGAGGATCTGCGTGGCCGCAAGGGCTACGACGCGCACGTCGGAGAACGCGGCGTCAAGCTCTCCGGCGGCCAGCGCCAGCGCGTCGCCATCGCGCGCGTGCTGCTGAAAAACGCCCCGATCCTGTTGCTGGACGAGGCGACGAGCGCACTCGACTCCGAGGTCGAGGCCGCGATCCAGGATCAATTCCACAACCTGATGCAGGGCAAGACCGTGATCGCCATCGCGCACCGCCTGTCGACGATTGCCGCGATGGACCGCCTCGTCATCATGGATGAGGGCGCGATCGTCCAGATGGGCACGCACGCCGAGTTGCTGGCGCGCGGCGGCCTCTACGCAGAACTCTGGGCCCGCCAGTCCGGCGGATTCCTGGCCAAAGAGGCGGCAGAGTAGAACAGCGGCCTACCGATCAGCCCGCCACTTGCAGCATCGCGCTTTCGAACACGCGGCGGCCGTCGTCCGAACCGAGCAGCTTGTCGAAATGGCGCTCGGGATGCGGCATCAGGCCGACGATGCGGCGCGTATGATCGCAGATCCCGGCGATGTTGCGCTGCGCGCCGTTCGGATTGGCATCGGCGGTTTGTTGGCCCGTCTTCGGGTCGACATAGCGGAAAACGACGCGGCCGTCGCCCTCGAGCTGATCGAGCGTCACTTTGTCGGCGAAGTAGTTGCCGTCACCGTGTGCGACCGGCAGGTTGACGATCTCGCCCACCTTGTAGCGCCGTGTGAAAACCGTGTCGTTGCGCTCGACCATGAGGTGAGTATCGCGGCAGACGAACTTGAGGCTCGCGTTGCGCTGCAAAACGCCCGGCAGCAGGCCTGTCTCGCACAGGATCTGGAAGCCATTGCAGATGCCGAGCACGGGGGTGCCGGCTTTCGCCTTGGCGATGACGTCGCGCATCACGTTCGAGTGCGCGGCCATGGCACCGCAGCGCAGATAGTCGCCGTACGAAAAGCCGCCCGGCAGCACGATGATGTCGGACGCGGGCACCGCGCTGTCGCCGTGCCAGACCATCGCGACACGTTGGCCCGTGATGGCTTCGAGCGCGACTTTGACGTCGCGGTCACAGTTGGAACCGGGGAAAACGATGACGGATGCGCGCATGGGTGTCTCGTGAGTGGTCAGTCGTGGCTGCCCCGGAACGTGCGACAGACCTTGTGGTCAACCGGCGGATCAGACCGGTGCGTCACTGAGATCGAAGCGCCGTTCGATCCTGTCCATCCGAACGTCCAAGGTGGTCAGTCGCTCATAAATGTTGTTGACGTCCCGCTGGATGGCGAGCATGTGGCCCCGCATGGCGGTCATCTCCTCGCGGACACCGCGGACGTCATCGCGCATCAAGGCCGTGTCCGCCTGAAGCTTTTTCAAAACCTCGTAGATCAACTCATTTGAAACGTCCGCCATCATCGTCTCCAATCAAACGATCTCGTAGCTGTAATTCTCGATGACCATGTTGGCGAGCAGGTCGCGGCACATGCGCTCGACCTGATCCTTGGCGCGGGCTGCATCAGTCTCCGTAAGATCGACCTCGATGTACTTGCCCTGGCGAACGCCATCGACGCCGTTGAATCCGAGCGAGCCCAGTGTGTTCTGGATCGCCTTGCCCTGTGGATCCAGCACGCCGTTCTTCAAGGTGATGCGGATTTTAGCTTTCATGTCAGCGAGGGAGTAGGCAGTAGCGAATAGGGAGTAGGCTCAATGCCCTAGCTTCCTACTCCCTGGTCCCTACTCCCAATTCCCTCCCTATCAGTTCGGCTTTTGGCCGTTGGTCGAGACCAACACCGGTCCCGAGCCTTTCGGCCGGGGATTTTCGGTCAGCACGCCCAGGCGGCGCGCCACTTCGGTGTAGGCTTCGAGCACGCCGCCGAGATCACGGCGGAAGCGGTCCTTGTCGAGCTTGTCGCCGGACGTGATGTCCCACAGGCGGCAGCAGTCCGGGCTGATTTCGTCGGCCAGCACGATGCGCATCTGGTCGTTGGCCTCGAACAGGCGGCCAAACTCGACCTTGAAGTCGACGAGCCGGATGCCGATGCCGAGAAACAGTCCAACGAGGAAGTCGTTGACGCGCAGCGCGAGGCTCATCACCTCGTCAATCTCCTGCGGCGTCGCCCAGCCGAACGCAGTGATGTGCTCTTCCGAGACCATGGGATCGTTGAGCTTGTCGCTCTTGTAGTAGAACTCGACGATCGAGCGCGGCAGTTGCGCGCCTTCGTCAAGACCCAGACGTGTGGAGAGCGAGCCGGCCGCGACGTTGCGCACGACCACTTCCAGCGGGATGATCTCGACTTCGCGGATCAACTGCTCGCGCATGTTGAGACGCTTGACGAAGTGCGTCGGCACGCCGATGTCGCCCAGCCGCTGGAAGATGTACTCCGAGATGCGGTTGTTGAGGACACCCTTGCCGTCGATCAGCGCGTGCTTCTTGTTGTTGAAGGCGGTGGCATCATCCTTGAAGTGCTGGATGAGCGTGCCCGGCTCCGGCCCCTCGTAGAGGACCTTTGCTTTGCCTTCGTATACGCGACGCCGCCTATTCATCTCATACGTCCTTCATGTCGTAGTCTTCTTTGCACGGCTTAGCTTCACGGCTTAGCTTCTCGGCTTAGCGAAGTCGAACCCGGCCAAATCCGCGGTGGCCGGAACGTTGAAATTGCAGCACGTTCACTCCTCCATTGCTCAGCAACACACTAGCTGATGCCGCTCCGGGAAACAATCTGATCGCGCGCCTTTCCAGAACTGTCGATAACGGGCCAGCCCCCGTGTCTTGTTCGCGAAGTTTGTCACCGCCCGCTGCATCCATTGTCCGACACGCGCGAACAATAAAAACACTAGGATAAACAATATCTTAATGTGGCGCTATGGTCAGAAGTACGCGCATCGAGGCCGCAGCTGAGTGGACACGAACTTCCGCACCCCCTGCCTTGGCGGCCATAGCTTGGGCCGCTGCGGCTGAAACTTGACTGAAGCTGACCATGCATTGCATTGATCCTGACACGCGTCCGGGTTATCTCTGAGGGTAGGGATCCGCTGTCCCCATGCCGTCACACGCGGAGAGGGCAACGCTAGCGGGATGCCCGCAGAGATGGAGATCGCCATGAGCAGCACTTTCGACGATCGCGAGAAGGGCTTCGAGAAGAGGTTCGCCCACGATCAGGATCTGAAGTTCAAAGCGGAATCCCGCCGTAACAAGATGCTCGCCGAATGGGCCGCAGCTAAGCTCGGTCTGGCGGGGCCAGCGATCGAGGACTACATCAAGGCGGTCCGCAAGGCCGACCTTGTCGAGAAGGGCGACGATGACGTATTGCGCAAAGTTGCCAGAGACTTGGCCGACAAGGGCGTGAAAGTTGCCGATGCCGAGATCCGCAAGCAGATGGACGGATTCCTGGCAAAGGCCGTGTCCGACATCGAGTCCGGCAAAACTTGAGCCTGAACCAAGCCATGGACATCTGCTTGACGCGTTCAGCGGAACACGGCACTAGAAGGCTTCCGGAACAGAATATGTCCGGGACGGGGTATAGCTCAGCCTGGTAGAGCGCTTGCTTTGGGAGCAAGAAGTCGGGAGTTCGAATCTCTCTGCCCCGACCAATTAATTCAAAGGGTTAGACGATTTTGACGGCACTTTAACCAAGCCGCCCCCAGTTATACCCGCCGCGCCGGGCAAGGAGTCCTGCTCTTTAGGCCGACGCTCTGGCGCAATTTTTCTGAGCGAGATCAGTTGGATAGACAGTATTCACGGTTACTGTGGACCGACTCTTGAACCGTCTATCTCTTGGCGAGGGTAGCCGGAATCGATGATCCAGGTTCCGTCGAGCGTGATCAGCTTGCCGTTCTATAGGTATTCCCGACGGATTCCCAAACTTTCGCCCCCGCCGGCGCACGGCCAATTCAATTCATCGCGAGCGCAATAAACCACGGTTGTCATTCCGGCATTTATTGCCGGAACCCATGGTGCAAAAACCATCAATCAACGCTCAGGTCCTGGCACGATGGGTCCCGGGGACAAGCCCCGGGATGACAACTTTGGTTGTTTCAATGGCAAGAACTGAATCGCCCGGGTGCCGTCTGCGGCTTGGCATAGTCGGAGCGTGCGCGCGCCATGTGGCGTCCGTGGTCCTTCCGCCCTGTCAGCTTACCGTTATCGACGACCACCTCGCCGCGCACGATAGTCGTCACCGGCCAGCCGGTGACCTCGATGCCCTCGTAGGGCGTGTAGTCGGTGCCATCGTGCAAGGCGGCATGCCGGATCGTAGCCGTACGTTTTGGGTCCCAGATCGCGATGTCGGCGTCAGTGCCAACCGCGATGGTGCCCTTCTGCGGATGCAGGCCGTACATCTTGGCGTGATTGGTGGACGACAGCGCGACGAACTGGTTGAGCGTTATCCGCCCCTTGGACACGCCCTCCGAGAACAGAATCGGCAGGCGCGTCTCGACACCGGGAATGCCGTTCGGCACCCAGCGAAAGCTGGTGCGGCCCAAGGGCCGCAGCTTGCCGGCCGGATCGTCATAGCGGAACGGGCAGTGGTCGGAGGAAAAAGTCTGGAACACGCCGGTCTGCAAGCCGCGCCAGCAAGCCTCCTGGCTCGCCTTGTCGCGCGGAGGCGGACTGCAGACGTATTTCGCGCCTTCCATGTTCAAGCCCTCGAAGTCCTTCTCAGTCAGCACGAGGTACTGCGGGCAGGTTTCGCCGAAAATCTTCAATCCGCGTGCCTGCGCCCGCCGGATCTCCTCCATGGCCTCGCCGTTCGAGACGTGAACGACCATGATCGGTACATCGATCAATTCGGCGAGCGAGATGGCGCGGTAGGTCGCCTCGCGCTCGACCGGGATCGGCCGCGAGGTTGCGTGATACTGAGGCGCTGTCCTGCCCGTGCGCTCGAGACGGTCGGTGAGGAAGCGGATCGCGTCGTAGTTCTCGGCGTGCACCATCACCAGTGCACCTGTCTCGCGCGCGGTCGAGAAGACATCGAGCAGCTGATAGTCGGTCAGCGCCAGGTCCTGGTACGTCATGAACACCTTGAACGAGGTGTAACCGTCGTCGACCAGGGCCGGAAGCTCCTGGCCGAGAATTCCGGGCGTCGGGTCCGAAATGATCAGATGGAAGCTGACGTCGATGTGGCACTGTCCATCGGCCTTGGCGTGATAGTCCTTCACCACCTGACGCAGGCTTTCGCCCTTCTGCTGCAGGCAGAACGGCATGATCAGCGTATTGCCGCCGAACGCGGCGGAACGCGTGCCACTCTCGAAGTCGTCGGCCATGACGATGCCGGGGCCGCTCGGTTGCGAGATATGCACGTGACTGTCGATGCCACCGGGCAGCACGAGGCGGTCGCGGGCATCGATCGTTGTGCGTGCGCTGCCTTGCAGATCGTCACCGAGTGCGGTGATCCTTCCGCCGCGGATACCGACATCCGCGCGGAACGTGTCCGATGCGGTTGCGACTGTGCCGCCTTTGATGATCGTGTCGAACGCGCTGCTCATCTGTGTCCTCTCCGTCGGCCGTTACATAAGTTCAAGCATGGTTGCTTGCATGCGGGCGTGGCCGGAAGCGCCCGTCGTCCACCGCCGCCGTTACCTCCGCGCGTTGGGGCGATAAAACGGCTCGGCCCGTTCAGGATCAATGTAGCCTGCATAGAATTTCCGTACATACGGCAGCAGTGTCTTGGAAAGTGCGCGCCGCTCGATCTCGTCTGCAGTCAGCGCTTTGCTGAGATCCAGATGCAGGGCCTCGAGAGCGGCCGTCCGATCGACCTTCGTGAAGCGGCCGTTCTCGTAGACGACCTCGCCATCGCACATGGTCAGCGTCACTCCGCTGGATTTCGCCCGCTGGATCACGGCGTCGAGCAACGGTGTCTCCGGATCGAGATACGGATAGGCGATCTGCTGCCAGTCGATGAGCACGAGGTCGGCAGCCTTGCCGATATCGAGCGTGCCGATGGTCGCGCCGAATGGTGTCGTGCGTGCACCGCCGGCGGTTGCCATGCGCAGGACCTGGGCCGTCGACGGCACATCCTCGTCAACGATTCCCGGTACGCGATGGGCGCGCAGAACCATGCGCATTTCCTGCAGCATGTCGCGGTCGTCGTTGATACCGGCCTCATCGATGCCGATCGCTGTTGTCACACCACACTTTTCGAAGGCATTCAAGGGTGCAATGCCGGAGCGCAAGCGGAAATTGGACGAGCAGTTGTGGCAAACGCAGCTGCCTGCCGCAGCCAAGCGGTCGATGTCACGCTCGCTGAGCCAGACGCCATGGCCGATCGTCAAGCGTGGGGTCACCAGGCCGAAGCGGTCGATGTATTCGAGGGCGGTGCAGTCGCCGCGGCGACGCGCGTATTCCTTCTGGTAGGCCGTTTCGAGCAAATGCATATGCAGCGGCACATCGTACTTCACCGACGCATCCGAGAGCGCCGCCAGTGCGGCATCGGAACACCAATGCAGGTTCGCTGGTGCCAGCTGTATCCGCACGCGGCGCTTGGCGTTGTGCTGGGCATGGAGATCCCGGAACAGCCCCATGATCTCGTCGAGGGTGGGCTTGAAGCGCGCAAAATGCCGCCGCAGCGGGTCTTGCAGTTCGCCCGGAAGGCTGGCGACGAAGTCGTCATCTGACCGATAGACGAGCCGGTTCTGGTCGCGCACGCCGTAGCAATAGGACACGCGCATGCCGACGTCTTCATACGCCTTTATGATCTGGCCCACCTTCTGCTCGATTTCGCCAAGCGAGCCTGGTAGGGCACTCTGGATGTGTTGCACGGTCGTGACGCCCGAGGCGATCATCTCGAACGCCGAATAGAGCGTGTCGAGATAGAGGTCGACACTGCGCATCACGAGCCGCGTGATGAACCAAAGCTCGAGCGGCATGTCCGGAGAGCCGAGTTGCACGGGCGTCAAGCCGACGTGGTGGTGCGCGTTGACGAAGCCCGGCAGCATGATGTCGTTGCCTGATCCGATAACGGGCACCGTCGGATGCGCTGCACGCAGGTCGTCGAAGGTACCGATCTCCCGGATGACGCCGTCCTGCTGCAGGATCGCGCCGTCATCGATTTGCTTCCACGCGGTGCGGCTCAGCGTGCGTGTGATCATGGCGCGACTGCGGATGATGGATTGCGGCACGAGCGTGTCTCCTCTCCGGGCCATGCGGCTACACGGGCAACGGAAATGCCGAGGTCGGCGCTGCCGGTGCCCAACGCGGCAGCTCGACGCCGGCGCGCCATGCATGCGCGATCTCGTCGCGACGTGCGAACCACACGCCGGGTTTCGACGCCGCATACGCGAGGAACGTCTCGAGCCCGCCGATACGGCCCGGCCGGCCGATGATGCGCAGGTGCAAACCGATGGACATCATGCGTGGCTGGTCCTGGCCTTCCGCCAGCAGACGGTCGAACGCGGCAACGCAGTAGCGCGCAAAGTCGTCGCCCTGGACGAACGCGTAGCTGTTGAAGAAGCGCATATCGTTGGTGTCGAATGCATAAGGGAGAACGACATGTTTGCCGTCACCGACATCGACCACATACGGAATGTCGTCATCGTAAGCGTTGGAGTCGTAGAGGAAGCCGCCATGCTCGACGAGGAGACGACGCGTGTTCACCGAGGTGGCCGAGCGCGTATGCCAGCCGACCGGCGGCGTGCCCGCCACATCGGTCAGGACCGCCACGGCCTTGGCGATGACGCCCCGCTCCTCGGTTTCGCTCATGTGCGCCTGACGCTCCCATCGCCAGCCGTGCGACGAGATCTCGTGCCCGTCCGAAACGGCCTCCTGCGCGAGCCAAGGGGAATAGGCGATGGCGCGCGCGCAGCAGTTCATGGTGGCCTTGACGCCGTGTCGCTTTAGCGCAGAACGGATGCGCGGCCAGCCCGCCCGCGTGCCGTAACCGAAGTGGCTTTCCATGCACAGATCAGGCACGCGGTCGATATGGTCGACGACCTCGTAGATCGGCTCGTTGCGCTCGTCGCCTGCGGAAAGCGACAACTCAGCGCCTTCCTCGACGTTGACCACGACCGAGACTGCGAGCTTTGCGCCGCCCGGCCAGCGCACCGCCGGCGGCTTGCCGGCATAACCGCGGAAATCACGCGTCGTTGGCTGAAGTGTGACGGGCATTTCTGGCGCTCCGTTGTTTCTATCGTGGGGCACTCGATGGCTCAGAACTCGGCGAGGCGGCGGAGCCCGACGAGGCGGTTGGCGATCATCAAAGCGATGATCGCCAGCAGGATCAAGCCGGTCGACACAGCCGCGATCGCGGGATCGGGCCGCTCCTCGACAAGTTGCAGCATCTGGATCGGCAGGGTCTTCGTCCAGGCATCAGTAAAGAAAATGGAAACCGGATAGTTGTCCATGGATGCCAGGAACGCGAACATGCCAGACGTGAGGAACGCTGGCGCGAGGACCGGGACGAGGACGCGCCATACCGCCTTCGGATAGGAGCAGCCGAGCGTACGGGCTGCATCGATCATGGAGAAATCGAACAGCGACAATGCCCCCTGCACCGTGCGCAGGACATAGGGGAGCGTGATCACGATGTGCGCCGCGAGCAGGCTCGGCCAAGCCGCGCGGAGCCCCATGGCCTTGAAGCCTTGCAGCATCGCGATGCCGATCACGAGACCGGGCAGCATCAGGGGCGAAACGAGGAAGGTTGCGATCGCATCCCGGCCGGGAAATCGGCCACGCACGAGCCCGATTGCGCCGAGCGTGCCGAGCACGAGGGAAATCGCCGTCGAGAACGTGGCGATCTGCAGCGATGTGCCAAGTGCCTCAATCAGCCCCCGTGTCGTCGTCAGCCGCTCGTACCAACGCAACGACCACCCGGGCGGCGGCAACGAAAACACCGCCGACGATCCGAATGAGACGGCAACGGTTACGATCAGCGGCGTCAACAGGAATGCGGCGCAAAGCGCTGCCATGATCCAGACGAGCCAGGTGCTCATGCGCTCGATCCGCGTCATGTGCGTCCCCCAAGTCGCCGGGAAGCCCAAGTGCTTGCCACCACGATCGCGACGGCAATAGCGAGCAGGACAACAGCCGTCGTCGAGCCGAGCCGTTCATCCCGCATCAGTAGGAACGAGCGCCCCGTCAACGTGGCCAGCGTCTGAAAGCGATCGCCGATCAGCAGGCTCGGGATGACGAACATGGAGACCGACAACGAAAACACAAAAGCAATACCACTGACGACACCCGGTAGCGTCAGCGGCAGAACGATACGGCGGAACCCGTAAACGGGCGAGGCCCCGAGCGTTGCGCCAGCTTCCGAGAGGCGCGGATCGATCAGCTTCACGACCGAATAAATCGGCAGGATCATGAACGGCAGGAACACGTTTGCGGCGCCGAGAATGAGGCCGGTCTCCGTAAACAGCAGGCGGTTAGGTTCACTCCACAGCCCAAGGCCAACGAACAGTTGTGAGATGATGCCGTCGCGCCTGAGAACAATTTGCCAGGCGAACGCCTTGACCACCACGCCGATCGACAGCGGCAGAATGATCGCGACCAGCAACGCAATCTGGACCCAGCCACGCGCCCAGGCGAGCGCGAACGCGACGGGATAGCCGATGACGAGGCAGACGAGCGTGACGCAGACGGCGATGTAGACCGTGTTCGAGATCACGCGCCAGGAATAGTCGTCGGCAAAGAACTTGTAAAACGGCCCGATCGACCAGCCCGAGGGATCGTTGACGCTCTTGGCCAGAAGGCCAAGCAATGGCCCGGCATAAACAACGCTGAGATACGCCAGCGCAGGCAGTATCAGGAGAGGCGTCCAATCCCGCAGTCGTCCCGGCGTCTTCATGCGGCAGACCCCGCGCGCGGATAGACAAGCGTATCGTCAATGGCCCAGGACAAGGACGTCTCGGTGCCAGGCTTGATGGCGTCGGTCGACGCGTCGGCGATCTCCGCGAGGATCTGGCTGCTGCCGTTGCCGTCAAAATGCAGCAGGGCCTTGGAGCCCTGGAACGAAAGATCGCGGAACTGGACGTTGATCGTGTTGGCGCCCGGCGCGGCACCGATCCGCAGGCGCTCTGGTCGAACGGCCACAACAACGGACGCGCCGGAGTGTTGATCTGTGTTCGCTGCGATCCGTCCATGCGCCGTCTCGATGACCGCGCGCGCCCCGTCGTGGCCGACGACTGTGCCGGGTATGCGGCTCGACAGTCCGACAAAGTCGAGGACGAACTCGGTCGCGGGCCGCCGATAGACTGTGACCGGGTCGGCGATCTGCTCGATCCGGCCGCTGTTCATCACGGCGATGCGGTCGGACATGACCAGGGCCTCATCCTGATCGTGCGTGACGAACACGGCGGTGGTCGCCAGTTCGCGCAGCAGCCGTTTCAACTCGATCTGCATGGTCTCGCGCAGCTTACGGTCCAGCGCTGAAAATGGCTCATCCAACAGCAGCAGCTTGGGCTGAACGGCCAGTGCACGCGCCACTGCAACGCGCTGCTGCTGACCGCCAGACAAGAGGCGGACTGACCGTTCGGCGAACTCGGACATGTGGATCAGATCGAGAAAGCGCGTAACGGTCGCGCCGATCTCCTGTTTCGGCCGCCCGCGCGCGGCAAGTCCAAAGGCGACGTTCTCGGCAACCGTCAGATGCGGAAACAATGCGTAGTTCTGAAAGACAACGCCGACGTCGCGCTTGTGCGGCGGCATCGGCGTCAGGTCGGCGCCATCGAGACGCACCGCGCCGCTATCGGGTGCGAGCAATCCTGCAACAATTCTCAGCAACGTGGTCTTGCCACAGCCTGAAGGCCCCAGTAGCGAAACAAACTCGCCTTTCGGCATGGCGAGATCGACGCCGCCGAGCACGAGGGCATGCCCAAACGCCTTGCGCGCGCCGACGACTTCGAGAAACTTCGATTGATCGATCATGAGCCCGTTCACGCGGCAAACTCGCGGCGCTTGCAGTGTTACGGCGCCGAGCGAATCCAGCCTAGCTGATGGCCGTCGTGCGCTCAAAGCGCCATTTCGCGATCCCAGCGTTGGACCCAGTCGGCGCGGTTCTCCGCGACGAACGCCCAGTCGATGCTGTGCACCGTCGCGTTGGTCGGCATCCCCGGCGGCGGCGACACGTCGACGTTGGTCGGCAGGGCGAACGTCGGTCCGACGATTTTGGATTGGATTTCGGCGCCGAGGAGTTCGTTCACATAGGCAAAGGCCAAGTCCATGGCCGGGCCACCCTTCACGACGGCAATGCCTGAAGGCACGGGGAATATGCCCTCTTTTGGTGCGGCCATGCCCAGCGGCGCGCCATCTGCCTTGCGCTGCAATGCAAACGACGACAACGCGCCGACGATCATGTGCGCCTCGCCCTGCTCGAGCAGACTGAAGGCTTGCGGCATCTGGCTGTAGACGGTCAACAGGTTGGGCTTGAGCGTCGCGAGCTTCTTGAAGGCCGCGTCGATGTCCTTTGCCGCCTCTGGCATCGGCTTGCCGCTCTGGAGATGCGCAGCCATGAACAGATTGGCGATACCTTCGGTGTTCTGCAGTGACGGCAGGATGATGCGGCCCTTAAATTTCGGATCAAAGGCGTCTGCCCAGGATGCCGGTGGTTCTTTCAGCACGTTGGTGTTGTAAGCGATGCCTTGCCACGGTTGGAGATAGTTGGTCCATTGACCATCCATGTGAATGGTGCCCGCTTTCAGCTTCGCCATGTTCGGGACCTTGGCTGGAGTCACCGGCTCGAGCAGGCCTTCCTTGACCGCGAGGATCATCACAGGGTCGTCCATCTGGACGACGGACAGATACGGTTTGTCCTTGTTCTTCTGCATCTTCTCGAGATTGACGAGAGATCGCGTTCCCTCGAACGTCAGCTTGCAATTGTACTTCTTCTCGAACATCGGCATCACGTGCGCTTCAACCCAAGGCTTGTGACTGGCCGCACCGCCGATAACGAGCTCCTTCGCTTGAGCGCGAACGATGGCGGGTTTCGCGAGGCCGGCGGCGGCCAGTGCTGCGCTGCCGATAATCACCCGTCGACGATTGATTGGGCTCGCCAGAACTGTCTTGAACATGATGTTTCCCTCCACGCGCGAAGTGAATGCTGACATGAGGGGATCACACCATGGTTAACGTCACCGAGCAAGCGACCGTGCGGGCATAACGATGCCGCATCATTGGTCAGCTCGCCTGCTTATTGGGCATCCATTCTGGCGCGTGTGCAGACCGCTGCCCGCTGCTATGCAATGCCTGATGACAGGTGCCACGAGCAAAATGGAGACCACACTTGAAAGTTCTGCTGCTCAATCCGAACACGACCGTGGACGTCACCAGGCTGTTGCTCGACGCCGCCGTAAGTGTTGCGAATCCCGGCACCGAACTGGTGCCACTCACAGCGCCACGTGGCGTGCCATACATTGCGACTCGGGCGGAGGCGCAGATCGGCGGCGCCATCGCGCTCGAGATGCTCGCGGAGCATCACCGAACATGTGATGCAGCGATCATCGCTGCCTTTGGCGATCCAGGCCTACTCGGAGCTCGCGAGCTATTTCCGATACCGATCGTTGGCATGGCAGAGGCGGCCATGCTGACGGCTTGCATGCTCGGCCGCCGCTTCTCGATCATCACGTTCGCACGTGCACTTGGGCCCTGGTACGAGGACTGTGTGGAAATGCACGGCCTCAGAAGTCGCTGTGCTGGAATACGGACGCTGGATAGCCCTTTCCGTTCGGTGGTGAATGTGCAGGAGGAGAAGGCGGATCTGCTTGTCGCGTTGGCCCGCGAAGCGATTGAGCGGGACGCCGCCGATGTCTGCATTTTGTCTGGCGCACCGCTGGCGGGGCTGGCTTACAAGATCGCAGACCGCATTCCGGTCCCCCTGGTCGATCCGATCGGCGCGGCAGTCAAGCAGGCCGAGGCCCTGGTTGCGTTGAAACCGAGAAAAGCAGACGCAGGTACGTTTCGTCGTCCTGATGCAAAATCTTCGATTGGACTGGCACCGGTGCTGGCTGATTGGATTGCGCACAAACCGACGTCATGACCCGTTCCGTAGTTGCCGCATCACCCACTTAGCCGCTTCAGGGACGGGTTCGATGATCGGCACTGGTGCGCGCGCGGCTATGGTGCGTGCTGCTCTCGAGAGTGGGCCACCACCGATGATGACGGCTTCAGCGCCGTCGATCGCGATGCACTGCTCGACGAGCTCTGCGAGCGCTGCTTCCAGCGCGACGGCATCTGCCGTCAGCGCCGAAGGATCCTGCGACGTGACGCGGATGCTGGCGAGCAGCGCGCCGAAGCCGAGCATGTCCACTCGAGCACGGATCGACGGCAACAGCAGCGGCGTCGTGGTGGCAATCGAGAAGCGCCGCCCTTGATCCGCAGCCGCACGTAGGGACGCTTCCCCGATGCCGATCACGGGCACCGCTAACCGTGCGCGCAATGCCTCGGCGCCGGGGTCGCCGAATGCAGCAACGATGACGGCATCTCCCACTATCGCGCCTTGCAGGGCCAGGACGGCGTCGGCAGCGACGGCGAGAGCAACGGGTTCGACGATTAACGCGGCCCCGGTTCGCGCGGTAAGACCCGACAGCGCAACTTCCGCAGGCACGACTAAGCGCGCCATCTCAACCATGAGCGCGGTCGTTTCGGTAGAAGTGTTCGGATTGACGACTTGAATATGCATGCAGCTTCACAAATGCATTTGCCCATGCCTGTCAAGCTTCCGGCGCAAGAACGGTCTGTACAGATTTTGGGCGCCCTGCACAATTCCTGAACAAGACTGCCCACAGCTTCTGGTCACTGCTTGTGAAATGTGCACGCCTGCGCTGCGGTGATCGACTGGCCGGCCATAACGACGCTGGCCGATCACAATAAGGCGCGTCAGAGAGCGACCTGATGGCGGACGGTGCAGATATACCGCCCAGGCAGGTTGGCGAAACCCTGCGTCTTACGGGCCAGACCGTGGACGTCGTCGGTGGAACGCATCTCTAGGGCCCAACGTCGCTGTGGACGATGTATCGTTCGCTGTCCGAGCCGGCGAGATCATGGCTCTGCTTGGGTCGTCAGGCTGCGGGAAAACAACGCACCAGCGCATCATTGCGGGCTTCGTACGCCAGCAGACCGGCCAATTCTCTCAGACGGCCGCGGGATCGGCGCTCCGGGCCGCCGAGCGCGCGTGCGCAACGCGGTCTTGATCAGCTGAGGAACGCGCTTGGCGGTGCGCGCGTCCGCGCTTCACTTGGTGCTGATTTGATCACTCAAAGCGCAATTCTCAGGCAGCTGCTGCTTTTTTAGGCACTGATGGCGATCAACGCGTGATGCGATGATGGTTTCCCGAACAATTACAATTCGTAGCGTTCTGGCACTCGACTTGCATCAACTTGGGTCAACCGTCAGCGAATTGGTATCGGGAGACAACAATGAGCAAGCTTGACCGCCGAACTGTCATCGCGGGTGCCGTCGCGACGCTCGCGGCGCCCTCAGTGCTGCGCGCACAAGCGCCGGTTGTCATAAAGATGGGCGGGCTGAAGCTGATCCATTCGATCGCGCCACACTTCTATGAACGGTTCACGCCTTCCGGTTATAAGGTCGAGGTCATCCCCTTCGAAAGCCCGGCCGAGTGCAAGAACGGCGTGGTGACCAAGTCTGTCGACTTCGGCGTGTTCGGCATTGCTGCCGGGATCCTCGGAGCGGCGGCGCGCGAGCCGTTGGTTATTGTCGGCTCCTGCTGCAACAAGGGCATGGGCGTGATCGCCAAGAAGGACGGCGACATCGCCTCGATCAAGGACCTGAAGGGCAAGAAGGTCGGCATCTGGCCGGGCTCCACGCAGGAAGTGTTCATCATGGAGCGCCTGCGTATGGAGGGACTGAGCATCAAGGACGTGCAGTCGATCCGGATCTCGTTCAGCGAGATGCATCTGGCGCTCGCGCGCGGCGACATTGACGCCTATGTCGGCGCCGAGCCCGCGCCCGGTGTTTCGTTGGCCAGTGGCGTCGGAAAGCTCGTCGAGTACCCCTATTCGACGCCGATGGGCAGCCTGAACATGGTGTTCGGCGCGCATCAAGAGACCGTCGCGCAGAAGCCGGAATTGGTCGCGACTATTCTCGGCATTCATCGCAAGGCAAGCGAGTTCGCGGCCGCCAATCGTAAGGACTTGATCGAGATGGCCGTGGCCAAGCTCGGCCAGAAGCGTGAGGCGCTCGAGATTTCGGTCCCCAACGTCGATCTGAACTGGCGTATGACGCCGGAGATGATCGCCGCAGCCAAGACGTACGCCCAGCACATGCTGGAATTGAAGCAGATCAAGCAGCTGCCGGACTTCGACACGTTCTTCAACGCCAAGTTTTCGGACGCACTGGCAAAGTCCATCTGATGGGCACGAACGGATCGCGCACGTTCGTGGCCGCGTTGTTCCCGCTTTGCATCCTGGCGATGTGGTGGGCGGGGGCGGGGGCTGCGTCGCACAATCTGATCCCGTCCCCCGTCGAAGTTGCGAAGGCGTTATGGGATCTCGCGTTCGGTGGGATCAACGACGATGCCTTCAGCGGTACGTTGCTCACTCACCTGGTCGCTTCGACCTCGCGCGTCTATGGCGGTTTTCTGCTTGCCGCAGTGCTGGCGCTACCGCTCGGCATGATGATCGGACGCATACCATTCATGCGCGATCTGCTCGAGCCGTCACTGCAGGTGCTGCGTCCGATCCCGGTGACAGCCTGGCTGCCGTTGGCCATGATCCTGTTCGGAATCGGCCCGACCAGCGCGCTATTCTTGGTGTTTCTCGGGGCATTCTATCCGATCTTGATCAACACGGTGTTTGGCGTGCGCAGCGTCGAGACCCGCTTGTTCGAGGCGGCTGCCATGCTTGGCGTGTCGAAATCGGCAATGTTTCCGAAGGTTGTTCTGCCCGCTGCCATGCCGACTATCTTTACCGGGTTACGCCTCGGCCTCGGCTTCGCCTGGGTCGTCATCGTCGTTGGGGAGATGACCGGTGTGCAGACCGGCCTCGGCGCCATCATCATGGAAGCACGGCAGCTTTCGCGAACGGAAATCGTCATCTGCGGCATGATCACCATTGGCATCGCAGGCTACCTGACCGATCGTTTCATCCAATGGGTCGGTTCGCGGCTCCTACGCTGGAGCCCGCTGCATGCGTAACATGGCGGTTCCCATTCTCCACGTTGATCAGGTTTCGAAGTCATTCGGGGGGCCCGGCGGCGAGGGTGGCGCAAAGCAGATCGACGCGCTGAGAAATGTATCCCTGACGATCCAGAAGGGCGAGTTCGTCTGCCTGATTGGCGCGTCCGGATGTGGCAAGTCGACATTGCTGCGCCTGATCGGTGGCTTCGACACGGCGACATCGGGTGCAGCAAAAATGTGGGACACGCCGATCACCGAGCCGGGTCCCGAGCGCGGGATGGTGTTCCAGGACTACGGGCTGTTTCCATGGCTCACAGTCCGCGGCAACATCGGCTTTGGACTTGTCGCTCGACGTCGCCCGCGCAAGGAGGTTGCCGACGTCTCAACCCGCTTCATCGAGATGGTCGGGCTGACGCGGTTCGCCGATGCATATCCGCATCAACTGTCGGGTGGCATGAAACAGCGTGTCGCAATCGCACGCGTGCTTGCCAACGATGCCGAGGTCCTGCTGATGGACGAGCCCTTCGGTGCGCTGGACGCTATGACGCGCGAGCGTTTGCAGGAGGAGTTGCTGGACTTGTGGCAACGCACCAAGCTCACGGTCATCTTCGTCACGCACGCGATCGAGGAAGCGATTTTCCTGGCCGATCGGGTCGTTGTGATGTCGCCGAGCCCGGGGCGCATCGAGTCCGATCACCGCATTTCCCTGCCGCGGTCACGCGATGTCGCGTCGCCCGAGTTCAATCAGATCCGTCGCGCGATCGCGGCCGAGCTCGTGAGCCATCATGCACCAAAAGCCCGCCCAGCGACTGAACCTGTACCAGAGCACGCCGATGCTGCCAAATGAGCGACTGACGTACGCGGCTGCGGTCGATCGTGCCCCGCTGCGACTGCCCGGCGCGGGCAAGGTCGCCGTGTTTCTCGTTGTCAACATCGAGCGATGGGACATCGCGCGGCCGATGCCGCGGCAGGTGTTGTCGGCCCCGCAGAATGCTGCCGTCGTGCCGGATCTGCCGAACTGGGCATGGCACGAGTACGGCATGCGTGTCGGGTTTTGGCGCCTGAAGGCAGCGCTCGACCGCCATGGCATCGCACCGACGTTGTCGATCAACGGCGCGGTGGCTGAGGGCTATCCCCGGATCGTCAAGGCGTGTGTCGAGTCCCGTTGGGAATTCATGGGCCACGGCTTTCACCAGATAGCGACGCACCTGGTCGAGGACCAACGCGCCATGATCGCGCAAACGCTCGATACGCTCGAGACCGCATGTGGTGTCCGCCCGGTCGGATGGCTCGGGCCGGGCCTGACCGAGACGCTCGAAACGCCGGACCTGCTGGCCGAAGCCGGCGTGCGCTATCTGGCCGACTGGGTGGTCGATGATCTCCCATGCCGCATCGAGACCCGGCACGGCCCCATCCTCTCGATGCCGTACTCGGTCGAACTCAACGATATCCCGATCATGGCGATCCAGCATCACACGGCAGCGGAGCTAGCCGACCGGACGATCGCGCAGTTCGAGCGGCTGGTGACGGAAGCACAAACGTCGGGCGCGAAGGTGATGGGGCTCGCCGTGCATCCCTATCTCAGCGGCGTTCCGCATCGGATCGCGGCCTTCGAGCGGGCTTTGGCCCATCTGGCGTCGCATCCCGGCGTCGTGTTCCTGCAGGGACGGCAGATCATGGATTGGTATCTTGCAGCCAGCGCCGGCATTGATGCCAAGAAGGCTTGAGCAGGTAGCGCATGGCCCACGCAGCGGACGAACCAGACAGCAGCGAGCTGACGGCGCTGATGGACGCATCGGCTGCTGTCCTCGGTCTCGACATCGAGCCAGAATGGCGACCGATCGTCCTCAGCAACCTGGAGACGGCCCTGCGTTTCGCCCGTTTGGTTGCGCAATTCCCGGTGCCGGACACGACTGATCCTGCCAATATGTTTCGTTTGCCGGCGATTGAAGGCTCATCTGCGGACGATTCGACATGACGATCATCTGTGCATGGTCGACGGCCGCTGAAATAGCGCTTGCCGTGACAGCCGGCGAAACGACGGCTCTCTCAGTCATCGACCACACGCTCGCTCGGATTGCGACCGCTAATGCGTCATTGAATGCCTTCACGTCCGTGCTTGGCGAACGCGCGCGCACAACAGCAGAGGCTCTCGATGCCCGCCACGCGCGGGGGGAGCCGATGCCAGCTCTGGCTGGCGTCCCGTTCGCGGTCAAGAATCTGTTCGACGTGGCCGGCATCGCCACTTTGGCGGGTTCGAAGATAAATCGTGACATGGCACCGGCACGGCGGGATGCCGCGCTCGTCCGGCGCTTGGAAGCTCAGGGCGGTATTCTCGTCGGCGCGCTCAATATGGGCGAGTACGCCTACGACTTCGTTGGTGACAACGCCCACGACGGCCCTTCCCGCAATCCCCACGATCCCACACGCATAACGGGCGGATCGTCAGGAGGCTCCGGCGCCGCGGTGGCCGGCGGACTCGTGCCACTTGCGCTCGGTTCCGACACCAACGGATCGATCCGGGTGCCGGCCTCTCTATGCGGCATATTCGGGCTGAAACCGACATTCGGGCGATTGTCGCGCGCGGGAACGTTTCCCTTTGTTTCCAGCCTCGATCATGTCGGGCCGCTCGCGCGCACCGTGCGCGATCTGGCACTCGCCTACGACGTCCTGCAGGGCCACGATGGCGACGACCCTGCGTGCGCAGTGCGTGCCGCCGAAATGGCAAGCGCGCGACTTGACGTCAAACCGAAAACGCTGCGGATCGCAAAGCTCGGCGGCTACTTCCACAAAGGTGCTGAGCCGGACGTCCTGGCGGCAGTCCATCACGTTGCCCGCGCTCTCGGAGCAACGCGGGAGATCGCGATCGAGGAAACGCAGCGCGCTCGAGCCGCAGCCTATGTCATAACCGCCACCGAGGCTGCGGCGCTGCATCTCGATCGGCTCCGCGAGCGGGCGCACGATTTCGATCCGGCGGTGCGGGATCGTCTGCTGGCCGGCGCGCTTGTCCCGCAGCCATTCATTGCGGCGGCGCAGAAGTTCAGAGCCTGGTTTGTCGCCGAGGTGTGCAAGCTCTTTCACGATGTCGACGTGTTGTTGGCGCCGGCCACGCCGTGCGCGGCACCCTCCATCGGACAGAAAACGTTCCTGATCGACGGCGTCGAGATGCCGATCCGTCCGAACCTCGGCATCTTTACACAGCCGATTTCCTTCATTGGGTTGCCCGTCGTCTCCGTGCCCGTGTTTGCGGGCCGGTTGCCGGTCGGTGTCCAAGTCATAGCCGCTCCATGGCGCGAGGATGTTGCTTTGGCGGTGGCGCATGCGTTGGAGCAAGATGGCGTGACGGTCGCCCGGCAACCGGGCTTGATGAGTTAGAAGGAGGCGGAAATGAACATCGACCTTCCGGATGTGGTCGCCGAGGTGACGGCGGCATCCGCCCGTTACGAGGCGGCGTTGGTCGGCAATGACGTTGCTACGCTCGACGAACTCTTTCGGGTCGATCCGCGGACACTGCGCTACGGCATCGGCGAGAACCTCTACGGGCATGCCGAGATTGCGGGGTTTCGTGCAGCCCGCTCGCCAGCTGGTCTGGCGCGGACACTATCGCGAACGGTTGTCACGGCATACGGGCGCGACACAGCGCTTGCCTCGACGTTGTTCCACCGCCCAACGGCACCGGGTAAGGTCGGACGGCAGATGCAGACCTGGGTCCGCTTCGCCGAGGGTTGGCGCATTGTAGCCGCACATGTGAGCGTCATCGACGAACCGGTGAGCCGCTGATGCCTACCGATCTCGACCTGATCCGGTTACATGCGGCATTTGCCCAAGGTTTGAGCCCCGGGCGCGTGATCGATCACGTCATGGCGCGCATTGCCGAGGTCTCCGACCCCGGCATCTTCATATCGCGTGTACCCATGGCGGATCTGATGGCCGCATGCCGAGCGCTGCCACCTTTCGATCCGGCAAGGCTGCCTTTGTGGGGCGTGCCGTTCGCCGTCAAGGACAACATCGACGTTGCGGGGATGCCGACGACGGCCGGATGCCCAGGCTTTGCCACAACGCCCGGCCGCTCAGCGCGGGTTGTCGAAAGCCTCACCGCAGCCGGTGCCTTGCTGATCGGCAAGACGAACCTCGACCAGTTCGCAACTGGCCTGGTCGGAGTCCGAACGCCGTATCCCGTGCCGCGCAACGCGATTGATCCAGAACTGGTCCCCGGCGGCTCCAGTTCGGGCTCTGCTGTGGCCGTGGCGCAGGGCATTGTTACTTTTGCACTCGGCACAGACACTGCGGGATCGGGCCGCATTCCCGCTGGGCTCAACAACATCGTCGGGCTGAAGCCATCCGTTGGTGCCGTATCGTGTCGAGGTGTTCTTCCGGCCTGCCGGACACTCGATTGCGTGTCCGTATTTGCAGGCTCGGTTGATGACGCGTGGGCTGCATACTCCGTGATCGCGGGCGTCGACCCGGAGGATTCCTATTCGCGGCCGGTCACGCTTGGACGCCCCGGCAACATGCCACCGGGTGGTCGTATCGGAGTTCCGCGCAAGCAGGATCTACGGTTCCTTGGCGACGCCGCAGCAGCCGAGGCGTGGCGCGCGAGCGATGCGCTCGTCCGCTCGCTCGATGCAAAGATCGTCGAAATCGACCTGACACCATTTTTCGAGACGGCAGCCTTGCTCTACGAAGGCGCCTGGGTCGCAGAGCGGTACCAGGCGGTCCGGGAATTTATCGAAAGCCGCCCCGCGGACATGCATCCCGTGACACGCGGCATCATCGAAGGCGCGCGGCGTTTTACGGCAGCCGATGCGTTTGCGGGGCTCTATCGCCTGCAGGATATGAAGCGTGCAACCGAGCCCATCTGGCAACGTATCGATGCGCTGATGGTGCCGACAGCGCCGAATGCACCAACGCTCGCCGATCTCGCGGCCGATCCGATTGCAGCGAACTCTGCGCTTGGCCTCTACACGAACTTCGTCAACCTGCTCGATCTCGCGGCTTTGGCGGTGCCGGGACCCTGGCGCCCGGATCGGCTGGCAGCCGGCGTGACGTTCATTGGACCGCGGAGCAGCGATGCGCGATTGGCCGGCATCGGTCGGGCATTTCACAACGCTTCTGGAGTAGGCATGGGCGCCGCGCGCACACCCTTGGCGCCTGTTCAAGCGAAAGCCCCGGAGACACCGGCAGGCTTTTGCGAGATTGCGGTGGTCGGCGCACATTTGTCGGGATTGGCGCTCAACCGGGAAATCACCGCACTTGGCGGCTGTCTCGTCCGTGCGACCAGGACGGAGCCCAGCTATCGGTTGTTTGCGCTGCCCGGCGGGCCACCGCATCGTCCTGGTCTGCTGCGTGTGGCAGACGACGGCGGAACAGCGATCGCCGTCGAGGTTTGGGCATTGCCACCGGAAGGCTTCGCGCGGTTTGTGTCAGCCATCCCGGCGCCGCTCGGCATCGGCACGCTGAGGCTCGCCGACGGCACACGCCCGAAAGGGTTTTTGTGCGAGCCAGAGGGTGTCGTTGGTGCAACAGATATCTCCTCGTTTGGTGGCTGGCGCGCTTACGTCTCACGGGCCGGCTGAGCTGGAACTCGAACATTTGCTAGGAGCTGCCCATCATGCGGCGATGTCACGTGCACCGGATCGGCATGCGCCACCCCGGCGATGTCAGTCAGCTGATGTCGCTATTCGGCTCAGGTGCGTTGCAGGCCCGCGCGATCAAAGCGATCTTCGGCAAGACGGAGGGCAATGGCTGCGTCAACGACTTCACGCGCGGCTACGCGGTCAGTGCGTTGCAGTCAGCATTGGCCGGCGCGCTCGACGTGTCGCCGTTCGCCGTTGCCGACCGCATCGCAATGGTGATGTCCGGTGGGACCGAGGGCGGGCTGTCTCCGCACTTCCTCGTGTTCTCCGTCAGCGACGACCTGGCTTCGTGTAGTTCGAAGACCCGAAGCAAAGGGCTGGCCATGGCGCACGTCGCGACGCGAACGTTCTTGCCCGAAGAGATTGGCCGAGTGGCGCAGGTGCAGGCGACCGCTGCAGCCGTCCGGCAGGCCATGACTGACGCGAGCATCGAGAGCCCGAGCGACGTCCATTACGTCCAGATCAAGTGTCCCTTGCTGACCAGTGAGAGAATGGCGGAGGCCCAGGCGCGCGGCGCCACGACAGTCACCCACGATACCTACGCGTCGATGGGATTTTCCCGTGGGGCATCGGCGCTTGGCGTCGCCGTGGCGTTGAATGAAGTGCCCGCAGCAGGCATCAACGACGGCGCCATCTGCAACGATTTCGGGCGCTGGTCGGCGCGGGCGAGCGCATCGGCCGGGATCGAGCTGATGCGCAACGAAGTGATCGTTCTCGGCAACAGCGTAGATTGGTCGCCTAAGACCAGCATCGCTCACGGCGTCATGCAGGACGCTATCGATCTGCCGGCGGTTCACGGCGTCCTGGCGGCTGCCGGACTTCCAACTCAGGGCCAACTCGACGCAAGTCAACGGTCGCGCATCCTCGCGGTACTGTGCAAGGCCGAGGCATCGCGATCGGGACACATTCGTGGCGCGCGCCATATCATGTGGGACGACAGCGACGTGCATGCGACGCGGCACGCACGGGCACTGGTCGGCGGTGTCGTCGCGGCCGCGATCGGGCGGACGGACCTCTTTGTCTCGGGCGGCGCTGAGCATCAAGGACCAGACGGCGGCGGGCCGATCGCTATAATTGTGCAGCAGCCTGCGTCATGAATGAAAAGGATCAACGCGCGTGACCGACTTTGAGACCTTCGATCTCGGCCCTTTGACATTGCAGCGCGGCCTGACGCTGCCCAAGGCGCATCTTGCTTACAAGACCTATGGTCAAATGGCGCCCGACAGGTCGAACGTCATTCTGTATCCGACGTCCTATGGCGCCCAGCACACCGATATCGACTGGCTGATCGGTCGCGACCGCGTGCTCGATCCGGAACGCTACTTCATCGTCATTCCCAATCAGCTCGGAAACGGGCTTTCGACGTCACCGAGCAATCTCGCCGAACCGTTCGGCCTCGGGCGAAATCCAACCTTCACGCACTGGGACAACGTGCATGCGCAGGACCGGCTGCTGAGGGAACGGTTCGGCATCTCACGCTTGGCACTCGCGTATGGCTGGTCCATGGGCGGACAGCAGGCGTTGCACTGGGGCGCGATCTTCCCCGACCGGGTTCGGCGCATCTGCGCCGTGTGCACGTCCGCGCGCACCAGCCCGCACAACAAGGTGTTCCTGGAGGGGATACGCGCGACGTTGACGGCCGATCCGGCCTGGAACAACGGGCGCTTCACGGAACGCCCCGTTCGCGGCTTGCGTGCCTTTGCGCGCGTCTATGCCGGTTGGGCCATGAGCCAGGCGTTCTATCGCGAGCGTCTGTGGGAAGGCATCGGCTACGCCTCGCTCGAGGACTATCTCGTACGCGCCTGGGAAGGCAACTATCTCCGCCGCACCGGCGAGGATCTCTTGTCGATGATCGACACGTGGACACAATCGGACATCTCCGACAACCCGATTTTCAAAGGCGATCTCGCCCAAGCGCTTGGCGCCATTACGGCGCGGTCCATCATCATTCCGTCGACGACCGACCTCTATTTTACGGTGGCGGACAGCGCAATCGAAACGCGGCTGATGCCCAATGCCGAATTGCGCCCGATCCACTCGAATTGGGGGCATCGCGCCGGCAATCCCGCGCAATGCCCGCAAGACGAGGCCCTGCTGCGCAAAGCGGTTCACGATCTTCTCGATCATTGACGCTGGATCATACCGGCGAGCAAAATGTTCGACCTGTCATCGACCAGCCAGGCGCCGGTATCGCTTTTACTTTGCGCCATCCGACTTCCCTGCAGGGAGCCGGCCGGATGGCGCGGGCAGCGGCGAAGCACAGGTCAAACAATTTGCACAACGGTATCATTCGCCATCATTCGCGAGACCTGAGGCGATTGCCTCGAACATGATCTGTCCATCGCGGCAACTCGACACGTGGTGCAGGATCGTCGGGGACCGGTGGGGCACGATCGATCCGTTGCGCCCGCCGGTATCCCGTTTCTCA
The DNA here is from genome assembly GCA_031367895.1 of Hyphomicrobiales bacterium. Classification (GTDB taxonomy): domain Bacteria; phylum Pseudomonadota; class Alphaproteobacteria; order Rhizobiales; family Hyphomicrobiaceae. The sequence goes on from JANLQP010000038.1 coordinate 37,909, forward strand.
AGAAGACGGCTCGCAATGGAAGCGATGCGATTTGACGCACATCAATGTCTTTGAGGGTGATCGCGTCCAAATTCGGAACTGCATGGCGCTGAGCGCGCCAAGGATCAATCACCCAAATTCGGTCCACACAGGAGATACCTATGTCGAATTTCAAGTCATTGCTGATCGGAGCGCTCATTGTTGCCGTCGGGGTGCTTGGTTACTTCTACTATCAGAACCAAAGGAGCACCGTGTCCATACAATTGCCGAACGTCAAAATTGAGAAACAATGAACTGAAGAAATCCCGGCACACTTGGATTTGATACGCCTCAAAATAGTGAGAGTGAAATGGACCTCGTGCACGTTGTTATCGTCCTCATTGTCGTCGGAGTTCTGCTCTGGTTGGTCAACAATTACATGCCGATGGACGGCAAGATCAAGTCGATCCTCAACGGTGTGGTTGTGATCGCCGTGGTGCTTTGGTTGCTGCAAGCGTTCGGGCTGTTGGGTTCACTGAGCAGCATCAAGGTTCGGTAAATGGTGCGTGCGCCGCAGGGCAAGACCGAAACAAACGGCTATCGACGTCGTTATGTCCAGATCACGGAGAACGATCGATGTCTCTCGGAACCATCCTCCTCATCATCCTCATCATTGCGCTGCTAGGCGGCTTCAGTGGCCGCTTTGGCGGCTACGGGTACGGCTTTGGGCACGGCGGCAATGGCGTCCTCGGCACAATATTGGTTGTCGTTCTTATTCTCGTCCTTCTCGGGCGGCTCTGATCTGGCACGTTGAATATCGGCGTCCCGCAGACCGGATCAACGTCCGCCAGCCCTCACGGCTTTGTTCCTACGTCTCAACCCGAATGGAGTTAGACCATGACAGTGTCGAAACGCGCCGAGCTTGTCGTCCGCGAAACCATCCTGAAGATGCTGTCGAGCGAAGAAGTAGCCAGGGTCAGCACCGCAGAATCTGCGTCGCGGCTGAGCGAAGGTGAGGAGTACCTGGACCTGGAGCATCTCGATCAGGGTGTCCAGCGCGCCCAGGCCGCGACCAAAGTTCCGATGGGGCAAGTCCTCCCTCGCAGCGCAGTCGGGGCTGAAACATGGAGCAAGATCCTCGCTCAACTGGCCGGCTGAAAGCTTGATCGGCCCACGAGTTGGCAGGCAGTGCTTTCTTCAACAGAATTGTTCCAGTGACGGCCTTGGCCGATTACATTTTGAACCTGCTTTGGCACCGGACTGCGACGTCTACACGATGATCGTTCCCAAGCCGTGTAACACTCGGTGAGGTGGCGCGCGCCGCCCCGGACCAGGCGCCGCAACGTCCGGACAGCTCGGCAAGCGGGCTAGCTCCCGTGGAGGCCGAGGCGCGACTGCGCGTCGTCGGTCCGAACGAGGTGGTGCACGAGGCGCGTCATACGGTCATGCGGGAGATCGTCAGTCAGTCGCTCGATCAACCCACTGAATGCCCTCTTGCTGACACTCGCGATTGTGTCCTAGTTCATGAGCCACCAGCGCGCGGCCATCGTGGTCGCCGGCGCTCGATCCAGGCAGCCGACGCCCTGCGCCGCTGGCGCAGGCGTGACTTCACGGAATCCCATGGTTCGACGTCCAAATAACTGGCAAACAGCCGTCCAGATCTCCTGCGAAATCGAACTTGCCATGATTGCGCTCAATCGCTGACAGTAGCCTGGGCGTCCGTTCACGTGTCTGCGGTGCGCAGCGCCAAGAGGGAATGATGGCAAAAGACAGGGCATACTATGAGCGGGTCACACGGGGCTTCGAGCTGGCCACAGAACGGTGCCGCGCCGAAACCGATCCCGAGCAGGCCGTCTGGCATTTGACCATGGCGGCGTGCGAGTTGCTGGGTGATCCGGATGCGCCCGCGAAACCCGGTGCGCTGAAGCCCGGCGAAACCCAGTACGTCGTGTCCGGCATGTTCATTATTGCGCCGCAGCGTGATCACATGATCTTGCACGCCGATCATGGCTTCCCGGCCAGCCAGCGCCACGCACGCATCAGCACAGCCGACAGCAGGCCCGGCCATACCGTCAAAACCGGAGTTCCCGCCGTCGTCCCCAACACCGATGTCGATCCGATCTTCCGCCAGATCCTGGCGTCCGGCCGCGTCGGGTGCTCGGTGTACGTGCCGATGATCTGGGGGACCGAGGTCATCGGGATGTTCAATACGGCGGCGCAAGCCCGGTATATGTATGACGAGACGGACCTACGCATGCAGGTCCTGTTCGCCAATCTCGCGGCGGCGACATGGATGGCGCGCGGCGGTCCTGACCATATCGCCAGACTTGTCGCAACGCTACCGCCTTGGTCGGCGGTACCAACATCGACCTGATCATTCAGCCAGCCGAGCAGAATCCGGGCCTGACAGCGGCTCGATTTTTCAAATCCAGGAGACCATCGATGATCACCCGACGCCGCTTTGCCACTGTGACGGCCACCGCACTCGCTGCACCCGCCATTCTCAGCCGCGAGAGCCTCGCCGCCGAACCGAAGTCGATCAAGATCGGCAACATCCTCGCCGGCACGACGGCCGCTGGCTATCTGCTGCCGAAGTTTCTGAAGGAGCAGGCCGGCATCGAGGCGGAGGTGATCAACTTCCCGAACATCACGCAGCGCATGCAGGCGATAGCATCCGGCGACATCCAGATCGGCTACGGCGGCATCAATGCGGCCATCGGCTTGGCAGGACGGGGCGTTCCGCTGGTCGTCATGTCGAACGCGACGGACGGCGGCTGGTATCTGCTCGGCGGGCCAAAGATGACCAGCCTCGCCGATTTGAAAGGCAAGAAAGTCGCGGTTCAGGCGGCCAGCATTTCGCACATTTCGCTGCTCTGGCGGCTGCAGAAGGATGGGCTTGCCAAGGATGTCGAGTTGGTCTTCATGAACAATCCGGATATGCCGGTCGCGATGCAGCGCGGCGACCTCGACGGCGCCATTATTTTCGAACCGCACGCGGCCTACGTGGCGCTGAACGGTTGGGGCAAGCCGCTATGGGCGCCCTATGACACGCCGATGGGCAAGACCAACCTCGGGCTCATCGCCACCCCGGATTTCATCCAGAAGTTCCCGGAGACGACGAAGGCGGTCCTGAAGGCCCACAAATCGGCGACGGCCGAACTCATCAAGGATTCGACGTTTGCGGCCGAGGCCATCGTCAAGTCGCTCAATATGCCTCTCAACGTTGCGCAGGAGTCGCTGAAGAACATCTTCTTCACCACCGAGTCGGGGCCAGGTTTCCGCAAGGGCATCGAGTCGCTGGGCGCGATGATGCTCGATGCCAAGATGGCCGAAAAGCTGCCGGACTGGGATAAGTTCATCAACACGTCGCTCGGCTGAGAATCCCATGTCCAATATTCTTAGCCGGCTTCCGCTCGGTGCCATACCGCTCATCGTGCTTGTTGTCGCATGGGAGATCACCGCGCGCGCCGGCGTCTACTCCGTTGCATTGTTTCCGACACCGGCGCAGGTGGCCAACGTCTTCATCGAGGAATGGCCGCTGCTTTGGAAACACACGCAGGCGAGCCTCGCCCGCGTCGCCTTTGGCGTGAGCGTGGCTTTCGTCACGGCAGTCCCGATCGGCCTCCTGATCGGGCGCTACAAGTTGCTGGACCGGCTGATGGACTGGACGATCCAGATCTTCCGTTGCTTTCCCGGCATCGCGCTGATCCCGCTCGCCATCATGTTCTTCGGCATCGGTGACCGGCCGGCAATCATCCTGATCTGGCTCGCGGCGTTCTGGCCGATTGTGATCAGCACGATCTTTGGCGTGAAGAACGTGGAGCGGACACTGCTGGCGGTCGCCCGCGCGGCGAAGGCGCCCGATAGCCTCGTGCTGCGCGACATCCTGCTGCCGAGCGCGCTGCCGTCGATCCTGACCGGCTTTCGCCTCGCCGCGGGTGCCGGCTGGCTCACCGTCGTCACGGCCGAGATGATGGCGGTGAAGTCCGGGCTCGGGTACATGATCCTCTATGCTCAGATGATCTTTCGACCCGACCAGATCGTCGCCGGCATCATCGTCATCGGTACGATCGGACTGCTGTTCGACCAGCTCATTCGCATGATGCGGACATACTTTTGCAGTTGGCAGGAAGGCCTGGTTCTCGAGGCATGAGCTTCATCGATCTGAATGGTGTGACCAAGATCTATCGCCGCCGCGCCGAAGAGGTGCACGCGCTCGACAACGTGCGTCTCGAGGCCGAGTTCGGCGAGTTCATCTGCCTGCTCGGCGTGTCGGGTTGTGGCAAGTCCACGTTGCTGCAGATCCTGGCCGGCCTCGAACCCGCCAGTTCGGGCACGGTCACCATCAATGGGGAATCGCTGCAGGGACCGCACGCCGATGCCAGCGTCGTTTTCCAAGAGCACGGGCTGTTTCCATGGATGTCGGCACGCACCAACATCGCCTTCAACCTCAAGGCGCGCGGCGTGCCGTCAGCCAAGCGCATGCAGATCGCCGACGATCTGATCAAGGTCGTCGGCCTCTCGGGTTTCGAGAACAAGTATCCCCACGAATTGTCGGGCGGCATGCGCCAGCGCGTCGGCATTGCCCGCGCACTGACCACCAGCCCGAAGATCCTGCTGATGGACGAGCCGTTCGGGGCGTTGGATGCGCAGACGCGCGGTATCATGCAGGCGGAGTTGCTGCGCGTCTGGCAGCTGCACCGCGCAACCGTGGTCTTCGTCACGCACAGCATCGACGAGGCCGTGTTCCTGGCCGATCGGATCGTGATCATGACGCCGCGGCCGGGCCGGATTCGAAAGATCATCCCGGTCGACCTGCCACGGCCCCGCGATCCAACGACGCCGGCTTTTGCCGCGCACATGCGTCTCGTGTTGAACGAAATCCATGACGACATCTCGCGGTTGGCCGCGCGATAGGTCTGCAAAACGTCGCCTGCTCGAACGGCAGCGGCGTTGCATCTGGAGGCTTCGATGTCCGAGTCCCATGTCCGTGATTTCGTCGGCTACGGCCCCAATCCGCCTGACCCGAAGTGGCCGGGCAACGCGCGGCTCGCGATCAATTTCGTCATCAACGTCGAGGAAGGCTCCGAGCCGTCGGTCCAGGACGGCGAGGGCTACACCGAAGTGCAGCACACCGAGGCTTATGGCCGGGCGCAGGGTATCCAAGGGCGTGACCTCGCCGGCGAAGGCATGTTCGAATACGGCAGCCGCGTCGGGTTCTGGCGCGTGCTCGGCCTGTTTCAGGAGCGCAAGCTGCCGGTCACGTTCTTCGCGTGTGCGCTCGCGCTCGAGCGCAATGCCATGATCGCCAAGGCGATCCGTGAATCGGGCATGGACGTGTGCAGTCACGGCTGGCGCTGGATCAAGCAGTACGATCTGCCTGAGGCGGAGGAGCGCGAGCACATCCGGCGCGCCATGGTGTCGTTCGAGAAGACGATCGGGCAACGTCCCGAGGGCTGGTATTGCCGCTATGGACCCGGTTTGAATACGCGCCGTCTCGTCGTCGAGCACGGTGGATTTGTCTATGACAGCGACTACTACGGCGACGAGCTGCCGCTGTGGACCAAGGTCAATGGCCGCCCGCATCTGGTGGTGCCATATTCGTTGACGAACAACGATGGCAAGTACGCGGGTTGGATGGGCACGTCCGACGAATGGTTCTCGTTCATTCGCGACGCTTTCGACATGCTCTACAAGGAAGGCGCGCGGCACCCGAAGATGATGTCGGTTGGGCTGCATCCCCGCTTGATCGGGCATCCCGCGCGGGCGGCCGGCCTCCAGCGGTTGCTCGATCACGTGATGGCGCGCAAAGACGTTTGGATTACTCGGCGCATCGATATTGCGCGCCATTGGGTCACGACGCATCCCTATCAAGGTTGAAGCCTATCAAGGTTGAAGCCTATCAAGGCTGAGGATCGGGCACGTTCCACGTGGCGTGCCCGAACTTTGAGCATTGACCTCGATGCACGCCGCGCCGCCCACAGGTCCATCATCCCATCGCGTTGCACTTGCGCCGCGATTATATAATCGGCCACGTAGGAGAGCGCGCGCCCGGATGCAAACACCGAGGACGCACGCACCCGGCGCTCAGCCGAGCGTTTGTGATGCTGGCCCCCTGCACCGTGGCCGCTACACTCGTCCAGCGATAGTGGAAACCGACAGGAATGGTTGAGGAGAGCGCGACGTGAAGAAACTCATCATCG